>JAQYLT010000038.1 GCA_028719885.1 Bacillota bacterium
TTGTTTGGTTTATTGTTTTGTGGTGATTCAATTATATCACAAAATGGAGCGAATTTCTTCCTTTTTTGCTTTGTTTTTTGTTGTTTGGTTGGTTCTTGACCTGTGGATAACTTTGGAGGTTCAATATACCGAAACTCAAGAAGATTCATCCCTTGAAGTTGAAAATAGAATGTGATATGATATTAAAATAAGATGGGGGAATTCATGGGCAATCGGCGCATATTCTTTTCCTGGGAAGCAGCCCCGGACCTTTTTCCGGCGGCTGCCAAAAGAAACACCGCGGATGCCCGGATTGGCTGCAATCCCAAGTGATCCTGACTGTAAAGGAATGTTACGGCATGAAAACCATAAAATACATCTGGGAGCTGCTGCTGCGGGCGGCCCGGTTTGCCGCAATGCTTTGGGCCAGGCGGCGGCAGTTCAACAAATGGATGGCCAAACGATATACCCCCCGTTTCCTGGCTCTGATCGGCACCGGGGTCTGCCTGGTGGTCGCCGTCATCGCCCTTTTCGTGGGCCCCTGCCTGGGCATGGCCAACGACAGCATCGGTAATCAGAAAATGCTGGAATACGGCCTTTCCTACCGGGAGGTGGACCGGGGAGAGGATCCGGAGCAATTTGCCTCCAATGAATATTTTACAAGGGTGTATGAGCGGACCCGCACCGGTGAGCCCATTCACACCTCCCAGAATCTGATTGTCAATGCGGCCATGGCGTTGGATTCGGTTTTTACCAACGACAATTTCTTTGATGTCCGGTTCCTGGCGGCTATCTATTTGATGCTGTATCTTCCCGGAGTTTATCTGGTGCTTCGGGCGGGGCTGGAACGGGTACAGTACTTTTCTGAGGCGGTGGTCATGGCCGTCGCGGGGGTCCTGATTTTTTCCGATATCTCCTATCTGGTTTTCTTCAACTCCCTCTACAATGACCCCATCATTCTGATTTGCCTTTTGTACATTGCCGGAGGCTCCATGGGCCTGCACACCGAGAAGCCCGCCCAGATGGGGCTGCAGCTGGTGATTACCGCCGCCGGACTGATGCTCTGCCTGCTGGAAAAGCGGTTTTTCCTGGCGGGGCTGCTCACCGCCGTGCTGCTGGTGGCCCACACCCGGGTGTTCAGCGGCCCCAGCCGGATCGTCGCCGGAGGCCTGGCTGCCATTCTCATCGGAGCTTCCGTATTCAGCTTCTATTGGTGCGGCGAGTCCTTTGACGATGTGAGCAAGGTTCACTCCATCACCCGGGGAGTCCTGCTGGATTCCCAAACCCCCGACAAGACGTTGGAGGATATGGGAATTGATGCGTCCTATTCGCTGCTGGCTGACCAGTCGCTGTATGATTATTATCCCCCTGCGGAGATTTCCAATCCTGCGCTGCAGGAGGGCTTTCTGGACCGGTACACGGCGGCGGATGTTGCCCTGCACTACATGAAGCATCCTGATTCTCTGGTATTTATGTGGAACAATGCGGTTCGCTCCGCCCTGCGGCTGCGGCGGGATTACTGCGGAAACTACGAACGGAGCGCCGGAATGCCGGCCATGGGCAAGAGCGTTTTCTGGTCCGCCTGGAGCATGTTTAAAGAGCGCTCCCTGCCCAGCACCATCGGCTATGTGCTGCTGCTGATCATTGTCTTTACCGCCATGTCCGGCAGAAAGGTCTTTAACCGGAGGGCGGTGCAGCGATGGGACTATATCTACTTTGTCACCATGCTGGTGATCACCTGCATCGGCATGGCGGATATCACGGCGGTCATCTGCCGCAGCGGGGATGCCCAGCTGGTTCAGTTCAGCATGACCCTGGGGGTGGTGCTGGACCTGGTGCTGTATGATGTGATTGCCGAAATCCTTCACAAGCTGAATATTTTGGAGGGGAAACATGAAGAAACGTGAGGAAAAATCCAATGTGAATGATCAGATTCGTGCCAAGAACCGCCGGGCACTCATGGAGGATGTGGGCCTGCTGTTCTTCCTGGCGGGGATCCTGGCTGCGGCGCTGCTGGTGGGCTTTTCCGGCTCCGAAGCACAGAGAATGGAAAACCTGGTCATGTTTCTGGTCCTGGCCGGCGGGGTGCTGCTGGCCGCCTATCGGTTTCATTATCTGGCAATTATTCTGTGCGCTGTCCAAACCTGCTTTTATGCCGCATATAAAATCTATATGGGCTTTCTGCTGGGCAATGAGATTTCGCTGATCAGCTATGCCTGGCTGTTTGTACCCATGATTACCATTGCCGCTCTGGTGGTGTTTATGAGAAGCACCTACCAGGCGGAGGTGATTGCCGAAATGCTGGAAAAGCAGCTCCATGAGCAGGTGATGGTGGACCGGGTCACCGGGCTGTATAACCTGAAGAGCATGTACATCGATCTGGAGCGGCAGATTGCTTTCAGCAAGCGGAATCTTGTCCCGGTAACGCTGATGCTGCTGGAGCTGCGCTATAAGGATGAGCTCTCCAGCATCCTCACCTCCGCCCAGTTTGACCAGCTTCGGGTGATTCTGGTGCAGCTGCTGGAGGACAGCATCCGCCTGGAGGACCGGCTGTTCGCCCTGGATGAAGAGGGAAGAATGGGCATCATCTGCACCTGCGACAAGGCTGGCGCGGAGATCATCAAGCGGCGGATTATTGAACGCCTGGAAAAGACAGGCGATTTCCGGCGGATTCTGAACCGGGCGCTGCGGGTGGAGGTTCGGTTTGGTATTTTTGAGTATCAAGAGGGCACCGTGGCCAATGCCATTGAGCTGAAAAAGAAGGCCGAAAATGAAATGCAGTATGATGTTTAACCGAGGGATCGCCCTCTGCCTGGTGCTGCTGGCGCTGCTGCTTTCGCCGGTCTGTGCCGGGGCGGTGGAACCGGAAACGGCGTTTCTCCCCGACGGCAGCGGGGATATCCTGCTGGTCCACAGCCGGAGTCTGGAGGACACTGCCCGGCAGAGCGTGGAAAGGCTGGTCACCTTGGGCGCGGCCATGGGCAAAATCGTGGATTACGGCACCCCGGAGCAGTGCGCGGCGGTGCTGGACCAATATGATTACGTGATCTGCTACGACCTGCCCGGAGGGGAACCGGAATTTAAAAGGGCGATGAAAGACACCGATGCCAATCTGATGATCATCGGCGGTGAGATCGTAACCGGCTACCTGGAAAGCACCGGAAATTCCCAACTGCTCATGGGAGAGGAGCCCCAGAAAAATGGCCGCCTGAGCTACACCTTCCCAACGGGCCAGACGTGCCAGGGGATTGTCTCCTGGGAGCACCTTTACCGCTTTGCCTCCGACGGCTGCGAAAGCGGGGCCATTCAGGCGGGGGCGGAGGACTACCCGTTCTGTGTCCAGGTGGGGGAAGCCCGGTATATTCCCGTGGTGGACCTGAGTGAAAATTTTGTCCTGGGCGCTGTGACGGAGGAAATCGTCCAGTGGATGTGGCCCTATAACGACCGGCCCAAGGATTATGCCCAGTTTCTTGTGCTGGACAGTGTGTATCCCTTTATGAGCGCGGAAAGTCTCCTGGAGCTGGTGGAGCAGGTGGAGGAAGCCTCCGTTCCCTATGTCATCTCCGTCATGCCACTGAACGACCATAATGACTACCCCGCCATGACCCAGTTCTGTCAGGTGCTGGCCTATGCCCAGAGCAAGGGCGGAACAATCGTTCTCCACGCGCCCATCATTCACAAAACCGTGGAGGATGTGCAGGAGCTCTATGAAAAGCTGACGGATATGACCATGGCCTATGTCCGCAACGGGGTGTATCCCGTGGGAATTCAGGTGCCCCTGTCCTGGATCAATCAGGAGCCCTATCTCACCCTGCTGAAACGCTACCGCACGGTGTTCGTCTACGACGACGGCGCGGACACCGGCTTCGACCTGGATGCCCATACCAGCCTGATTGCCCGGCAGGGGCACCAGCTGGTGTATCCCATTGTGGATTTGGACCAATCGGGAATCTCCCAGCTGGAGTGCTTCCCCTCCGCCGCCTATGCCGACTGCGGCAGCCAGCGGGATACCTTCCTGCGGTATGCCCAAAACGGGAAAAGCGCCGGGAAGCCCTACATGGACCTGCGGGACTATAACCACAGCGTGTGGCTGAACAACTGCTATTTCAGCTGGCAGAACCGCTCCGTCTATCTGGATGGAAAGCTGGTGGATACCACCTTTCAGCCGGTGGAATACGATACGGAATTTGATTTTCACCGCAGTCCTCTGGTGCGGATGTCCGTGGACTTGCAGAATCAAAACCGGTTTTTGATGGTGGTCGTTCTGATTCTGTCCGTCATCTTTCTGTCCGGTATTGCCTATGCCCGGCGCCGAATGCGGAAACGCTTCTTTTCCGCTCCCGGAAACGAAAAGGAGTAAACCATTATGACCTTTATAGATGCTTTGTCGCTGTATGCGATTATTTCCATATGGCTGCTGATGATTATGAATGCGGTGCTGTCCATCGGCGGCTTCATCTACTATATGAAGGTGGAGAAGCAGGGCAGGGGCAAGCCGCTGGAGGAATACCCCACCGTCAGCATCCTGGTTCCGGCCCACAATGAGGCGCTGGTGATTGTCCGCACGGTGCGGGCCCTGCTGAATATGGAATATCCCGTGGACCGCTATGAGGTCATTGTGATCAACGACAACTCCACCGATGACACCGCCGAAAAGCTGGAGGAGCTTCAGCGGGAGTTTCCGGACCGGCGGCTCATCGTCATCAGCACCGGGCCGGAGGTGGGCGGCAAGGGAAAGTCCAACGCCCTGAACATCGGCTTCTCCGTCTCCACGGGTGAGGTGATCGCCATCTATGACGCGGACAACACCCCGGAGAGCGATGCCCTGGCCATCCTGGTGGAGAACCTGATGGAGGATGATAAAATCGGCGCGGTCATCGGCAAATTCCGCACCCGGAACCGGAACGCCTCCCTGCTGAGCCGGTTTGTGAACATCGAAACCCTGGCTTACCAGTGCATGAACCAGGCGGGGCGGTATTTCTTCTTCAAGCTGTGCACCATCCCCGGCACCAACTATGTGATCCGCAGAAAGCTGATTGAGGAGATCGGCGGCTGGGATACCAAGGCATTGTCCGAGGATACGGAGATCAGCTTCCGCCTCTACCGCATGGGCTACTATATCAAGCAGATGCCCCTGGCCGTCACCTGGGAGCAGGAGCCCCATCTGCTGAGCGTCTGGTTCCGCCAGCGCACCCGGTGGGCCAAGGGGAATATCTATGTGCTGGTGAAGAACATGCGCTACATATTCGACCCAACCGCCGGGCCCATGCGGCTGGATGTGATCTACTATCTGATCGTATACATCCTGATGCTGTCTTCCCTGGTGATCTCGGACTATATCTTCATCAGCGGCATTTTGGGGCTGGTGCATGTGACCCTGGGCGGCTTCTCCACGCTGCTGTGGGGCATGGCTATTTTGGTGTTCGTCTTCAATATGATGCTCACCTTGTCCACGGAGAAGAATGAATTTACCCTGAACTCCGCTCTGCTGGTGCTTTTGATGCTCTTTACCTATGCAAAGCTGTGGGTGTTTGTGGTGCTGAAGGCCCTGTGGCTCAGCTTCGAGGACCAGGTTTTCCACAAGGAAGTGAAATGGGACAAAACTGTCCGCTATGAAGAGGAAACGGAGACGTCCGAGGAAGAAGCAGCGCTCCAGGAGGAGCTTCTCCATAAGAAAGGAAGGTAAACCGCAATGGGAATGAAAAAACCTGTAAGCAAGCTGATTGCCTGGGCATTGGCGCTGGTGCTGGTGGCCGGGCTGTTCCCCGCTGCCCTGGCCGGTGAAGCAGAGCGGGAAGAGGCTGCCTTTGAGACGGTGGAGGAACCCACCCAGGCTGCCCGAAGCGAGGATGCCGGGGAGAAGACAGCCCTGCTGGATGCCAGGCAGACCATGGAGTTGGTGACGGACACCGATCCGGAGGATGCCGATGCGCCCCTGACACGGCTGGATATTCCGGAAGCAGCCCATTTTACGGACTTTTCCTATGAAGAAAATGTGCTGTTCAGCGGCATTTACAAAACCCACCGCTATTACTTCCAGGTGGATGAATATTGGGACTGCCAATATGCCTATGCCCAGATCGAGGTGGAGCTGAGCCAGCTGATTCAGGATGTGCCCGCCTCCCTGACCTTTATGATCAACAACACCCCTGTGGCCACCTACAAAATGGATTACCGCAGCGGCAGAGCCCAGGTGTTCTTCGTGGAAATCCCCCTGGAATACCTGGAGGAGGGCTACAATGCCTTCGACATCACCGGCTATGTCCGGCTGTATGACGACGACGGCTGTATTGACGATTTTTCCGGGGCCAACTGGATTTGCGTCCGGGAGAGCTCCTTCATCCAGGTGGGCTATGAGGCCATGAATCCCAACCGGCGCATTTCCGCCTACCCCTATCCCTTTATTTCCAGCCTGGACGAAAGCGGCAGCAGCACGGAAATTCTGGTTTCCGATGCATGCGCGCCGGAGGAGCTGGCGGCAGCTCTGATGCTTCGGGCGGACCTGGCCAGCGAGACGAAGCTGGAGGACCGGATCATCCTGGCCCGGCTGTCGGACAGCGAGGCCGAAAAGCAGCAGCGGGTGATTTTGGCGCTGCGGAGCAACCTGAATGACCGCTACCGCGCTGCCGTGGAGGAAGCGCTGAATGGGGGCGACCTGTCCGACCGGGCCATGATTCGCTTCCTGGAGGAGGGGGATGCCAATGTGCTGCTCCTGACCTCTGACAGCGGCGACGCTCTGATGGAGGCGGCCAGAATGCTCATGGACGAATCCCGGGTCAGTCAGGAGAAGAGCGACCTGGCCTTTGTGCAGGCGGATGCCTCTGCGCTCATTCGGGCCCAAATCGGCAGCACCATGGAAACCGGCCGCCTGACCCTGGATTCCCTGCTGGATTCCGGCTTGTCCTTTGTCGGGCCGTTCCATCAGGTAGGGGATATCTACCTGCCCTTCTCCGGCGGCTATGTGCTGGCGGAATCCGGCATGGTGGACCTGAAATTCCGCTACAGTGAAAATCTGGATTTTAGCCGCTCCATGATCACCGTCTACTGGGGCAATGTGCCCGTGGGCAGCAAGCGGCTGACCCGGGAGAATGCCGGCGGCGACAGCCTCTCCTTTACCATGCCCGACGATGTGGTGGGCACCTATGCCGGAAAGATCACCATTGCTTTCGATCTGGAGCTGCCGGACCTGTTCTGCACCCCCAGAATGAGCGAGATGCCCTGGGCCTATATCACCAGCGATTCCAGCTTCTATCTGCCGGTGGGCGTGGGGGCCAGCTACACCCTGAGCCAGAGACCCTATCCCTTTGAGGTGTCCTCCCGGTTTAATGACCTGAACGTGGTGATTCCGGAGCATATCACCGCCGCGGAGCTGGATGCTCTGGGCCGCATGGTGGCGCTCTATGGCGAGGACCCCTCTCCCTACGGAGATCTGATGGTCAGCTATGCCGGCTCCCTCACCCAGGAGGATAAGAACCACAACCTGATGGTCCTGGGCAATTTCGGGGACAATGCCCTGCTTCAGGAGCTGAACGACAAGCTCCACTTTCAGTACAGCGACACCGGCTCCAACTTCCGCAGCAACGATGTGATGGTGCTTTCCGACAGCTATGCCAGAAGCATCACCACCCTGCAGCTGCTGCCGTCGCCCTATGCCGAGGGAAGAGCGGTGCTGGTGGTGGGCGCCCTGGATGACGATGGAATGGTGAACCTGCGGCAGTTCCTGGCAGATTCCAAAAATGTCTGGAAGCTGGAAAAGGATACCGTGCTCATCGACAGCGAGCAGGAGGTGCGGACCTTTGAGCTGGCGGAGAAGAAAACCGCCGTGTCCACGCCGCTGCTGAAGAGAATGCTGGATTCCAACGAGGATACCGCTGTGTTCACCCTGGTTTCCACCGCGGTGATGCTGCTGTTCCTGCTGGCAGGCATTCTGATCCTGATTCGTATTTATTGGAGACAGAAAAAATAATCGGTCCGAGGGGTGTTCCCAATGAAACCCAAGAAAAACGCGTTTGGCTATTTTGTTCATATCCTTTTCCTGGTGGGAATTCTCTATGCCCTGGTGTGCGGCATCGGCGACCTGGGCACCGGGCGGGAATATCCCTATCTGCTCCGGGGCGGCTTTTTCCTGCTGCTGCTATTGCTCTGGTGCCTGCTCAATGCCATGGCGGCGGTGGCTGCCCGGTTTGAATGGGAGGACCTGTCCAAAACCAGGAAGCGGGTGCTGGACATCATGGAGGGGCTGTTCGCGGCGGCGGTTCTGGTGGCCGCCGGCTGGGTGCGGCTGGAGGCCATCCGGAATCTGCCCATGCAGCCCGCCTCCGACTACAAAACCTATTTTGAAATCGGCGACTACCTGAACCGGGGAACGCTGACCAAGGCGGGCACCGGCTACTGCGACTACATTGCCATGTTCCCCCATGTTTACGGCTATCCCAGCTTCCTCGCCTGGCTGTTCCGGCATTTTGGCACCAAGGTCTCCGTGGCTCAGTATGCCAATCTGGTGCTGTCCGTGGCAACGGTTTTCCTCACCTACCGCACCGGCCGCCTGGCGGCTGGGCGGATGGCGGGGCTGACCGCCCTGGTGCTGGCCGCTTTCTGGCCCTCCCAGGTGCTGTATTCCACCATGGTGGCCAGTGAGTTCCTGTTCTCCTTCTTGCTCATGCTGGGCGTGTATCTGTTTGTCCTTTCCATGAAGGTCTGCACGCCCCAGATGCGCCACCCCGGCTTGGGCGTGCTGCTGCACATTGCCATCGGCGTCTGCCTGGGCTTCTGTGCCGGCGTTCGTCCCATGGCGCTGATTGCGGTGATCACCATCGTGCTGTGCATCTTCCCACAGAGGCTCTTCCTCCCTGCGGAAAAGGAGGAGCAGCCCTCCATCAGCCTGATGATTCTATCCCGGGGGTGGATGCGCTGCCTGATCATTATCCTGTGCTATGTGCTCATCACCACGGCCACCAATATGACCATTGAGCGCACCGTGGACCGGAAGCTCGCCTCCGGCAGCACCTCTTTCGGCTATAACCTTTTGGTGGGCCTGAATGCCCAGTCCGAGGGCGGCTGGAACCAGGAGGACGCCACCTATCTCTACGATGCCTACGACCGCACCGGCGATGCCGGTCAGGCCCATTTGGCTTGCCGGGACCTGGCCATTCAGCGGCTGACCCGGGACCCGGAGAGCCTCTTCAATCTGTTCCTGCGGAAATATCACGTGCTCTGGGGAAACGATGACTACGGCGGAACCTGGAATCTGGTTTTCCTGGATGAACAGGGAAATCTGACCCCGGAGCGGGAGAGCTTCCTCTACGGCAGCCGGGATTGGGGCAACCTGTATTATCTGCTCTGCCTGGCCTTTGCGGGCATCGCGGGAATCTTCCTGTGGAAAAAGGGCAACGACACGGAATTCGTGTTTGTCCTGATTTTTGTGGGTACGGTGGGCATGCACCTATTTGTGGAAAGCCAGAACCGCTACCACTACCATGCCCTTTACATGTTTGCCCTGCTTGCTGGCTGCGCGGTGGATGGCATCTACCGCATGAACCGGGCCAAGGTGCTGAAGCTCCGGGAGGAAAAGGAAGCTGCCCGGGCCAAGCTCCGGGAGAAGCAGGAGCGGATTCGGAAAATGCATCAGGACGAGCTGGAGCTCACCCAGCTGCGGGAGGAGGCCATGCAGTCGAAATTCGATATGAAGGACGCTCTGGAGCGGAATCTCGTCCGGGTCAGCGTCAGTCAGGCCTATCAGCAAGAGGACAAGAAGGATGAAAGCTGATCTTTTTCGGTGGTTGGAGCGGCTGCTGCTGGCGGCCGTGGGGCTGCTGGTGCTCATCATTCTGGCAGGGCTTTTCTACCTCTATTTTTTGGAGCCGATGGAGCTGCCTGAAATAGATCCCACGGAGCAGACCCAGGCACAGGAAACAACGCCGACCCTGTCCGGCCCGGAGTTTTATCTGCCGGGAAACCTGGCCTTTGGGGAAAAGCTGCCATACTCCCTCTTTTGGGATGATCAGGGGCAGCAGGTGGACATTCTGGAAGAATATGCCGGAAGCCGCCTGGTGCTGATGTATTGGGGCAGCTGGTGCCCCTACTGCGAAAAGCAGTTGGAGCACCTGAGGGAATTCCGGCGGGTGATTGAAGCATCCCCCAATACCCGGCTGGTGCTGGTGAACAAAACCGATTCCGCCAAGGAAGAAACCCTGGAAAAGGCGGAAGGCTATCTGGAAGAAAAGGGCTGGCAGGAATATGACCATGTATATGATCTGGATTTGGCCGCCTATCAGGCCTACGGCATGAAGCGGATCCCCACCACCATTGTGGTGGATGAAGAGGGCTATGTCCGCGCCGTGGCCAGCCGGGTGCTGGAGGATGGGGAGGCCCTTACCGAAATGCTGGAGCAGGCCCAAACCGGCGGCGCGGCACCGCTGCTGTCCTTTCTCAAAAACAATATGCAGAATTCCGACGGCGGGCTCTTTACCGCCTACCGGGAAAGCCAGGGTACTTCCCCCAAGGGGCATGATGTGCTCAGCGAGTCCATGGGGCTTTTGATGGAGTGCGCGGTGCTGCTGGATGACCAAGGCCTGTTTGACGAGAGCTTTTCCTATCTGTCCCAGAAGATGAACCGTGGGGGCGTGTATGCCTGGTATGTGGATTCCAAGGGAAACCAGGCCAATTCCAACGCCCTGCTGGACGATTTGCGGATTGCCCGGGCCCTTTATCAGGCCAACAAAAAATGGGGCGGCTATGAGGCGGCCCTGGGGGAGCTTGCCGGGCAGCTGCTGGCAAAGAATACCTACCGCGGTCAGCTCAGCTCCTTCTATGACTTTAAGCTCCGCCGCAGCGGAAGCAGCATCTGCCTGGCCTATGGGGATTTTGAGGCACTGGACTGCCTGGCGGAGTTGGAAGGCGAGTATGCCGGCCTGGCAGAATCCCTCAAGCAGATTGTGGCCGGGGGCTTTATCGGCAATGCATTCCCCCTGTATTATTCCTCCTACGATTACAAGGAGCAGCGCTACAGCCGGGAGAGCCTGAACACCGCCGAGGCGCTGCTGACCCTTTACCATCTGTGCGGTACGGAGCTGCTCCGACAGGAATCCCTGCAGTGGCTGAAAAATGCCATTGCCACGGATACCCTGGCAGCTCGGTATGAGGTGGACGGCACCCCGGTGGCGGGCTACCAATACGATTCCACGGCGGTGTTCGCCATTGCCGCCCTCATTGGCCAGAAAACCGGGGATGGGGAGCTGTACCGCGCTGCCCGGGAGGCCATGGAGCGGGCCAGAGTGACGGACCCGGAAAGCGCCTTCTACGGCACCTTTTCCCACAGCGACAACGGCAGCGACCTGCAGTCCTTCGACCAATTGCTGCCCCTGCTGGTGTACTGCCGCAGCAACCAGGCCAAATTCCAATAGAGAGATTTGAGAGGTGGAGCGGAAATGCTGTTTAATTCCGTTGATTTTCTGGTATTCTTCCCCATTGTGACCCTGATCTATTTCCTGATTCCCCATAAAATCCGCTATCTTTGGCTGCTGGTTTGCAGTTACTATTTCTACATGTGCTGGAATGCCATGTATGCCCTGCTGCTGTTTGCCTCCACCATGATTACCTGGGTCAGCGGCCTGGCCATTGCCGCTGCCGCCAAGAAAGAGACGGAGGACCCCACCCGGCTTCGCAGCCGGGGGATCGTGGCCATCTCCCTGATTCTGAATCTGACCCTGCTGTTCTTCTTTAAGTATTCCAATTTTGTGATTGAAAACCTCAATAGCCTGCTGGCCTATACCGGAGTATCCCTCCGGGTGCCCAAGCTGGACCTGCTGCTGCCGGTGGGCATTTCCTTTTACATTTTTCAGGCACTGAGCTACACCATCGATGTCTACCGGGGAGATGTTCAGGTGGAGAAGAATCCCCTGCGGTATATGGTGTTTGTCTCTTTCTTCCCCCAGCTGGTTGCCGGACCCATTGAGCGTTCCTCCCGGCTGCTGGGCCAGTTCTACGAAAAGCACCGCTTCAGCTATGATCGGATGGTCCGGGGCCTCATGATGATGCTCTGGGGCTATTTTCAGAAAATGGTGGTGGCGGATCGGCTCAGTGTGTTGGTGGACCAGGTGTTTAACTACTGCAGCTACTATGCCGGTTTTGAGATCCTGGTGGGGGCGGTGTTCTTCGCTTTCCAAATCTATTGCGATTTCGCCGGCTATTCCACCATTGCCATTGGCGCGGCTCAGGTGATGGGCTTTGATTTGATGGAAAATTTCCGCCGCCCCTACCTGGCGGTGTCCGTGGCGGACTTCTGGCGGCGCTGGCATATCTCCCTCACCAGCTGGTTCCGGGACTATCTGTACATCCCCCTGGGCGGCAACCGCAAGGGAAAGCTCGCCAAGTACCGCAACATTATGGTGGTGTTTCTGTCCTCCGGCCTGTGGCATGGCGCCAACTGGACCTATGTGATCTGGGGCGGCCTAAACGGCCTGTTTCAGATCATCGGCGCCGAAACCAAGAAGCTGCGCTCCAACGTGAAGTCCTTCCTGGGTATCCGGGATAACAGCGGCAGCGGACGGCTGCTGTCCATGATCGTGACGTTCCTGCTGGTGGACTTTACCTGGATTTTCTTCCGGGCCGCCACATTGGAGGACGCGGTGACCGTGATTCGGCAGCTGTTTTCCAGCTTCAACCCCTGGGTGCTCTTCGACGGAACCCTGTATACCCTGGGCCTGAGCATGATCGACTTCTGGGTGGGTATTGTGGCCATTGCTGCGATTTTGGCGGTGGATATGCTCCATGAGCGGGGCGTTCGCATCCGGGAATGGATTCTGAATCAGAATCTGCTGTTCCGGTGGATGGTGTATTTTATCGCCATCTTCACCATCCTGATTTTTGGCTTTTACGGGCCCAACTACGATGCAGCCCAGTTCATCTACTTCCAGTTCTGACGGAAAGGCAGGTTGCGAAAAATGAAATCCTTTTTTCAGAAAAGCTTCAAAACCCTGGCTTTCCTTGTCTGTTTGCTGGCACTATTGTATCTGTTCAGCTGCATTTTCAGCTTCAAGCACGAGGACGGCATCACCACCATCGACCATTTTTACGATCTGCCCGAGGACACGGTGGATGTGCTCCTGCTGGGCAGCTCCCACATGGGCATGAATGTGGACCCCAGCCTGCTGTGGGATTTGCGGGGTATTGCAGCCTATAACTGCTGGGGCAGTATGCAGCAGCCCTGGAATACCTACTACTATCTGAAGGAATGCCTGAAATACCAGCAGCCCAAGCTGGTGGTGATGGATGTTTACGGTGTGACCTTCAGCGGCGATTTTCCCGGGTATGACAATCTGGTCAAGAGTACCCAGGGCCTTCGTTTCTCCTGGGATAAGGTCCAGGACATTCTGGTCAGTGCCCCGGAGGAATACCGCAGCGCCCTGCTGCTGGGCATTCCCACCTATCATTACCGCTACAGTGAAATTTCCAGCGAGGATTTCGAGAATTTCTTTTGGAACAAGCATACCGGAATTCAATCCATCGACCTGACCGGGTCCACCGTGCAGTCCTTTGATATTTTGGATGTCAGTGAAATGAAAGAGCCCATTCCTCTGGCGGAGAAATGTGAGACCTATTTCCTGAAAATTCTGGATATGTGCAAGGAAAACGATATTCCCATGCTGCTGGTGGCCTCTCCCTATTTCCTGCACGAAGAAGAGCAGGGGAGGTTTAACCGCATTGGCCAGATCGCAGAGGAATACGGATACCCGTTCCTGAATTTTAACGAGAATTACCGGGACATCGGCATCGACCCCCAAAAGGATTTCCGTGACCTTGCCCACATGGGACAGAGCGGAATTGACAAATACGATTCCTATTTGGCCGACTACATCACGGAACACTATGAGATTCCCGACCGCCGATTGGACCCTGACCATATCTGGAATGTGGAAGCGGAAACCGAGACCCATTGCATCTATTCCCTGGACAATAAGTTCTATGGCGGCGGACACCACTACATCGATACCGGCGTTCAGCTTTATGAAAACCCCTACGCTTCTTATACCCTGCTGACCCAGATCGATACCGAATGCATCAGCGAGGATCAGGTCTGGTTCTCCTGCTTCAGCGAGGCCGGTGACTTCCGCGGCCTGCTGCTGACACGCTCCGATGGTAACCTGTATTTCATTTTCAACAAGAGCAAGAGAATTGAAATCCCGGACTACGGGAAAAAACTGAAGCTGGCCGTGGTGAAAGAAGGCCTGAAATATACCACTTATGTGGATGGCCAGCAGTATATCTCCATTTCGGTGGACCCCTTTGAATCCCTGGAGGATACATTGCTCCTGGGCTGCCAGCGGAATGTGGATGGCTCCCGGTTCCGCTACAGCAATACCGAGGTTGACAACCTGGAAATTTACGACATCGCCCTGACCGCCGATGACATTGCCGCATGGGACCCTGCCCAACTGCCCGAACCGCCTCAGCGGCAGGCCCAGCAGGCGGATTCCGACGCCGCTTTCTCCCTGAACCAGCGCTTTGTGGGCGACGGCTTCAGCAAATACCTGGATACGGGCATCGCACCCTATTCAGACCCCAACGCTTCCTGGACGCTGCTGACCCAGTTCCGGGAGGATGCGGGGCAGGGCGCGGGGGTGTATTTCTCCAGCTTCTGCGAGGACGAAGCGGATTACCGGGGCATCATGGCACGAAAGGTTGGCCCGGGGCAGCTCAATCTGCTCTATGCCAACCGGAGCATCATCACCCAGGTGCCGGAGGACTCCGATATCAGCCTGGCCATTGTCAAGGACGAGGTGAGCTACACCATCTATGTCAATGGAGAGCGGATCGTGGATGGGGACCTGTGCGAGACAAATCCCTGGTATGGCAATCTGCTCATCGGCTGTCAGGAAACCATGGATGGGGAGAAGATGCGCTTTAGCGGCGTGACCGTATATAATCTGGAATTCTACAACGGCGTGATGACCGAAGAGGATATCCTGGCCTGGGCGCCTGAATTCCTGCCGGAGCCCCCGGCAGCGGTGGCCTCCCCGGTGGACTATTGCCTGGAAAATCCGTTCCTGGGCAATGGCAGCTCTTCCTATGTGGATACCGGCATCCAGCTGTATGATGTGGCGGACAAGAGCTGGACCCTGGAAATGAAGTTCCGGAAAAATGGGGCTCAGACCCTGGTCACCTGCTTTGCGGAGGACCCCAGCTGCTACCGGGGACTGGTGATCTCCACCCTGGACAACGACACCCTGAATCTGACCCTGGGCCAGACGGGCGTTCAGCTGGAGCTGGCGCCCCAGCCGGAGCAGGAGCTGAAAATTGTGAAGGATGGCTACCAATACACCGTCTATCTGAACGGACAGCAGGCTTGGGAGGCCACCTCCACCGCGCCGGAATATGACGGAACCGTGCACATCGGCTGCGGTGTGGATGGAACGGGGAAGCCCTTCCGGTTCTCCTCCGCCAAGATTCTGGAATTCCGAATCACTGGACCAACAGACGAATGACGCAAAGGGAATGAAATGATGAAACGCCTGAAAGAATTCTTCCGAGGAAAATGCAAGAATCAAGCCGGAATACTGGGCCTGTTTTTTGGCCTGGCTGTGTTGGCCGTGCTGCTTCCGGGGATTTTTTCGGCACAGCGGCTGGGCACACTGGACAACGGCAGCTATGAGCCGACCATGCTCTGTGCCGGACTCACCTATCTGGAAAGCGACCTGGCAGAGCCGGATACGCTGTACTTTGACCATGTGATTGAGGAATATGGCTACGGCAGCTTTTCCTACTGGAAGCTCCTGGGCCCCAATGGGCAGAGCAGCATGATTTACCCCATTGCGCTGATTCGGCTGCTGACAGAGCCCTTTGGACTGCATTTCTCCACGGTCTATCTGGCACTGGTTTATGCCCTGCTGTATGCCGCCGGGACCTATGTGCTGGTGCGGGGCTGCGCGTATTTGGCGGGCTGGCTGGCGGCCATCCCCGGGGCGGTTTTGGTGCTGGCGGCATCCAGCCGGAATCTGGCCGCCTACTTCAATTCTCTGTATCCCACGGCGGCGGTGATTGTGGGGGTGCTTCTCATGATCGCCATGGCCCTGCGGCTGTTTACCTATGGAAAGCAGACCGGATTGCGGGGAATGCTGGGCTTTCTGGCTGCGGCAGCCTTCTGCCTGAATGCATCGGAGCTCTGCCTGATTTTCGCCCCCTTTGCGGTGGCGGTGGTGGCGGCTGCCCTGCTGCGGGAGTTAAAAGACCATCGGCTGAAGCCCGGAGCTGCGGCCTGCGCTGTGGTGCTTTTGCTGGCGGCCATTTCCTCTTCCTCCCAGCAGCTGCAGTCCAGCTACCGGTATCAATCCAATATATCCGCCTATCAGTCGGCATTCTTGGGATTCCTGGAAGCCTCCGACGACCCGGTTTCGGATTTGGCGGATTTTGGCCTGGACGAAAGCTATGCCGCCGATGTGGGAAAATCCTATTACCTCAGCGGCGACTCCTTCTGCCACAATCCCCAGGACCCGCAGGAGGCAAAGCTGCTGTTTGAAAAGCTGAATGCGGATACCGTGGGGTCCTGGTACCTGCGGCACCCCCTGCGCCTGCTGCAAACCGCAAGCGGGCAGACGGAGCCGTTCAACAGCTTTGAGTCGGATGTGGCCCTGACGGTGGGCCAAACCAGCGACAGTCCCCTGCGGGTGAGCCGGCAGTGGAGCGCGGCGGATACCCTGATGAAAATGCTTCTGCCGGAGGGCTACAGCGCCGCTTTGATCTGCTTCCTGCTGGAGCTGGCAGCGGCTGCGTGGCTGTGCTTCCGGCTGCTTCGGCAGGGGATGGGCAAGGCATTTTCCATTGCGGCAGGGGCCTGCGTGGTTACCCTTGCCTTGGGATGCTTTGGCTATGTGCTGCTGCATCTGCGCTATCTGGGGCAGGATTCCCTGTTTTTGGCCCGGATGGTGGGGGTGTTTGGCATCCTGCTGGGCATTGGCGGAATCTGCGTGGCGGCGGGAGACCTGATTGGGGTCCTCTCCGACTGGTTCCGGGAAAAGCAGCAGCTTCAGCCGGAGGACCGGGGCCTTTCCCTGTGGAGGGTTGGCATGCTTTCCCCCGGAAAGGAGCTCTCCCTGGGAGATGGCCGGTGGGGCAGACTGCTGGACCGCCCGGGAACGGCGGCCTTCCTGGTTTTCCTGCTGGCTCTGGCGATGTCCTGGATGGTTCAGTTCACCGGCGTGCGGGCCGGCTGCGTCAACAACGGCGACTTTGGCCGTATGATGGACCAATTGGGCCTGATCTGGCAGGGCGATATTTTCTACAATGTGGATGCCCAGCTGGGGCGGCGGGTGATTGAGGACTACGCCTTCCGGGAGGCCTTTGACTGGACCAGCCTGACATTCTTAAATCCCAAATACAGCCTGATTTATCCGGCGTCCCTGGTGCGGCTGTTCTGCAGCCTGACAGGCCGGGATTTCAGCACCTGGTATCTGAGCCTGGTGATGAACGCCGTGCTGATTGCCTGCCTCGTGTCCATTGTGTATGACCTCCATGGGCTGCTGGGCCGGTATGCGGTGCTCTTAGGCATGGGACTGTGCGCCGTGTTCTTCTGTGAGAGCTACCTGGTGTGGTTCAATTCTCTCTTCGGCGAAAGCTGCATGTTTATGGGGCTTTTTATGGTGATTGCCTGCTGTGTGCATCTGGCGGTGCGGCCGGCCAACCGGTGCTGGCCCACGGTGCTGCTGCTTCTGTTCAGCGCCCGGATTCTGGTGTGCGCCAAGGCGCAGATGCTGGTAACATTGCCCTTTGTGCTAATCATCGTCATCATTTTTGCCCTGTATCAGCGGCCGCTGCCCTTAAAGGGGCTGATTCCCTACGTCCTGACCGTGATGGTTGCCTGCGTGGTGATCACCTCGGACTGCATCACGGTGTACAACGACAACAGCGGCATTTCCGAGCGGCAAACCGTCTGGCAGGCCACCTTCTATGGCGCGCTGATGATCTCCGACGATCCTGAGGCCACCATGGAGGAGCTGGGCATCGACCAGAGCATGCTGCCGGACATTGGAAAGGATGCCTATCAGAAGGACGAGGACTATGTCATCAGCCCCAATTCTCCCCAGGCGGATGAAGCGCTGTATGACCATGTGAATACCTTTACCATGGTGAAATATTACCTGCGCCATCCCGTTCAGCTGGTGAAAATGCTGAACCATGCGGCCACCGCCTCCCGGACGGTTTACAATGAGTTCCGGGCCTATCTGGGCCAGGATTATTCCCTCCCCCACGATACGGTGCAGCGCCTGGGCCTGTGGCTGTATTGGCGGTATTTCTTCACCTGCGGCAGCTTCTGGGGCTATGTGCTGCTCTATGGCGCTGCCATGGGGATCGCGCTGCTGTGTATTTTCGGAAAGCGGGAGTGTGACAGACGGTGGAAGATGCTGGCGGTGGTGTTCTTGTGGATTCTGCTAACCGGCGCGGTGCAATATCCCATTTCCGTCATCGGCAACGGCTTCGCGGATAACCACAAGCAGATGTTCGGCTTTATCATGTGCCATGATTTTCTGGTGGTCTTCAGCCTGACCATTCTCATCCGGTTTTTCCGGAACGGTTTCGGCAGGGAGAAAAAGCCCACCGGAGCAATGGAGGAAACATCACAATAAAAAGAGAAAAGAGATTCAGCCATGAGAAAGATCATGCTCGTATTTGGCACCAGGCCCGAGGCAATCAAAATGTGCCCCCTGGTGAAAGAACTGAAAAAACGTCCGGGGCTGAAAACGGTGGTCTGTGTCACCGGGCAGCACCGGCAGATGCTGGACAGCGTGATGCAGGTGTTCCAGGTGACCGCGGACTATGATTTGAACATCATGCGGGAAAAACAGACCCTTTTCGATGTGACCACCGCAGTGCTTCAAAACATAAAAGGGGTGCTGGAGCAGGAAAAGCCGGATGTGGTGCTGGTCCATGGGGATACCACCACCGCCTGTGCCGCAGCCCTGGCCTGCTTCTATCTGCAAATCCCGGTGGGCCATGTGGAGGCGGGGCTGCGTACCTACAATCTCTACAGTCCATTCCCGGAGGAAATGAACCGCCGCTTTATCGGGATCGTGGCAAAATACCATTTTGCTCCCACCCAGGCGGCCAAGGAGCATCTGCTTTCCGAGCGGACGGACCCCGGCTCCATCTTTGTCACCGGCAATACCGCCATCGATGCCATGGGCTACACGGTGCGGCCCACCTATTCCCATCCGGAGCTGGACTGGGCCTCGGATTCCCGTTTGATTCTCATCACCGCCCACCGGCGGGAAAACCTGGGGCAGCCCATGGCCCAGATGTTCCGGGCCATTCGACGGATTACCGAGGAATTTCCCGATGTGAAGGCAATTTATCCCGTCCATCTCAACCCTGCCGTCCGCAGCTGTGCGGCGGAATATCTGGGGGGATGTGACCGGATTCACCTCATCGAACCACTGGATGTGCTGGATTTCCACAATTTCCTCAACCGGTGCTACCTGGTGCTCACCGACAGCGGCGGCATTCAGGAGGAGGCGCCGGGACTGGGAAAGCCTGTGCTGGTGATGCGGGACACCACGGAACGGCCCGAGGGAATTGCCGCCGGGACCCTGAAGCTCACCGGCACCCAGGAGGAATCCATCTACCGGCATTTCCGGCTGCTGCTGACGGACCGGGAGGAATACGGAAAAATGGCCCACGCATCCAACCCCTATGGCGATGGCCACGCCTGCCAGCGCATTGCCGATGTGCTGGAATTTGGAAGCTGCAAGGAGGGAAACTGGAATGAATGATACCATTCTTTACATTGTGGTACCCTGCTATAACGAGGAAAAGGTACTGCCCATCACCGCACCCATGTTCCTGGGTGAAATCAACACCCTGGTGGAAGCCGGGAAGATTTCTCCCGACAGCCGGGTGCTGTTCGTCAACGACGGCTCCAAGGACAAAACCTGGGAGATCATTCAGTCTCTTTCCAAGGAGGACCCCCATTACATCGGCATCTGCCAGAGCCGGAACCGGGGACACCAGAATGCGGTGCTGGCCGGACTGATGGAGGCAAAGGACCACTGCGACATCACCATTTCCATCGACTGCGACGGCCAGGACGACATCAGCGCCATGGAGCAGATGGTGGATGAATACCACGGCGGCTGCGAGGTCGTCTACGGTGTTCGCAGCCGGAGGGATACGGATACCTTTTTCAAGCGCTTCACCGCCGAGAGCTTTTACCATCTGCTGAAATGGATGGGGGGCGAGGTGGTGTTCAACCACGCGGACTACCGGCTGATTTCCAACAGAGTGCTTCAGGAGCTGGCTAATTTTAAGGAAGTAAACATCTTCCTCCGGGGCATGGTGCCTCTGGTGGGCTTCAAGAGCACCAGTGTCTACTATGCCAGAACAGAGCGGCTGGCAGGGGAGAGCCATTATCCCCTGAAAAAGATGCTGATGCTGGCCTTCGACGGCATCACCAGCCTTTCCGTCAAGCCCATTCGGCTGATTACTTCTCTGGGCCTGATCGTGGCGGCGCTCAGCTTTCTGGGCATTCTCTGGGCGGTGATCGGAAGCTTTTTGGGCAATACCGTCTCCGGTTGGGCCAGCACCACCTGCATCCTGTGCTTTTTGGGGGGAATTCAGCTGCTGTCTCTGGGCATCATCGGAGAATATGTGGGCAAAATCTATTTGGAGACCAAGGCCCGCCCCCGCTACATCATCAGTGAACGTACCTACGACATTCCGGAGGAAGCAAGGCAAAAAGAGCCCGCCCTTTCGGAAAAGTGAATCATCAAAGCCGGAGTACCTCAGCGGGGTCTCCGGCTTTTTCTTCACCAGCTTGACAAGCGGGAGGAAATGGCCCATAATGAATCGGAAGAGGTGAAAAATATGTATCGGATTTTTATTGTGGAGGACGACGAGGGCATTGCACGGGGAGTGGAGCAGCAGATTCGCTCCTGGGGAATGGAAGCGGTCACGGCGGTGGATTTTCAGAACATTCCCGCAGAATTTGCCGCTTGTCAGCCCCATCTGGTGCTGATGGATATCGGCCTGCCTTTTATGAACGGCTACCACTGGTGCAGCGAGATTCGCCGGGTGTCCAAGGTGCCTATCATCTTTTTGTCCTCTGCCTCGGACAATATGAACATCATCATGGCCATGAATATGGGCGGAGACGATTTCATCCCCAAGCCCTTTGACGGCAATGTGCTCATCGCCAAAATTCAGGCCCTGCTCCGCCGGACCTATTCCTTTGGGGAAAGCAGTCCAGTGCTGGAGCATCGGGGCGCCCTGCTGAACACCGGCGACAACAGCCTGAGCTACGGGGGGAAACGGATCGCCCTGTCTAAAAACGAATACCGGATTCTGCTGGTGCTGATGAAGAACAAGGGAAAGGTGGTCAGCCGGGAAAAGCTGATGGAGGCGCTGTGGCAGACCGATGAATTTGTGGATGAAAATGCCCTGACGGTGAACGTGGGCCGGCTGCGGAAAAAGCTGGAGTCGGCAGGCCTGGCGGACTTTATTGAAACCAAATTCGGCGTGGGCTATCTGGTGGGGGGAGACGGATGAGAAATTATTTGCGGCAGCGGCGAAAGTGGCTCTTGCTGCTGCTGTGCTGCGTTCTTATGTTCGGTGTCTCTTTCCGGCTCTACCATCTGCCGGTGGCGGCGGCGCTGTACCCCAGCGGGCTGTGCGGGGCGCTGATTCTGGGGTGGTTTTGGGTGGATTACCGAAGGCTCCGGGAAAAGGAGCAGCGGCTTTCTTTTCTGGCATCGCTGCCGGATGATCTGCCGGAGCGGCTGGGGGGAGCGCCCGGCAGTTTGGACGAGGCCTATGGAGAAATCATTGAAAATCTGTACCGGCGGGAGCAGTCCCTCCGCCAGGAGCAGCTGCGCCGGGAGGCCGACGAGAAGGATTACTACACCACCTGGGTCCATCAAATCAAAACTCCCATCGCCTCCATGCAGCTCATGCTGGAAAATGAGGATTCCGCCCTCAGCCGGAAGCTGGGGGAGGAGCTGCAGCGGGTGGAGCAGTATGCCCAGATGGCCCTGAGCTATCAGCGGCTGGACAGCGTGGACACGGACTATGTGTTCCGCAGCTGCGCCATTGACCCGCTGGTCCGCGCCGCGGTGCGGAAATTCGCGGGGCAGTTCATCCGCAAGGGCATCCGGCTGGATTACACGCCGATTGATTATCAGGTGGTCACCGATGAAAAATGGCTGTCCTTTGTGGTGGAGCAGCTGCTGTCCAACGCCCTGAAATACACCCGGCAGGGAAGCGTGGCCATTTATATGGAGCAGGGCTGCCTGTGCATCCGGGATACGGGAATCGGCATTGCGCCGGAGGACCTCCCTCGGATTTTTGACCGGGGCTACACCGGCTGCAACGGCCGGGCGGACAAAAAGGCCACCGGCCTGGGGCTGTATCTTTGCCGCCGAATCTGCAAAAATCTGGGCCATGGCATCTGCGCCGAATCTATCCCGGGGGAGGGCACTCTGATGCGCCTGGATTTGAACCAAGCCAAAGGCCCCCTGGAATAACGACATATTTGGCTATTGGCCTTACGCAGATTTATCGTCCTTATGTTAACTGACAATTCGTAGGGAATGCATTTATGCATTCCGCCTGGATAATGGTTTTACGCCGGTGCGTTGAATGGAAAAAAGTTGGTGCTTTTCGTAGGGCGGGGGCTTGCCCCCGCCGAAATGAATCGATTTGGGGGCGTTTATGTTGAATGAAAGTCGTTCAAACCCGGGACCAAGCGGCGGGGGACAGCCATAAGCCCTACGGTGTGGATGGACTATTTCCTGTTCAACAAACTGCGGTGATCATCGAACCTTTCGGAACGGATGAATCCGTTCCCAACGCAAACACCGGAAAGTGTACCATTCAACGTACCGCCCAAAAATCATTACCTATCGGAATGCATAAATGCATTCCCTACGAAAATTCGGTAAACGCTCCTTATGCTGCTGGAAGCCCATCGCCTGAACAACACAAATGTGACAGTTTTGTTCGTTTTGCCGCCGGGGTTGTAAGAACAATCGCGGGAGAGAAAAGAAAAAAGCCGCTATAATAAAGCCATCAAAGGAAAGGAAGCGACGACATGAAAAAAATCAATCAGGTATTGTGCCTGGCAGCATTGATCGTCATTACTCTGATGGTATGGAAAAACGAAAGAAAGAAGGCGGCTAACCATGAGCTTGTTAACGGTTGAACATCTGAAAAAGGTATATACCTCCCGCTTCGGCGGACACAGTGTGGAGGCTCTGCGGGATGTGAATTTTTCTGTGGAGCAGGGGGAATATGTGGCCATTATGGGCGAATCCGGCTCCGGCAAGACCACGCTTTTGAACATCCTGGCGGCCCTGGACAAGCCCACCGCCGGCACCGTGCTGTTGGAGGATATGGACATCACCAAAATCCGGGAAAAGGATATGGCGGATTTCCGCCGGGACAACCTGGGCTTTGTGTTCCAGGAGTTCAACCTGCTGGATACCTTCAATTTGGAGGACAATATCTACCTGCCCATGGTGCTGGCGGGGATCCCCCATCCGCAGATGAAGGATGCGCTGACCCCCATTGCCAAGGAATTGGGCATCTCCCAGCTGCTGAAGAAATACCCCTATGAGGTTTCCGGCGGACAGAAGCAGCGGGCGGCGGTGGCCCGGGCGCTGATGATGAAGCCAAAAATCATCCTGGCCGACGAGCCCACCGGCGCCCTGGATTCCAAGTCCACCGACGAGCTGCTGCGGCTCTTCTCCCAGATTCACCGGGGCGGCCAGACGGTGCTGATGGTCACCCATTCCGTGAAAGCGGCCAGCTGTGCCGACCGGGTGCTGTTCATCAAGGACGGCCAGGTGTTCCACCAGCTCTACCGGGGCGGCTGCACCAATGAGCAGCTCTACCAGAAGATTTCCGATACCCTCACCATGCTCCAGACGGGAGGCGAGGAGGCTTGAAAATCGCACTGTACCTCCGGCTGGCCCTGTCCGGCATCCGAAAAAACAAGAAGCTGTATTTTCCCTATCTGCTCACCTGCATCGGCATGGTGATGATGTCCCATATTTTGCAGTCCCTCAGCTACAGTCCCGCATTGATGATGATGCGCGGCGGAGCGCAGATGGGGTTCATTCTCTCCCTGGGAAAAGTGGTGGTGGCGGTGTTCGCGGGGCTGTTCCTGCTGTACACCAATTCCTTTTTGATTCGCAGAAGAAACAAGGAGTTCGGCCTTTATAACGTTTTGGGCATGGACAAACGAGCACTGAGCTGGGTGATTTTCTGGGAGAATATCATCGTGGCGGTGCTGGGCCTGGGTGTTGGAATGCTCCTGGGCATGGGCCTGTATAAGCTGGCGGAGCTGGCGCTGTTGAACATCATCCACGGCACGGTGGACTATTCCTTCGTGATTTCGGCGCAGAGCGTGAAATTTACCCTGGTGGTGTTTCTTCCCATTTTCGCCCTGCTGATGCTGAAATCCATCTGGCAGGTTCGCCGGGCCAAGCCCCTGGAGCTGCTGAAAAGCGAGCATGCCGGGGAAAAGCCGCCCAAGGCCAATTATCTGCTGGGCCTGGCGGGGGTGGTGATTCTGGCAGGGGCCTATTATCTTTCCGTCAGCAGCACCAATGCCATGACCGCCTTTACCTGGTTCTTCGTGGCGGTGATCATGGTCATTCTGGCAACCTATCTTCTGATGATCTCCGGCAGCGTTGCTCTGTGCCGCCTGCTGCAAAAGAACAAAAAATATTACTATCAGAAGCAGCACTTCGTCTCCGTTTCCTCCATGGCCTACCGGATGAAGCGCAACGGCGCGGGGCTGGCCTCCATTTGCATTCTGGCCACCATGGTGCTGGTGATGATTTCCTCCACCAGCAGCCTCTACATTGGCATGGAGGACTCCATCAAAACCCGCTATCCCCGCGACAGCGGCCTGGCTGTGAGTATGGAGAAGCTGGAATTTATGGACGAGGCACATGTTTCCCAGGTTCGGCAGCAATTTGAAGAGCTGTTTCGGGAAAAGAATGTGGAGCCCGAAAATGTGGAGCAGTACCGCTATGCCACCATCGCCGGGGTTCTGACGGGAAATGAAATCAATCCGGATGCCTCCGGCGCCTCCCTATCCACCCTGGACTACAGCATTTTACGGCAAATCATCTTCATCCCCGTGGCGGACTATAATGCCATAAAGGGCACGGACCTGACCCTGGAGCCGGGGCAGGCCATGGTGGGCTGCCTCCGGTGCAGCTATGAGGATTCCAGCTTCCGGCTGGGAGAGGTGGAGCTGGAAATCGTGGGACAGCTGCCGGAGCATATGGACACCGGGGAGTCCGTCGCTTCCGTGGTACCCTCCATGACGCTGGTGGTGTCGGACTTGTCAGAGCTGGAACCGCTGGATTCTCAGGCAGATTACAAGGGTAGGAAAATGCTGCAAACCCGCTATTACTACGGCTGCGACTTCGACCTGCCGGATGAGGAAATCATCGAATTGCACAATCAGCAGAAGCAGGTCATCATGCAGGTGGAGTTTTTGGGAGAGAACGGCTACGGCTGGATTGACGAATGCCCTGCCCAGGAGCGGTCGGATTTCTACATTACCTTTGGCGGCCTGTTCTTCATCGGCATCATGCTCAGCGGCGTGTTCATTGCCGCGGCGGCGCTGATTATTTACTACAAGCAGATCAGCGAGGGCTATGAGGACCAGTCACGGTTTGCCATCATGCGAAAGGTGGGCATGACCCGATTTGATATTAAAAAGAGCATCAATTCTCAGGTGCTCACCGTGTTTTTCGCGCCGCTGCTCATGGCGGGGGTACACCTGGCTTTCGCCTTCCCGATGGTTTGGCAGCTGCTGCAGATGTTCAATCTGCGTAATCTGAAGCTGGTGATTGCAGCCAACGTCGGCGCGTTCCTGGTGTTCTGCCTGTTCTATGTGGTGATCTATAAATTCACCGCCGGCGCCTATTACGCCATCGTCAGCGGGGATGAAAAGAAATAAAAAACCGCCGCAGCATTCACGCTGCGGCGGTTTTCAGTATATGGATGAATTGGAATTTTGTAAGTATGTGTTCGTAGGGAATGCATTCATGCATTCCAAAAGGTCCATTAACCACCAGGGTTCGCCGAACCGTAAAACGATGATTTTTGCGTAGGGAATGCATTTATGCATTCCACCGGGTAACGTTTTTACCAGGGTGTATTGAACGGAAAAATGTTGAAAAATAGGAACCCGTTACCATCCAACGAACCATGGGTGTTCACCCACGTTTCGGAACGGATAAATCCGTTCCCTACGAACACGTACCGTCAAACACCAATTTATCGGATTACTGAGATGGGGTGATAAGCGCTTATTTTTTTGCGGTCTTCTTCAGCCCCAATCCCACGAGCATCAGAATGGGGAAAATGACGGCAAGCAGAATGCCCTTTTTCAAATCGCCTCCCAGGGCGCTGGAAATAGCACCCACGTAGGTGGGACCGCCGGAGCAGCCCACATCGCCGCCCAGAGCCAGCAGAGCAAACAGAGCCGTGCCTCCCGTGGGCAGAGCGGCGGAGGCCATGGAGAAAGTGCCCGGCCAGAAGATGCCCACCGAGAAACCACAGATGCCGCAGGCAATCAGACTGATTGCGGGAATGGGACACAGGGAAATCACCAGATAGGAGCCAAGGCACAGGAGGGCACAGCCGAAGATGCATTTCTCCAGGGGCAGCTTGTCGCCCAGCTTGCCGTAGATGGCCCGGGCGGTGCCCATCAGGATGGCAAAGAGCATGGGCCCCATGAGATCGCCCAGGGTTTTGCTCACCCCCAGGCCCTGCTCGGCAAAGGTGGAGGCCCACTGGCTCACCGCCTGCTCGCAGGCACCGGCGCAGATCATGAGAAGCATGAGGATCCAGAACAGCTTGTTTTTAAAAAGCTCCAGCAGGGTCATGCCGGTTTCGCCCTCCTTGATCAGGCTGGCAATGGGAACCCGGGAGAAAACAAAGAGATTCACAAGGGGAATGATGGACCACAGGCAGGCCATCACCCGCCAGTGGGAGATGCCGAAAAGGGTGAAAAAGGCGGTGGAAATCAGCACCACGCCCACATGGCCCCAGCAGTAAAAGGAGTGGAGCAGGCTCATGGCGGCCTCCTTGTTGGGGGTGGGGCAGGATTCCATCACCGGGCTCACCAGCACCTCCAGCAGTCCGCCGCCGATGGCATAGAGCACCACGGAGATGAGAATGCCCACATAGGGGTCCGGCAGCAGATCCGGCAGAAACGCCAGCAGCAAAAGACCCAATGCGGCGCAGCCGTGGGCGATCATCAGGGAGAGCCGGTAGCCGATCCGGTCCACAAAGGCCACGCTGAGTAAATCCACCAGAAGCTGAACGCCGAAATTCAGCGTCACCAGAAAGGTAATTTGGATCAGGGGGATGCCAAAGGAATCGTGAAAGGTCAAAAACAGCAGGGGAACGAAATTGTTGACAATGGCCTGAACAATGTAGCCCACAAAGCAGGCATAGACGGTGCGCTGGTATTTCTGTTCCATAATAACGCCCTTTCGGTTTCATTTTTCTGTCAGTAAAAATGTATCACAGAAATTGGAAATTGCAAGACCATTTTCCTGAAAATAGGAGCGGCAGATTGGCATTTGGCGGGGTCGTTAAATGGGAATTGTTTCAATATGTGCGTAGGGAACGCATTTATGCGTTCCGAAACGCCGGTTAATATCCATGGTTCGCTGGATGGTAACGGTTTCCTATTTTTTCAGCAATTCTCCATTCAACATACTCCGGTAAATACGTTATCGAGGCGGAACGCATGAATGCGTTCCCTACGCAAAAATCATCGTTTTACGATTCGGCAAAGCCTGGTGGTTCATGAACCTTTCGGAATGCATGAATGCATTCCCTACGAAACATCTCTCCAAATTCCAATTTGCCCTTACGGGGGGAGAATTTGATGGGATTTGTCAGAAGAACAAAAAAACGAGGACAGAAATGTCCTCATCATAGCAGAAAAACCAATTGACAAAATTGGCTTCATCATATAAAATAGTTACCTATAGTGTGGTATTATGCCTAACTGCGGATTTCTTATCCAACGTGGTTATTTTACCACAGACGGTGGCGGCTGTCAAGTGGCAAGTTTATACGATTTGACAACTGCTCCCGGCGTATCAAATAAGCAACACATTTCGGAAGAAAGGCTGTGATGATCCATATGGCAATGGTCAAGGACGTAAAGTTCGGTAAGACCATGCGTAAGTCCTACGCAAAGTATGAAGAAATCCTGGAGATTCCCAATATGCTGAAAATCCAGAAGGACTCCTACCAGTGGTTCCTGGACGAGGGCCTTCGTGAGGTTTTCAAGGATGTGGGTACCATTACCGATTTCTCCGGTAAGCTGGAGCTTTCTTTCCTGGATTACACCATGGAAGACAAGCCCAAGTACACCATCGAGGAATGCAAGGAACGGGACACTACCTACGCAAAGCCCATCAAGGTGCGGATTCGTCTGCGGAATACGGAGACGGACGAAATCAAAGAGCAGGAAATCTTCATGGGTGATTTCCCGGTGATGACCAACGGCGGCACCTTTGTGATCAACGGTGCGGAGCGGGTTATCATCTCCCAGATCGTCCGCAGCCCCGGTATGTACTACGGTCATGAGGTGGATAAGGCCGACCAGCATACCTACACCGCCACCGTGATTCCCTATCGCGGCGCCTGGCTGGAATATGAAACCGACAACGCCAATGTGTTCTGGGTCCGCATCGACAAGAACCGGAAGCTGCCCATCACCAGCCTGATTCGCGCCCTGGGCGTGAGTACCGACGAGCAGATCAAGGAGATGTTCGGCGAGGACGAGCGGATCCTGGCCACCCTGGAAAAGGACCCCTGCAAGACCAAGGAAGAATCCCTGCTGGAAATCTACCGCCGTCTGCGTCCCGGTGAGCCTCCCACGGTGGAGACAGCCACTGCCCACCTGGAGGGGCTGCTGTTCGATGCCCACCGCTACGATGTTTCCAAGGTGGGCCGCTATAAATTCAACAAGAAGATGGACATCTGGAGCCGCCTTTCCGGCCAGGAAGCCGCGGAGCCCATTGCCGACCCCATCACCGGCGAGATTCTGGTGATGCCCGGCGAGTTCATCTCCCGGGCCCAGGCCCATGAGCTCAGCGCCAAGGGGGTCAACGAGGCGGTGGTCCGCATCGGCGATTCCAAGGTCAAGGTCTTCTCCAACAACATGGTGGATATGGCCGGGTTTGTGGACTTCGATCCCAAGCAGTACGGCATCAAGGAGAAGGTGCGCTTCTCCGTCCTGCGGGAGATGCTGGAAACCGTCCCTGCTGACGGCTGGAAAGAGGCCATTGAGGAGCGGATGGACGACCTGATCCCCAAGCACATCATTGTGGACGACATCATGGCCTCTATCAACTACCTGAACTGCGTGGCCATGGGCATCGGCACCCCCGATGATATCGACCATCTGGGCAACCGGCGTCTGCGCTGCGTGGGTGAGTTGCTGCAGAACCAGTTCCGGATCGGCTTTAGCCGCCTGGACCGGGTCATCCGGGAGCGGATGACCGTGCAGGACCTGGATTCCGTCACCCCCCAGAGCCTGATCAACATCCGGCCCGTCACCGCTGTCATCAAGGAATTCTTCGGCTCCTCCCCCCTGTCTCAGTTCATGGACCAGAACAACCCCCTGGCAGAACTGACCCACAAGCGCCGCCTGTCCGCTCTGGGCCCCGGCGGCCTGAGCCGTGACCGGGCTTCCTTTGATGTCCGGGATATTCACTACACCCACTATGGCCGTATGTGCCCCATCGAGACCCCCGAAGGTCCCAACATCGGCCTGATCAACTACCTGGCCACCTTTGCCAAGATCAATGAGTACGGCTTCGTGGAGGCGCCCTACCGCAAGGTGGATAAGGCCACCGGCTTTGTCACCAAAGAGGTGGAGTATATGACCGCCGACGTGGAGGACGATTACTACGTGGGCCAGGCCAACGAGCCCCTGGATGAAAACGGCTGCCTGGCCAACGCCCGTATCACCTGCCGCCACCGCAATGAGATCATCGAGGTGGACCGGAACGTCATCGACTATCTGGACGTTTCTCCCAGAATGATGATCTCCATCGCCACCTCTTTCATTCCTTTCCTCCAGAACGACGACGCCAACCGTGCCCTGATGGGCGCCAACATGCAGCGTCAGGCCGTGCCCCTGCTGACCACCGAGCCTCCTGTGGTGGCCACCGGCATTGAGCACAAGGCCGCTGTGGACAGCGAGGTGTGCATCAAGGCCGAAAAGGCCGGCGTGATTACCGCCGTTTCCGCCACGGATATTTCCGTCCGCTACGACGACGGCGAAACCGCCACCTATCATCTGACCAAATTCGCCCGGAGTAACGCCGGCACCTGCATCAACCAGCGGCCCAACGTGGTGGTTGGCGAGCGGGTGGAGGCCGAGCAGATCATTGCCGACGGTCCCAGCTGCTCCGGCGGCGAGGTGGCCCTGGGTAAGAACGTGCTCATCGGCTTCGTCACCTGGGAGGGCTACAACTACGAGGACGCCATCCTGCTGAACGAGCGCCTGGTGCGGGAGGATGTGTTCACCTCCATCCACATCGAGGAGCATGAGACCGAGGCCCGGGATACCAAGCTTGGACCCGAGGAAATCACCCGGGACATTCCCAACGTGGGCGAGGATGCCCTGAAGGACCTGGACGAAAACGGCATCATCCGGGTGGGCGCGGAGGTTCGCTCCGGCGACTACCTGGTGGGTAAGGTCACCCCCAAGGGCGAAACCGAGCTGACCCCTGAGGAGCGTCTGCTGCGGGCCATCTTCGGCGAGAAGGCAAGAGAAGTCAGAGACACCTCCCTGAAAGTGCCTCACGGCGAAAGCGGCATTGTGGTGGACGTCAAGGTGTTCACCAAGGAGAACTCCGACGAGCTGGCTCCCGGCGTCACCAAGTCCGTCCGGGTGTATATTGCCCAGAAGAGAAAGATCTCCGTGGGCGACAAGATGGCCGGCCGTCACGGCAACAAGGGCGTCGTCTCCCGGGTGCTGCCCGAGGAGGATATGCCGTTCCTGCCCGACGGCACCCCCCTGGATGTGGTGCTGAACCCCCTGGGCGTGCCTTCCCGTATGAACATCGGTCAGGTGCTGGAGGTCCACCTGGGCTATGCGGCCCGGGCTCTGGGCTGGCATGTGGCCACCCCCGTGTTCGACGGCGCCAACGAGAAAGATATCCGCGACACCCTGAAGCTGGCCGGCCTGCGGGAGGATGGCAAGACCGTCTTGTATGATGGCCGTACCGGTGAGCCTTTCGACAATCTGGTCACCGTGGGCTATCCCTACTACCTGAAGCTGCACCATCTGGTTGACGATAAGATTCACGCCCGTTCCACCGGTCCCTACGCGCTGGTGACCCAGCAGCCTCTGGGCGGCAAGGCTCAGTTCGGCGGCCAGCGTTTCGGCGAAATGGAAGTCTGGGCCCTGGAGGCTTACGGCGCTGCCTACACCCTGCAGGAGATTCTGACTGTGAAGTCCGACGATGTCACCGGACGTGTGAAGACCTACGAGGCCATCGTCAAGGGTGCCAACATTCCCAAGCCCGGCGTGCCCGAATCTTTCAAGGTTCTGGTCAAGGAGCTGCAGGCCCTGTGCCTGGACATCCGGGTTCTGGACGAGAACGGCAACGAAATCGAGCTGAAGGACGAGGACGATGATGATGAGATCGTCTACAGCGCCGACGACCGCAGCGATCTGGTAGTCGGCGACACCGATGAGGTGCTGGATTCCGGTTTCGTGATTGATGAGGACGGCCCGGAAGATATTATGGATGTGTTCGGCGATCTGGAAGACGGTGACGCCGAGACATTTGAAGACTAAGGAGGCGCACTTATGGCAAATGCCACCTTTGATGCCATCAAGATTGGCATCGCTTCGCCGGAGATGATCCGGCAGTGGTCCTATGGCGAGGTCAAAAAGCCTGAGACCATCAACTACCGTACTTTGAAGCCCGAGCGGGACGGCCTGTACTGCGAGCGGATCTTCGGACCGCAGAAGGACTGGGAGTGCCACTGCGGTAAATATAAAAAGATTAAGTACAAGGGTAAAATCTGCGACCGCTGCGGCGTGGAGGTTACCAAGGCCAAGGTGCGCCGGGAGCGGATGGGCCACATTGAGCTGGCCGCCCCCTGCAGCCACATCTGGTATTTCAAGGGCATTCCCTCCCGGATGGGCCTGATTCTGGACATCAGCCCCAAGGTCCTGGAAAAGGTGCTGTACTTCGCCTCCTATATCGTCACCGATCCCGGCGACGCCCCCCTGGCCAGAAACCAGGTGCTCACCGAGAAAGAGTACCGGGATATGCGGGAGAAGTATGAGGACGATTTCAAGGCCGGTATGGGCGCCGAGGCCGTCAAGGAGCTGCTGGAGCAGATTGATCTGGACCAGCTCTCCGCCCAGCTGCGGGAGGAGCTGAAAACCGCCTCCTCCCAGAAAAAGCTGCGGCTGGTCAAGCGCCTGGAGGTTGTGGAGGCTTTCCGGGAATCCGGCAACAAGCCCAGCTGGATGATTATGGACGTACTGCCCGTGATTCCTCCGGATATCCGCCCCATGATTCAGCTGGACGGCGGCCGTTTCGCCACCTCCGACCTGAATGATCTGTACCGCCGGGTCATCAACCGGAACAACCGCCTGAAGCGGCTGGTGCAGCTCCATGCCCCCGACATCATCATCCGCAACGAGAAGCGGATGCTCCAGGAGGCTGTGGACGCCCTGATCGACAACGGCCGCCGGGGCCGCGCCGTCACCGGTGCCAACAACCGGGCGCTGAAATCCCTTTCCGATATGCTCAAGGGCAAGCAGGGCCGGTTCCGTCAGAATCTGCTGGGAAAGCGCGTGGACTACTCCGGCCGAAGCGTTATCGTGGTCGGCCCCGAGCTGAAGCTGTATCAGTGCGGCGTGCCCAAGGAAATGGCCATTGAGCTGTTCCGGCCCTTCGTGATGAAGAAGCTAGTGTCCGACGGCCTGGCCAACAACATCAAGTCCGCCAAGAAGATGATCGACAAGGGCAAGACCGAGGTCTGGGATGCCCTGGACGAGATCATCAAGGACCGCCCCGTGATGCTCAACCGTGCACCTACCCTGCACCGTCTGGGTATCCAGGCCTTTGAGCCCATCCTGGTGGAGGGCCGCGCCCTGAAGCTGCACCCTCTGTGCTGCACCGCCTTCAACGCCGACTTCGACGGTGACCAGATGGCCATTCACGTGCCCCTGTCCCCCGAGGCCCAGGCAGAGGCCAGAATGCTGATGCTCTCCGCCAACAACCTGCTCCGTCCTCAGGACGGCAAGCCTGTCACCGTTCCCACGCAGGATATGATCCTGGGCGCCTACTACCTGACCTATACCCGCCTGGGCAAGGCGGAAAAGGGTGCCGAGACCGTGTTTGTCACCGATGCCGGTGATACCAACCTGCCGGTGAACGAGATCGTGGATGCCGATGATTTCCTGGCAGCCAACAAGGCCGCCAGCGCCGTGGGCAAGGCCATTGCCAAGTTCCGTCCGGTGCACAACTATTCCAGCACCGAGGAGGCCATCGCCGCCTATGCCGACGGGGACATCGGCCTGCATGCGCCCATCCGGGTCCGCTACGGCAAGGAAATCGATGGGAAGATGGAATACCGCATCATTGATGCCACTGTGGGCCGGCTGATTTACAACGAGCCCATCCCTCAGGACCTGGGCTTTGTGGACCGCAGTGTTCCCGGCCACGAGTTTGACCTGGAGATCAGCTTCCTGGTTGGCAAGAAGCAGCTGGGCAAGATCATCGACAAGTGCATCCGCAAGCATGGCTTTACCATCGCCACCGAAATGCTGGACCGGATCAAGGCCCTGGGCTACAAGTATTCCACCAAGGGCGCTATCTCCGTGTCCATTGCGGACATGGTGGTTCCCGCCATTAAGTATGAGCTGGTGAAGCAGGCTGAGGACAAGGTGGTCGAAATTGAAAACTTCTACCGCCAGGGCTATATCACCAATGACGAGCGCTACCGCCTGGTGGTGCAGCAGTGGGAGAAGACCACCGCGGACGTTACCAATGCCCTGCAGGGCAACCTGGACGAGTTCAACCCCATCTATATGATGGCCGACTCCGGCGCCCGTGGCTCCATGGCTCAGATTCGTCAGCTGGCCGGTATGCGCGGCCTGATGGCCGATACCGCAGGCCGTACCATCGAAATCCCCGTCAAGGCCAACTTCCGTGAGGGCCTGTCCGTTCTGGAGTACTTCATTTCCAGTAGAGGCGCCCGGAAAGGCATGACCGATACCGCCCTGCGTACCGCCGACTCCGGTTACCTGACCCGCCGAATGGTGGATGTTTCCCAGGAGGTCATCATCCGGGAGAAGAACTGCGGCACCACCAACGGCATTTGGGTGGGCGCTGTGATTCAGAAAGGCGATGTGATCGACACCTTCGGCAACCGTATCCGTGGCCGTTACCCGGTGAATGATGTGGTTTCCCCCATCACCGGCGAGGTGCTGCACTCCAAGGACGTGATGATGATGCCCGAGGATGCCGCCAAGTTCGAGGCCCACGGCATCAATAAGATTTATATCCGCACCATCCTGGGCTGCCGGGCCAGAAACGGCGTCTGCGCCAAGTGCTACGGCATGAACCTGGCTACCTCCAAGGAAGTGGACCTGGGTGAGGCTGTCGGCATCATTGCCGCTCAGTCCATCGGTGAGCCCGGTACTCAGCTGACCATGCGTACGTTCCACTCCGGCGGCGTTGCCGGTGACGACATCACCCAGGGTCTGCCTCGAGTGGAAGAGCTGTTTGAGGCCCGCCGCCCCAAGAAGATGGCCCAGATCTCCGAAATCACCGGTATGGTCAGCATTGACGATACCCACCGCACCGCCCTGCGTAACATCACCGTTACCGCCGAGGACGGAGAGGTCAAGGTCTACCAGGTGCCCTACTCTGTTGGCTTGAAGGTGAGCCACGGCAAGATGGTCCAGAAAGGCGAGCCCATCACCGACGGCGCCCTGTATCCCCAGGATGTTCTGCGAATCTCCGGTGTGGAGGCTGTCCAGGATTACCTGGTGCAGTCCGTCCAGGCGGTGTACCGTCAGCAGGGCGTTGAGATCAACGACAAGCACATTGAGGTTATCATCCGTCAGATGATGCGTAAGGTGCATGTGGATGATCCCGGCGATACCAAGCTGCTGGTTGGCGCCGTGGTGGACACCTTTGAGTATGAGGATGCCAACGCGGAGATTCAGGCCCGGATTGACGCCGGTGAAACCGACCTGCGGCTGGCCCAGTGCTCCGCCGTGCTCATGGGTATCACCAAGGCCTCCCTGGCCACCGAGTCTTTCCTGTCCGCCGCCTCCTTCCAGGAGACCACCAAGGTCCTCACCGATGCCGCCATCAAGGGCAAGGTGGACCATCTGGTCGGCCTGAAAGAGAACGTGATCATCGGCAAGCTGATTCCCGCCGGTTCCGGCCTGATGGCGTACCGGGACTATCAGCCCGGTGCCACGCCCGAATGCCGGATTCCTGAGGAAATGATTGAGAATTCCGCCAACTAAAAAATGCTCCTCCTGCAAAAAACGCAGGAGGAGTTTTTTTGTGGAATTTTTTCTCAGCAAAACGGCAGATTGAAATTTATCAGGATGTTTCGTAGGGAACGGATTTATCCGTTCCGCCTTGTAACGTTTTTATGGGGTGTACGTTGGATCAAAAAATGTTGGGAAAGGAACCCTTTACCATCCAACGAACCACGGATGCTTACCGACCTTTCGGAACGGATAAATCCGTTCCCTATGAACACGTTAGAAGACATCCCATTCAACGAACTCGCCAAATTCCAATTTGCTGCCTGTGGGGAAATGGCTTACAGCTGCACCAGACCGGCGTCCACCATTTTTTGCAGGCTCATTAAAATGCCCAGCTTGGCGTGGTACCAGGTCAGGCCGCCCTGAAAATACACGGCGTAGGGCGGACGGATGGGACCATCGGCGGAGAGCTCAATGGAGCTGCCCTGGACAAAAGCGCCTGCGGCCATGATCACCTTATCATTGTAGCCGGGCATATCCCAGGGCAGGGGATCGGCAAAGGAATCCACCGGGGCCGCCGCCTGGATGCCCTTGCAGAAAGCAATCATCCCCGCCTCGCTGCCCAGCTCCACCGCCTGAATGATGTCGTGCCGGCTTTCCGTGGCATTGGGCACGCACCGGAATCCCAGGGGCTCATACAGATTGGCGGCAAAGACGGCGCCCTTTTCCGCACTGGCCACCACCGTGGGGGCCAGGAAGAAGCCCTGATACAGTGCGGGCATCAACCCCAGGTTGGCGCCCACCTCCTGCCCCAGACCGGGGGCGGAGAGCCGGAACGCGCAGCGGCTGACGCATTTTTTGGTGCCGCAGATGTAACCGCCGATGGGGGCCAGTCCGCCGCCGGGATTTTTAATCAGGGAGCCCACCACCATGTCCGCCCCCACATCCGAGGGCTCCACAGTCTCCACAAATTCGCCGTAGCAATTGTCCACCATAATCAGAACATCCGGCTTCAGCTCCTTGCAGAACGAGATCAGCGCCCCAATCTGTTTTACGGAGAAGGTGGGCCGGGTGGCGTAGCCCTTGGACCGCTGGATGGTAATCAGCTTGGTCTTTTCGTTGATAGCTTTCCGGATGCCGTCATAGTCGAAGCTCCCGTCGGGCAGCAAATCCACCTGGCGGTACTTCACCCCGTATTCGGCCAGGGAACAGGGGCTTTCCCGGATGCCGATCACCTCCTGGAGGGTGTCGTAGGGCAGACCCACCGGGGAGAGCAGCTCGTCCCCGGGCAGCAGATTGGCACTGAGGGCCACGGTGAGGGCGTGGGTGCCGCAGGTGATTTGGGGCCGCACCAGAGCCGCCTCCGTGTGGAACACATCGGCATATACCTTTTCCAGATTGTCCCGGCCCAAATCGTCGTAGCCATAGCCGGTGGTGGCGGCGAAGCAGGCGGCGGAAACGTGATTTTTCTGCATGGCGGCAATCACCTTGGCCTGGTTGTACTCCGCCACCCGGTCGATGGCGGCAAACCGGTCTGCCAGCCGGGCCAGGGCTTTTTCGCCATATTCGTAAACCTGGGGGGAAATCCCCATGGCCTGATATTGATCTCTCAGCTCATCCATTTTAAAAACGCTCTCTTTTCTCGTTATTTTACCGGAGAATTATATAAAAAACCGCCTCCTTTGTCAAGCAGGAAGCGGTTTTTTACGATCGAATGCTCAATCCTTGCTCCGGTTGCGTCCACCGAAGAGCACCAGCAGCCGCAGCAGCTGGGCCAGGGCAGCGGCGGTGGCGGCCACATAGGTCAGAGCCGCGGCGGTGAGGGTCTTCCGGGCACCGGCACGTTCCTCGTCGGTGAGGATGCCCGTTTGCTCAATGGCGGCCAGGGCCCGACGGCTGGCGTTGAATTCCACCGGCAGCGTCACCAGCTGGAACACCAGGGAGAAGCCGAAACAGGCAATGCCCAAATAGATGAAGAAATTGGACATCCGGCCCAGGGAGGACAGCAACAGCCCCAGCAGGATCAGGGGCATGGCGAGCTTGGAGCCGAAATTGGTCAGAGGGATGATGGCGGCCCGGAGCTTGATGGGCGCGTAGCTCTGGGCGTACTGCACCGCGTGTCCCGCCTCGTGGCAGGCAACACCGATGGCGGCGGTGGAGGTACTGCCGTACACATTGTCCGACAAGCGGATGACATTGGTGCGGGGGTCGTAGTGGTCGGTCAGGTTGCCGCTGATGTGTTCAATGCGAACGTCCCGCACACCGTTGGCAGCCAGCACCCTAGCCGCAGCGTCGGCGCCGGTGAGCCCCCGCTGGGAACGCTGCTTGGAGTAGCGGCGGAAGGTGCTGTTCACGTGGGCGCTGGCCCAGAGCGACAGCAGCAGGCAGGGCAGAACCAGATAAACATAGGTCCAGTCAAATCCATAATAATAGTAAGGCATAGGCCCCTCCTTTCCGGGAATAACCGGGTAAAATCATTCTTGCTTTATTATAACACAGAATGAAATTTTGGCAACGGAATCCCGCGGGAGTTTACAGTGAAACGGGAAAATGTTCACATTTTGTTCATATACTGTCCTGCGGAAACTGTTATACTCTAGGAAGAAATGGTTTCAAGAAAGGAGGATACCATGCACGATCCGAAACAAAAACGGTATCTCTACCTGATGCTGTCAGGCTTCGGCGCCATCAGCCTGAGCATTCTTTTGTTTTTTGCGCTGTATCGGCTGCGGGGCATTGGGGAGCTGCTGCAAACAATCGCGGGCATTCTGCTCCCATTCATCTACGGCGGCGTTGTTGCCTACCTGGCCCGGCCTATGTGCAACACCTATGAGAAATTTTTGACCAGGCATCTGCCGGAAAAGCTCCGAAAATTTTCCCCTCCGGCGGCAGTAGTGGGGAGCATTGTCACCCTTCTGCTGATTGTCTATGCCCTGTGCGCCATGATCTTCCCCCAGGTCTACGACAGTGTGGTGTCTTTGGGCAAGACCATCCCCTCCCGGCTGGAGAGCTTTATCCTCTGGGCGGAGACTACCTTTGGCGAAAGCGAAACCATGGATACCCTGTTCGATTTCTTCAACACCAGCTATGAAAAAATCTATCAGCAGGTGGATGCCTGGATCCGCAACGACCTGTTCCCCCAGATTACCACCCTGGTAAGCAGCGTGAGCTCCAGCGTGTTCGCGGTGCTCCGCAGCCTGTATAATCTGATCATCGGCCTGATCGTGGCGGTGTATGTGCTGTCCAGCCGGAAGCGCTTTGCCCGGCAGAGTACCCTGATCGTCCGCAGCGTTCTTTCCGAGAAGTGGGCCGATGCGGTGCTGGAGGAAGTCGCCCTGATGGACCGGATGTTCGGCGGCTTTATCGACGGCAAGATCCTGGACTCCCTGATTATCGGTGTCCTGTGCTATCTGGGCTGCTGGATCCTCCGGATACCCAACACGCTGCTGATTTCCGTGTTTGTGGGCATTACCAATATCATCCCGTTCTTTGGCCCGCTGATCGGCGCGGTGCCCTCCACCCTGCTGATTTTGATTGAAAGTCCCATCAAGGCCGTGTGGTTCGTCATTTTCGTCATCGTTTTGCAGCAGCTGGACGGCAACGTCATCGGCCCCAGAATTTTGGGCAACAAAATCGGTATTTCCGGTTTCTGGGTGATGTTCGCCATCATCTTCTTCGGCGGAATCTGGGGCGTTATGGGCATGGTGATCGGCGTCCCCCTGTTCGCAGTGATTTACGATCTGGTCCGCAAGCTGGTAAAGCTGGGCTTGCGGAAAAAGGGCAAATCCGAGCTGTGGGACAAGTATGTGGCGGATTATCCCAACGAGAATTTGCCCAAGGCGGCCCAGGAGCCCGAGCCGATTGACTGGAGCTGGGAGACGATGAAAAAACGCTTCCGGGAGCTGCTGGAAAAAGGAAAACGGAACTGCCGCCTGGCTGCCGCCTGGTGCGGCAGGGCATGGATTTGGATCAAAACCTGGGCCCTGGCTCTGTGGGCGCTTCTGAAAAAGGCAGTGCTGTGGTGCGGCAGCCGCTTCCGCAGCCTTGCTGCAAAAATCAAAAACAAGTGATCATCAAAACCGCCGCAGCCATTCGCGGCGGTTTTTAAACGGAGGCAAAAATGAATTACGCAGAGATTAAAAATTGTGATATTGCCAACGGCCCCGGGGTGCGGGTGAGCCTGTTTGTTTCCGGCTGCACCCACCACTGCCCCGGCTGCTTCAACCAGATGGCCTGGGATTTTGGCTACGGGGAGCCTTTTACCCAACAGACCATTGATGAAATTCTGGAGCTCATAAAGCCCGATTACATCCGGGGCCTGACCCTGCTGGGGGGAGAGCCCTTTGAGCCGGAAAATCAGCCGGATGTGGTAAAGCTCTTGCGGCATCTCAAGGGAAAATACCCTCAAAAGAGCGTCTGGGCCTTTTCCGGGTATCTGTTTGACCGGGATATTCTCTCCGGCCATCTGGGGGATTGGGAAATCACCAAAGAATATCTCAGCTACCTGGATGTATTGGTGGACGGCCCCTTTGTGGAGGCAAAGAAAAATCTGAGCCTCCGGTTCCGGGGCTCTGAAAATCAGAGAATCATCGATGTCCCCGCGTCCCTGGCCCGGAACGAAATCGTGCTGTGGCAGGACTGGCAGGGGGACGGAAAGGGAATGAAATAATGGAGAAAGTGGCCGTTAAGAAATTGAGAGAGGGCGCGATCCTGCCAACCTTTGGCTCAGAGGGGGCGGCGGGAGCTGATTTGTACGCCTGTCTGGAGCATGACGTGACCATTGCCCCGGGAGAAACCGCCTTTATCCCCACGGGCCTGGCCATGGAGCTGCCCAGAGGCTACGCAGGCCTGATCTATGCCCGCAGCGGCCTGGCCTGCAAGCGAGGGCTTGCCCCGGCCAATAAGGTGGGGGTGGTGGACAGCGATTATCGAGGGGAATTCATCGTGGCGCTGCACAACCATGGTACCCAGCCCCAGACGATCTCCACCGGGGAGCGGATTGCTCAGCTGGTGGTGACTCCGGTGCTGATTCCGGAGTATGTGGAGGTGGAGGCCCTTTCCGATACCCAGCGGGGTACCGGCGGCTTCGGCTCCACCGGAAGATAAGTATGTTTCCTCCCTGTATACCCGGTAAATTGAAATTTGTCCTATAAATACGATATTTGGGCTGCTCCCGGAATTGGGGGCAGCCCAAAATGTTTATTGGTTGCAGAGCTTATCGCATTCTTCGCTGACGGTTTTCTCGCAGGAGCGCATGGCCAGAATGGTCTTTTCCAGAGTTTCGTCCAGCGTCCAGCCCAGGCGGGCGGCGCCGTCCTGAATGACCTCCCGGCTGCATCCGGTGGCAAATTTCTTATCCTTGAATTTCTTTTTCAGGCTGCTTAGCTCCATGTCCATCACGGATTTGGAGGGCCGCATCCTCGCGGCGGCGCCGATGAGACCGGTGAGCTCATCCACGGCGAAAAGCACCTTTTCCATCTGATGAGTGGGCTCCACATCGCTGCAAAGGCCGTAGCCATGGGAGCAGATGGCGTGGACCAGCTCCGGCTCGGCATTGAGTTCGGACAGCAGCTCCGGGGCTTTCTGGCAGTGCTGCTCGGGATATTTCTCAAAATCCACATCGTGAAGCAGGCCGCAGAGACCCCAGAAGTCCACCTCCTCACCGAAGCCCAGTTCGGTGGCGTACCAGCGCATCACGCCCTCCACCGTCAGCGCGTGGAGAATATGGAAAGGCTCCTGGTTGTATTTTTGCAGCAGGGCCAGGGCCTGAGAACGGGTAATGGCAGTGTTCATGGTTTTTCCTCGGTTATCTCTGAATTCTGCCGGAGCCGTCGCCGCCAGCCAGCTTTTCCACCTCAGCCACGGTGACCATGTTGTAGTCGCCCTCGATGGAGTGCTTCAGGGCGGAGGCTGCCACGGCAAACTCCACCGCTGCCTGGGTGTCCTTGCCGTTCATCAAGGAGTAAATCAGGCCGCCGCCGAAGCTGTCGCCGCCGCCGACCCGATCAATGATGTGCAGGTCGTACTTCTTGGAGAAGCAGTACTCGTCCTTGGCTACGTTGTACAGCATGGCGCTCCAGCCGTTGTCGAAAGCAGAGTGGCTCTCCCGCAGGGTGATGGCCACCATCTCAAAACCAAACTTGTCCGCCAGCTGCTTGGCAACGGACTTGTAGCCCTCGTGGTTCAGGCTGCCGCCGTAGATGTCCGTGGCCTCGGCCTCGATGCCGAATACGTCCTTGGCATCTTCCTCATTGGAGATGCAAACGTCAACATACTGGCACAGCTCGGTCATGGCCTCCCGGGCCTGGGCGCGGGTCCACAGCTTGCCCCGGTAGTTTAGATCGCAGCTGATCTTGCAGCCATGGGCCTTGGCGGCCTTAGCAGCCTGCTTGCAGATTTCGACAACATTGGGTCCCAGAGCCGGGGTGATGCCAGTGAAGTGGAACCATTCGGCACCCTCAAAAATCTTGTCCCAATCGAAATCAGAGGGCTGGGCCTCCTGGATGGCGGAGTGGGCCCGGTCGTAGATGCAGACGGAGCCACGCTGGGAGGCACCCTTTTCGTTGAAGTAGATGCCCACACGGTCGCCGCCGCGAACGATCTTGCTGGTGTCCACGCCGTAGCGCCGCAGACTGTTCACAGCCGCCTGGCCGATGGCGTGGGTGGGCAGCTTGGTGACGTAGGCCACGTCCATGCCGTAATTGGCCAGGGACACGGCCACGTTGGCCTCACCGCCGCCAAAGGTGAATTCCACATGGTCGCACTGGACGAAGCGCTCGTAGTTGTAGGGCTGAAGCCGCAGCATCAGCTCGCCGAAAGTGATCACTTTTGCCATTTTTATATCCTCCTTATGTCGCTCTTGCTTCCTTGACGATTTCCACGGACTGACGGCAGAGCTCGGTGATCTCCTCCCAGGCACCGGCCTGAATCAGCTTATCCGGGCACATGTAGCTGCCGCCGCAGGCACAGATCACGGGAGAGGCGGCATACTCTGCCAGGTTCTTGAGGGAAATGCCGCCGGTGGGCATGACCTTGAACATGGGGAAGGGAGCGGCCATGGCCTTGATTTTGGCCAGACCACCGCTCTGCTCGGCGGGGAAGAATTTCAGTACTTCCAGGCCCAGCTTGTAGGCGGCGTGATAGTCGGTGGGGGTGGTGCAGCCGGGGAAGCAGGTGATGCCTTTTTCCTGGCAGTACTTCACGATTTCAATGTCCAGGCCGGGGGTGACCACGAACTTGCCTCCCGCGGCAATGGTCTTGTCCACCATCTCGGTGGTGAGCACGGTGCCGGCGCCCACCAGCATGTCGGGATGGCGCTCCAGCATGATCTTCATGGCCTCGTCAGCACCGGCAGCCCGGAAGGTGATCTCGGCCACGGGAACACCGCCGGCGCACAGGGCATCGGACAGGGGACCGGCGTCCCGGGTGGGGTTGGTCAGCTTGATCACCGGCACCACGCCGATGGCGCTGACCTTTTGCTGCAGTTCATTCATTGCTTGATCCTCCTCAAAAAATGTTTCGGATGTACCTGTGTTCATCATACCGAAAAGGGAGAAAAATGTCAATTATCAGAAAATGCTTTCATATTCACAAAACGGAAATGGGGGATGGGAAGCCCCGGGAATTTGACCGATTCTACAAAACCATTCCGCCTTTTCTGCCTTTTTTGCACAGATTCATACCTTGTTTTTTCCCGGCGGCTGGCATAGAATGATAATGTAAAATTCGAGAATATGACGATGTCCCGTTTTGGGGGCGGATAGAAAGGGTTTTCTGATATGGACGCAGTGATCAACGTTCCTGAGATTTTCGGCAGCGATGTGTTTAACGAGGCCACCATGCGCCAGCGGCTTCCCGCTGAGGTTTACCAAGCCTGGCGTACCTGCATCGACACCGGGGCGGAGCTCCAGCTTTCCACCGCCAACGCCATAGCCGAGGCTATGAAAGATTGGGCAACGGAAAAGGGAGCCACCCACTATACCCACTGGTTCCAACCCATGACCGGCATCACCGCCGAAAAGCACGACAGCTTTATCTCCCCTGCGGGCGATGGCCGGGTGATCATGGAGTTCTCCGGCAAGGAGCTGGTGCGGGGTGAGCCCGACGCATCCTCTTTCCCCTCCGGCGGCCTGCGGGCCACCTTTGAGGCCAGAGGCTACACCGCCTGGGACCCCCGTTCCTGCGCCTTTGTAAAGGACGGGAGCCTGTACATCCCCACCTGCTTCTTCTCCTATAACGGCGATGCGCTGGACAAAAAGACCCCTCTGCTTCGCTCCATTGAGGAGGTCTCCCGGGAGGCCATCCGCATCCTCCGGCTCTTTGGCGACAAGCAGACCCAGCGGGTCATCACCTGCGTGGGGGCGGAGCAGGAGTATTTCCTGTTGCCCAAGGACCTCTACGCCCAGCGGGAGGATCTGCGGATCACCGGCCGGACCCTCTTTGGCGCCCAGGCTCCCAAGGGACAGGAGCTGGACGACCACTATTTCGGCACCATCCGCACCCGGGTGTCCTCCTTTATGAAGGATTTGGATGAGCAGCTCTGGCGGCTGGGTATCCTGTCCAAGACCAAGCACAACGAGGGCGCACCCTGCCAGCATGAGCTTGCGCCCATCTATACCGATGCCAACAACGCCTGCGACAGCAACCAGCTGATTATGGAAATCATGAAAAAATGTGCTGCCAAGCACAACCTGGTCTGCCTGCTCCACGAAAAGCCCTTTGCCGGAGTCAACGGCTCCGGTAAGCACAACAACTGGTCCCTGGCCACGGATACCGGCAAGAATCTGTTCAGCCCCGGCAAGACCCCCCGGCAGAACGCGCAGTTTCTGGTGTTCCTGGCGGCATTTATTCAGGGTGTGGATGAGTATCAGGATTTCCTCCGCTGCACCGTGGCCTATGCCGGAAACGACCATCGTCTCGGCGCCCACGAAGCCCCTCCGGCCATTGTGTCCATTTTCCTGGGGGATGAGCTCAGTGCCGTGGTCCAGTCCATCATCGATGGCACCAATTACAAAGAACCGGGCAAGAGCCTGCTGCGTATCGGCGTGGATGGCATTCCCTCCATCCCCCAGGACACCACCGACCGGAACCGGACCAGCCCCCTGGCCTTTACCGGCAACAAATTCGAGTTCCGCATGGCGGGTTCCTCTCAGTCTGTGGCAGGCCCCAATATTGCCCTGAACACCATCATGGCGGAGCAGCTCTGCCGCTTTGCCGACGAACTGGAAAAGGCCGAGGATTTTGATGCCACCCTGCAGCAGCTGGTCTGCCGGGCCCTCACCGACCACAAAAGAGTGATTTTCGGCGGCAACGGATATTCGGAGGAATGGAAGCAGGAGGCGGCCCGCCGGGGTTTGAGCAATCTGGCCTCCACTGCCGAGGCGCTGCCCGCCTATATCAGCGAGAAGAACATCGACCTGGTGGTGCGTCACGGGATTTTCAGCGAGTCGGAATTCCGGGCCCGCCATGCCATCCACCTGGAATCCTACCGGAAGATTGTGAACATTGAGGCCAGAACCATGGTGGATATGGCCGTTCACCAGATTCTCCCCGCCGCCTCCGCCTACACCAAGGCGCTGTGCGACGCCGCTGCCGCCAAGAAAGAGCTGGGCGTGCCCTGCCGCAGTGAGCTGGATTTGATTGCCAAGCTCTCCGAAAATCAGGACGCCCTGTATCAGCGGGTGGAGCAGCTGAAGCAGGAGCTGACGGCCATCCCGGCAGAGCCCGCAGAGGCGGCAAGATACTGCCGCAATGTGGTGATCGCCTCCATGGATGATATCCGCACCAGCGCGGACCGATTGGAGGAGCTGACGGCCAAAGCTTACTGGCCCTTCCCCACCTATTCCGACCTGCTGTTCTATTGATGATATCTCCCACGGCTGCAGCCATGAAGCGCTGCAGCCGTTTTTTGTGATAAAGAAACGGAATGGAAAATTGGAATTTTGCGGGTTCGTTGAATGGTACAATGCTTCGGTTTGCAGTGCACCATGACCCCCTTGTGTAAAGGGGGTCGGCGGAGCTTGCGGAGCCGGGGGGATTGGCGGTTGGCACCATAGTTTTGCATCATCCCAAAAACTTCAATCCATGGTTTTTTCGTAGTGCGGGTGGCTTGCTCTCGCCTCATTCATCCATCTGCCCGCTGCGGCGAATAATCTTGGCTTGTTCCGCCAATCCCCCCTACCCCCCTTTACACAAGGGGGGCATGTGCTCAGAAGACGTAACACCGTACCATTCAACGAACTGCGGTGATGATCGAACCTTTTGGAACGGATAAATCCGTTCCCTACGAACATGCCGGAAGGCGTCCCATTCAACGTCCCGCCAAATTCCAATTTCTCTTTCTGCTGCGGCAAAAACCATTGACAAATCATAAAAAAATCTCTATAATCAAAACATCGTTGCGAAACGATGTTTTGAAACAATATGGAAAGGATGCTTCATTATGCCCCCAAAGCCCAAATTTACCCGCCAGGAGGTCGCTGCCGTGGCCTTTGCCATGATCAAGGAGGGCGGCGTCTCGGCGCTCACCGCTCGTGATCTGGGTGCCCGCCTGGGAACCTCTGCCCGGCCCATCTTCACCCTCTTTAAAAACATGGAGGATGTGAAGCAGGCGGCAAGGGAGCTGGCCGTGCAGGAGTTCATGGAATACATCAGCGATTACCGGGAATATACCCCGGCTTTCAAACGGATCGGCATGATGATCGTGTCCTATGGCATCCATGAGCCGGAGCTGTTTAAGCTGCTGTTTTTGCAGGAGCATCCCCATGGGGTGAGCTTTGTGGAATCCCTCAAGGATTTGGACGGCATGGACGATACCTGCATCCGGCTGGTGATGGAGGACTACGGCCTGACGGAGCAGGAAGCCCGGCTGATGTTTGAACAGATGTGGACCCAGGCCCTGGGGCTGGGGACCATGTGCGCCATGGGTGTCTGCGATTTCACGGAGGAGGAAATCGGCCGGCGGCAGGGCGTGATGTTTGCCGCGCTGATGATGTTCATCAAGTCCGGCAAGCTGGACCAGGTGATTACCCACCCGGAAAGGATTGAAAGCACGGACTTTCAGGCAAAAGAGCATCCCTTTCAGCTGTAAAAGGAGGTATGGAAGTGGAGAAGAAAGTGCAGGTGCGGCCGGCCACCTTTGAAGAGCTGGCAAGAATCAATGAAATTCGCCGGTATGTGAATGATGTCCATGTGGCGGGCCGTCCCGATACCTTCCGCCCGGGCTTCTGTCCAGAATTGGAGCAGGTGCTCTACAAACGGTTTGAAATGGAAAACTGGGTGATTCTGGCGGCGGTGCTGGAGGGGCAGATTACCGGCTTTGCCTCGGTGGAATACCTGGACCGGCCGGAATCCCCCTATAATCTGGCCAGGAAAATGTACCATGTGGAGGAATTCGGCGTCGATCCCGATTTCCACCGCAGGGGCGTGGCCACGGCCCTGGTGGAGTACATGAAGCAGGATGCCGCCCAGCGGGGATACCCCAGAATCGAATTGGATATGTGGGAATTCAACCAGGGCGCATTGGCGTTCTATGAAAATGTGGGCTTTCAGACCTACCGCCGGTACATGGAGCTTTGGGTGGATGAGAAAGGAGAAGATGCATGCGTTTGATTCTGAGTTCTGCGGGACTGGAAAATGAGGTGCTTCAGTCCCAATTTCTGAAGCTTTTGGACAAGGATGTGGAGCATGTGCATCCGCTGTTTATCCCCACGGCGGCCATCGACCCCGGGGCCATTGCGGTGCTGCCAAAATGCATGAACGACCTTTTGAAATGCGGCATTCCCGAAGAAAACATTACGGTTTTTGATTTGCATCAGGGAATGTGTTTGCCGGAGCTGGAACAATTTGATTTGGTATACCTCTGCGGAGGAAAAACCTCCTATCTGCTGCAAAGAATCAACGATACCGGCTTCCGGGATACCCTGTTAGACTATATCCGGGAGGACGGAATGGTATTGGGCGTCAGCGCCGGAAGCATCATTTTTGCGAATAATCTGGAAAACAATCTGGGACTTCTGAATGCGAAATTGGATGTCCACTGCCAAATTGGCGAAAAACCGGGCCCCCTCGTCCCCAAGCCCCACATCCAATTGACCAACGACTGCGCCCTTTTACTGGACGGAAGAGACATCACCGTTATCGGCATCTGATTTATTTTTAAAGGAGAAATGGAAATGTTTCTTGCCACGGCATTGGCTCCATGCGAGGTTTGAGGACGGCGCGTGGAGAATGAGCAGTCTGCAGACTTTGCTTTACCAGGATATGATGTGCAAGGAAATGATTTTTTAAAGCTGGGAGATGTATCAGAGCCTGATGGGGGAGAGCCGGAAAAACACGGACCGGAAGGCCATTGCCATTCAGCGTAAAAAGATGAACAAATCCGGAAACCGGAGAAACTGGTGAAAGAAACCGGGCAGGGGAATGAAACCCTTGCCCGGTGTGTTTTATTCCTCCCAAAAGAGCTCATCCAAGGTCTTGTGCAGCACATGGCAGATGGCAAGGCAGAGCTTGATGGTGGGATTGTAGTCGCCCTTTTCAATGGCGTTGATGGTCTGCCGGGACACCCCAACCTGCTGGGCCAGGGCCTCCTGAGATAAATCCATGGCGGCTCTTGCAGCCTTTAAACGGAGATTTTTCATTCGTCCTCCTTCTGACTGTTCCGACGGTGGAGCAGCAGGGCGGCCACGATGATGATCCACACAATTCCAACGCCGAAATTGATGATTCCCATAATGCGTCCCTCGTGCCGGTCACTGTGGAGGTTGCCCAGTCCGATGGCTGCCATAGCGAAAACAAAGCAGGCACCTGTGGCAAGGAATTGCTGGGGATTCTCGTTGAGGCTCAGGTAGGCATCAAAATGAATGGCGGTCACCGCGAACACCGCCACTCCCAAGAGCAGAACGCCGATGTTCCACACAAAGCTGCCCCCGGGCAGGGGAGAGGCAAAGTCCCAAATGTTGCACAACGCTCCTGCACTCAGCAGGGTGAAGAACCCCGCCTGGAAGGCCTTGCCCCGGCCAACCATCTGCCGCTCATCGTATTTACGGGGATAGGTGCCTTTTTTCTTGCGGATGAAGAGGCTCAGGATGAAAAAAGCCAAAGCGAAAATGACCCCCACGATCATGCCAAGCAAATAGTAATTCATATGGTTGTCCTCCCAATTTGTTTTTCTTTTTTCTCGGATGGCTGCATTCTAACATATATCTTACAGAATGTCAAGTATAATTTACAAAATAAATGATATCATTTCCAAAATGCCAATTCTTTCCGTGGCTTGACAAAATAGAACAGATGTTCTATAATAGCTTTAAACACAGCACCGCAGCAGGTTGTTAGGCTCAAAGCGTTACGTTCGTAGGGCGGGTGGCTTGCCCCCGCCGAAACCCTCCGGTGTGTGGGCGGTTTCGTTGAACCGTACAGGTTCCAAATCGAAACCTTGCGGCTGGGGCGCGCCCCCGCCCTGCAGAATCATAAATGATTAGCATTAACGCGATACTACAATCAATGATGATGTGCGGAACAAGAATACCCAATGGGAGGGGGGACAAGCCATGGAAAAAACCTATGTGGCCATTGATTTAAAATCCTTCTATGCCTCGGTGGAGTGCGTGGAGCGGGGCCTGGACCCCTTGAAAACCAATTTGGTGGTGGCGGACGAGAGCCGGACGGAGAAGACCATCTGCCTGGCGGTGTCCCCCTCCCTGAAGGCCTACGGCATCCCCGGCCGGGCCAGGCTCTTCGAGGTGGTGCAGAAGGTGGCGGAGGTGAATGCCTTTCGGAAGATGAGGGCCCCGGGGCACAAGCTCACCGAAAAAAGCGCCGATGCCAATCTGCTGGAAGCCCACCGGGACTGGGCGGTGGACTACATCGTGGCCCCGCCCCAGATGGCCCGGTATGTGGAGGTCAGCTCCAAAATCTATGAGCTGTATCTGCGCTATGTGGCCCCGGAGGACATCCACGTCTACTCCATCGACGAGGTGTTCATCGATGCCACGCCCTATTTAAAAACCTACGGCGTGGACGGCCGGGGCTTTGCCGAGCTGCTCATCCGTCAGGTGCTTACTGCTACGGGCATCACCGCCACCGCCGGAGTGGGCACCAACCTGTACCTTTGCAAGGTGGCAATGGATATTGTGGCCAAGCATATGGAGCCGGATGAGCGGGGGGCGCGGATCGGGTCACTGAATGAGCTTTCCTACCGTCAGCTCCTGTGGGACCACCGCCCGCTGACGGATTTCTGGCGGGTGGGCCGGGGCTATTCCAAACGGCTGGAAAAGCGGGGGCTTTACACCATGGGGGATATCGCCCGTTGCTCCCTGGGCGGTCCGGGGGATTTTTACAATGAGGACCTGCTCTATTCCATTTTCGGCGTGAATGCGGAGCTGCTCATCGACCACGCCTGGGGCTATGAGCCCTGCACCATCGCCAACATCAAGGCCTACAAGCCGGAGACCAATTCCATCTGCTCCGGCCAGGTGCTCACCTGTCCCTATCCCTATGAAAGGGCCAGGCTGGTGGCCCGGGAGATGGCGGAGCAGCTGGCTATGGATTTGGTGGATAAGGGACTGGTGACCCGGCAGCTCACCCTCACCGTGGGCTATGATATCGAAAATCTCACCCGGCCGGAGATCAGCAGCGTCTACACCGGCCCGGTGGTGACGGACCACTATGGCCGCCGGATTCCCAAGCATTCCCATGGCACGGCGAACCTGGACCGGCCCATGTCCTCCAGCCGCCGGATCATGGAGGCGGTGATGGAGCTCTTTGACCGGATCGCCAACCCCATGCTGCTGGTGCGGCGGCTGAGCCTTTCCGCCAATTTTTTGGAGCGGGAGGATGCTGCTTTGCCGGGGTCGGAGTTTCAGCAGCTGGATTTGTTTATGGATCTGCAGGCCCAGCAGCGGGAGGACGAGGCCCTGGAACGGGAAAAGCGCCGCCAAAGGGCCATGCTGGGCATCAAACGGAAATATGGAAAGAACGCCATTTTCCGCGGCATGGATTTGGAGGAGGGGGCCACCACCATGGCCCGCAACGGCCAGATCGGCGGCCACAAGGCATGAAAGGAGATTACTATGGCCTGCCATGACTATGACGATATCCTCCACCTGTCCCGGCCGGTTTCTGGACGCCATGCCCGGATGTCCATGGTGGACCGGGGGGCCCAGTTTTCTCCCTTTGCGGCGCTGGTGGGCTACGAACAGGTGCTGCAGGAGAGCGCCCGGCTGACCCAGGAAGAGACGTTCCTGGACGAAAGCAGCAAAGAGCTGCTGGACCGGAAGCTGCGATTTCTTGCCGACCATTTGGGCCAGGTGGGGCAGGTCCGCTTCCTGTGCTATCGGCCGGATGAACGAAAGTCCGGGGGCAGCTTTCTGCGACTGGAGGGAAGCGTGAAGAAAATAGACCTGTACCGCCGCCGGGTGGTATTGGCGGACGGACAGGAATTTGCCATCGAGGACATTCGCTCCATCGATGGAGTGGAGTGTGAAAATCAATGAGTCAGTGGAATCTCACCGTTGTCCGAAGCAGCCGGAGGACCCTGAGTCTGCAAATCAGGCCCGACGGCAGCCTGCTGGTGCGGGCACCTCTGAGAATGCCGGAGCGGGAAATCAGGGAATTTCTCCGGGAAAAATCGGACTGGATTGAAAAGAACCTTGCCAAGGTGGAAAAAGCGAACCGGGTGGGGGAGGAAGCGCCCCTTTCTGCGGAGGACATTCACGACCTGGCGGACCGGGCCCTCCGGGAGATACCGCCCCGGGTCAGGGAGTTTGCCCGGCGGATGGGGGTCAGCTACGGACGCATTACCATCCGGAATCAGCGGAGTCGATGGGGCAGCTGCTCCAGCGAAGGCAATCTGAATTTCAACTGCCTGCTGATGCTCTCGCCTCCGGAGGTGCTGGACTATGTGATCGTCCACGAGCTTGCCCATCGGAAACAGATGAACCACTCCGCCGCCTTTTGGGAAGAGGTGGCGGCGGTGCTGCCGGACTACCGGAAGCAGGTAAAATGGCTGAAAGAACAGGGCCCTCAGCTCCTGGCCCGGATGCGAAGCGGAGCATAGGAAAATTGGAATTTGTCAGTATGTGTTCGTAGGGAACGGATTTATCCGTTCCGAAAGGTGGGTAAACATCCGCGGTTTGTTGGATGGTAACGGGTCCCCTTTTTCAACATTTTCCATCCAACGTGCACCCCATCAAAACGTTACCGGGCGGAACGGATAAATCCGTTCCCTACGAATTAACTCTGCAAATTCCAATTTGCCAATCAGCCGGAGGTGTGCTGTGTTTCATGTAAAACCATCTGTTCATCCACGGGGAACAACTGGCCTTTGCGCCGGAAAAGGCAATGTTTTTAGCACAATAGCAAAAGTTTTCCTCATATTTTTGTTGACAATTTCAGAAAAATGCGTATAATACAACCTGTATGGTTACGAAAAATGATTGTATGATCCCCAACTGCGGCGAAATCCCCGATTTCGGTTCCAAACGAATCGTGGTGGGGGCCAAGCAGCTGAAAAAGGCCGTCCTCAGCGGCGCAGCCCGCCAGGTTTTTCTGGCGTCGGATGCGGACCCCGGGGTGACGGAGCCCTTGGAGGCGCTGTGCCGGCAGCAGGGAATCCCATATTCCTATGTCCGCTCCATGGCGGATTTGGGACGTGCCTGCCGCATCGAGGTGGGCGCAGCAGCGGCAGCCATTGCCGAATAAGCCGATTCTACCGGATTTATCCGTAGAATATATACCCGCCGTCAACAGGCGAGAACAAAAGAAAGGAGAAAATAGATGCCTACTTTTAATCAGCTGGTGAAAAACGGTCGTCAGCAGGCTACCTACAAGTCCACCGCTCCCGCTCTGCAGAGAGGTCTGAACACCCTGGAGAACAAGGCTACCAACCTGCCCTCCCCCCAGAAGCGCGGCGTGTGCACTGCTGTGCGTACCATCACCCCCAAGAAGCCCAACTCCGCACTGCGTAAAATCGCTCGTGTGCGTCTGACCAACGGCATGGAAGTTTCCGCTTACATCCCCGGTGTCGGCCACAACCTGCAGGAGCACTCCGTGGTTCTGATTCGCGGCGGCCGTGTCAAGGACCTGCCCGGCGTTCGTTACCACATCATCCGCGGCACTCTGGATACCCAGGGCGTGCAGAACCGGATGCAGGCCCGCTCCAAGTACGGCGCAAAGCGGCCCAAGGCTGGCAAGAAGAAGTAATTTCTTCCGCTTTCCCAAACTAGACTTTATTCCACGCCCTTTCGCAAGGCAAGGCCTTGCCAGCGTTTTAATATAGAGTATTAAACCTCTGGCCAGGCACAACGAAAGACTCACTTTCGAGTACCGATGAAATCATTATTTTATGAAGGAGGGAAGCAAAGTGCCCAGAAGAGGTAATGTTCCCAAGAGAGAGGTTCTGCCCGATCCTCAGTACAATTCCGTTCTGGTTACCAAGCTCGTTAACAGCATCATGCTGGACGGCAAGAAGGGTGTTGCCCAGAAAGTCGTTTATGGTGCTTTTGAAATTGTCGAGAACAAGACCGGCAAGAACGGCCTGGAAGTCTTCCAGCAGGCCATGGAAAATATCATGCCCGCTGTGGAGCTGAAAGCCCGCCGGGTGGGCGGCGCTACCTATCAGGTGCCCATCGAGGTTCGCCCCGACCGCCGTCAGACCCTGGGTCTGCGCTGGATTACGCTGTACAGCCGTAACCGCAGCGAGAACACCATGAAAGAGCGGCTGGCCGCTGAGATCATGGACGCCGCCAACAACACCGGCTCTTCCGTGAAGAAGCGCGAAGATGTGCACAAGATGGCCGAAGCCAACAAGGCTTTCGCCCATTTCCGCTGGTAATCAAGGAGAAATTCAAACATGCCTAGACAGTATTCTCTGGAAAACACCAGAAACTTCGGCATCATGGCTCACATCGATGCCGGTAAGACCACCACCACCGAGCGTATCCTGTTCTACACCGGTCGTAACTACAAGATCGGCGAGACCCACGATGGCTCTGCCACGATGGACTGGATGGCTCAGGAGCAGGAGCGTGGTATTACCATCACCTCCGCAGCCACCACCTGTTTCTGGAAGGGCTGCCGGCTGAATATCATCGACACTCCGGGCCACGTTGACTTCACCGTTGAGGTCGAACGTTCCCTGCGTGTTCTGGACGGTGCTGTTACCGTTCTGTGCGCCAAGGGCGGTGTCGAGCCCCAGACCGAGACCGTTTGGCGTCAGGCCGACGAGTACAAGGTTCCCCGCATGATCTATGTCAACAAGATGGACATCATGGGCGCCGACTTCTACCGCGTTCTCGAGATGATCGACGAGCGGCTGAAGTGCAATGCCGTGCCCATCCAGCTGCCCATCGGTTCCGAGGCTTTCTTCCGGGGCAACGTTGACCTGCTGACCATGAAGGCAAACGTCTTCTATGATGAGCTGGGCAAGGATGTCCGTGTGGAGGATATCCCCGAGGACATGGTTGACATCTGCGAAGAGTACCACGAGAAGCTGATGGACGCCGTCACTGCTCTGGATGATGACCTGGCCATGAAGTATCTGGAAGGCGAGGAGATCTCCGTTGAAGAGATCAAGGCCGTCATCCGCCGCGCCACCATCGCCAACGAGATGGTGCCCGTTGTCTGCGGTACTTCTTACAAGAACAAGGGTGTTCAGGAAGTTCTGGATGCCGTTGTGGACTATATGCCCAGCCCCCTGGATAAGAAGGGCATCAAGGGTGTGAACCCCGAGACCGAGGAAGAGGATTTCCGTCCCGCTTCCGACGAGGCTCCTTTCTCCGCCCTGGCTTTCAAGATTGCCACCGACCCATATGTTGGTAAGCTGTGCTACTTCCGTGTGTACTCCGGTACCCTGGAAAAGGGCACCACCGTGCTGAACTGCACCAAGGGCACCAACGAGCGTCTGGGCCGTATCCTGCAGATGCACGCCAACCACCGGGAGGACATCGACATGGTGTACGCCGGTGACATCGCCGCCGCCGTGGGCGTGAAGAACACCACCACCGGCGATACTTTCTGCGACCCCGATCATCCCATCATTCTGGAGTCCATGGTCTTCCCCGAGCCCGTTATCCGCGTGGCTATCGAGCCCAAGACCAAGGCTGGTCAGGAGAAGATGGGCATTGCGCTGGCCAAGCTGGCAGAAGAGGACCCCACCTTTAAGACCTACACCGACGAAGAGACCGGCCAGACCATCATCGCCGGCATGGGCGAGCTCCACCTGGAAATCATCGTGGACCGTCTGCTCCGGGAATTCAAGGTGGAAGCCAACGTGGGCGCACCCCAGGTTGCTTACAAGGAGACCATCCGCAAGACCGTTGAGCAGGAAACCAAGTATGCCCGTCAGTCCGGCGGTAAGGGCCAGTACGGTCACGTTAAGATCCGTGTGGAGCCCAACGAGCCCGGCAAGGGTTACGAGTTCATCAACGCCATTGTGGGCGGCGCCATTCCCAAGGAGTATATCCCTGCGGTTGACGCCGGTATCCAGGGCGCCATGTCCGCCGGCGTGCTGGCTGGTTTCCCCGTTGTGGACGTGAAGGTTACTCTGTTCGACGGCTCCTACCACGAGGTCGACTCCTCCGAAATGGCCTTTAAGATTGCCGGTTCCATGGCATTCAAGGAAGCCTGCCGGAAGGCCAATCCCGCCATCCTGGAGCCCATCATGAAGGTGGCCATTGTGGTGCCTGACGATTATATGGGCGTTGTCATCGGCGACGTTACCGCCCGTCGGGGCAATATCCTGGGCCAGATCACCCGTACCGGCTCCGTCCAGGTGGATGCCAACGTGCCTCTGGCTGAGATGTTCGGCTACGCCACTGACCTGCGTTCCAAGACTCAGGGCCGCGGCCAGTACTCCATGGAGCCCAGCCATTACACTGAGCTGCCCAAGTCCAAGAGCGAAGAGATCATCAAGAGCCGCATGAAAGGGTAATTTTCCCTGAAAATGGCCCGAATCTGAGAAAATAAAAAAATTTCTCTTGTGTTTCTCCGCACGTTGTGGTATTCTGTACTTGATGTGCGGGAAACACCCCACCATAAAACTGTATTCAATTTATTTATCTACTAACAGGAGGAATATTTCAAATGGCAAAGCAGAAGTTTGAAAGAAATAAGCCCCATGTTAACATCGGCACCATCGGCCATGTTGACCACGGCAAGACCACTCTGACCGCCGCTATCACCAAGTACCTGGCTCTGAAGGGCTACGCCGAGTTCGAGGACTACGCTTCCATCGATAAGGCTCCCGAAGAGAAGGCTCGTGGTATCACGATCAACACCGCTCACGTTGAGTACCAGACCGATGCCCGTCACTATGCTCACGTTGACTGCCCGGGCCACGCCGACTATATCAAGAACATGATCACCGGTGCTGCTCAGATGGACGGCGCTATCCTGGTTATCGCTGCTACCGACGGCCCCATGGCTCAGACCAAGGAGCACCTGCTGCTGGCCCGTCAGGTGGGCGTGCCCGCCATCGTTGTCTTCCTGAACAAGTGCGATCAGGTTGACGATGCCGAGCTGCTGGAGCTGGTTGAGATGGAAGTCCGCGAGACCCTGGCCTCCTACGAGTTCGACGAGGAAGCCCCCGTCATCAAGGGTTCCGCTCTGAACGCTCTGATCTCCGACTCCAAGGATGTCAACGCTCCCGAGTATGCCTGCATCAAGGAGCTGATGGACGCTGTCGACGAGTATATCCCCACTCCCGACCGTAAGGCTGACCAGCCCTTCCTGATGCCCGTTGAGGACGTCTTCACCATCTCCGGCCGTGGTACCGTTGCTACCGGCCGTGTGGAGCGTGGCATGATCAAGAAGAACGAGCCCGTGGAGATCGTTGGTCTGCGCGAGGACAAGCTGTCCACCGTCGTCACCGACATCGAAATGTTCCACAAGCTGCTGGACTACGCTGAAGCCGGCGACAACATCGGCGCTCTGCTGCGTGGTATCGACAAGAAGAACATCGAGAGAGGCCAGGTTCTGTCCAAGCCCAACTCCATCCATCCTCTGACCAAGTTTGCCGGCCAGGTTTACGTCCTGTCCAAGGAAGAGGGCGGCCGTCATACTCCTTTCTTCAACAACTATCGTCCCCAGTTCTACTTCCGTACCACCGACGTGACCGGCATCATCACCCTGCCCGAGGGCACTGAGATGTGCATGCCCGGCGATAACGTCGTCATGAAGGTCGAGCTGATCACCCCCATCGCTATCGAGAAGGGCCTGCGTTTCGCTATCCGTGAAGGCGGCCGTACCGTCGGTTCCGGCGTTGTCACCGAGATCTACGAGTAATCAATAGCCTTTCATCCCCCACTCTTCGGAGTGGGGGATTTTTTAGGTAGAAAGAATATTGGTTATTATTTCTTGACAATCTTGTCTGGCAGCATTATAATACCACCATCTTTACACAAAAGGAGTGTTTTTTATGCTGAAGCATTGGTTTTCCAATCCATCCAATTGTATGTTCAGCAACCGAAGACGCTCTTTTTCTGCTGTTTCCCGGTGATGGGAGAATGGCATAATCAGCGCAGGCTTCGGCCTGCGTTTTTTGTTTCGGGGACAAAATTGTATTCAGGTATCATATTTTCAAATTGGAATTTGTCGAGGTAATTCGTAGGGAACGGATTTATCCGTTCCGAAAGGTTCGATGATTACCGCAGTTCGATGAATGGTACGGTGTTACGTCTTCTGAGCGCAAGCCCCCCCTTTACACAAGGGGGGGCTTGGCTGGTGCGAGTCGTTTCATGGTACCATTCAGCGTACCGCCCCCCAATTTTTACTGGGCGGAATGCATAAATGCATTCCCTATGAAACTCATCTAAAAATTCCGATTTGTAAATGCGGCACCTTATTTTGAGGATAGGAGGATTCTTCCATGTTTGAACCACTGGAAACAGACCGGCTGGTATTGCGCCCCTTTGGGGAGGCAGACCGGGAGCAGGCTATCCGGCTTCTGCGTAACGATGAAATCAGCAAAACCTATATGCTGCCGGAATTTGAAGATGATTCCGCCGCAGAATCGGTGTTCCGGCATCTTCTGAGCCTGTCCCAACAGGAGAAACATTTCGTCCGGGCCATCTGCCTGGAAAACCGCTTGATTGGATTCCTCAACGATGTGGAGATCAGGGACGGCACTGTGGAGCTGGGCTACGTAATTCACCCCGATGATCAGAACCGGGGCTATGCCACCGAGGCACTGACGGCTTTCATCTGGGAGTTGTTTCAAAGGGGATATCGAGCAGTTCAAGCTGGATACTTCGAGGAAAACCCCGCCAGCGGCAGGGTCATGGAAAAGAGCGGTATGCATCCAATTTCAAAATCAGAAGACATTACATACCGTGGTATTGTTCATCACTGTCTTTATTATGAATTGGAAAATCCAATAAAGACGCTAGGAACGCATATCCGCTATCTGCCTGCTGCCGAAGAGCCACTTTCTGCGGAGGTGTACTGCATTCAAGGTAAAAACCATACCTATCTTTATGATGTAGGGAACAACAACCAAAGCTTATCATTCATTCGTTCCGTTCGCAATCTTTCGACGGCCATTCTGTCTCACCCCCATAAAGATCATACAGGAAATGTTTTGAAAACGAAGATAAGTACGGTTTATGTCGGTGATAGAACCCAGGAAATCTTAAATTTTGGAACAATTGTCAACGAGACAATAGAACTGGAGGAGGGAATCATAATCATTCCCTGTCCCTCTGTCCATACCTCCGGCAGTCTGCTGCTCAATGTATACGGAGAATACTGCCTGATCGGCGATCTGTTCTACCATAGGCCACCGGTGAATCCGGTTCTTGTCGAACAGATGCTGGAAGCCCTTGCAGGGATCGATACCAGCTATTTTGTTTCAAGTCATGGCTGCGAGAAACAAATATATCCAAAAGACCTTTTTGTTGCAGAGCTTAGAAAAGAGTTTGAAAAGGAGTGAAGTAAAATGAACGTCCCTATCGATATATCCGGCGTGGAATTGACCACAGCCCGGTTGACCCTACGGCCTTGGAAGCAGGAGGATTTGCAGGACTTTTTTGAATACGCTTCCGTGGAGGGCGTGGGTCAGATGGCGGGCTGGCTGCCCCACAGGGATATTCAGGACAGCCAAAAAATCCTGGACAGCTTCATTACAAAAAAGAAAACCTTTGCCCTGGATTACCAGGGAAAGGTCATCGGCTCTTTGGGCGTTGAGGAATACGACGAGGAGCAGTTTCCCGCGCTGCTGAACCTGCGCTGCCGGGCGCTGGGCTTCGTGCTGTCCAAGAATTACTGGGGCAGGGGACTGATGCCGGAGGCGGTGAAAGCAGTTACGAAATGGCTCTTTGAGGAAGTGAAGCTGGATGCCATTCTCTGCGCCCATTTCGACTGGAACAAGCAGTCCGCTCGGGTGCAGCACAAGTGCGGTTTCAGGCCTCTTGCGGTGGGCAGCTATGAGACCAGCTTTGGGAAAACAGAAAAGGACATCACCAATATCCTCTATCGGGAGGACTGGGAGGCTGCACATCCATGAAATACATAGAAACCGAATTGACCCCGGCGGTGCTGGAAAGTCTTCTGAAAATGTCCGCTGACTGGGCCGCCGAGAACAGCTGCCGGGGGTATTACCCCAATGAGCTTTCGGACATTCAGGGCAACCGTATCTTCCTGGCTCTGGAGGGGGAGATGCCGGTGGGCTACCTGCTGGGCCACATATCCCAGGCGGAACGCAGTTCTACGGTCATGGCGGCGGATACCCCATTCTTTGAGGTGGAGGAACTCTACATCGTCCCGGACCGGCGCTCCCGGGGGCTGGGTGGCGCCCTGTTTCGCTATGCCGAGGAACGGGTCAGGCCGGAGGCAGCGTATATTCTCCTGTCCACCGCCACCAAAAACTGGAAGGCCATCTTCCACTTTTACATCGAGGAACTGGATATGGAATTCTGGAACGCCAGACTGTTTAAGAAATTGGGGTAAATCAGATGAAAAGCCTGTTGGAAACCACGGAAAATACCCGGGATTTGGGAGGCTACACCAGAAAAAACGGGGAAAAGACCCGCTGTGATCAGTTCCTGAGAAGCGACAAGCCGGGCTGCCCCAGCAAGTCCGATTTCCACTTCCTCCTGTCCCATGGCATCACCACAATCATCGACCTGCGGGAGGAAGCTGCTGTGAACCGCCAGGAGAATCCCTTTTTAGGATGCCCCGGCTTTTCCTGGCACCACTGCCCCATCGTGGAGGGCAGCGGCATCCCGGAATCCGTGGAGGCGGTGCCGGGGAGCTATCTGCAAATCGCCGAAAGTCCCGGGGCGGCGGAAGCCTTCCGGGTGATGGGGGCGGCTCCAGGCGGTGTGCTCTTCCATTGCAGCGCCGGAAAGGACCGCACCGGCACCCTGTCCGCCATCCTGCTTACCCTGGCGGATGTGCCGGAGGAACAAATTGTGCAGGATTATTTGCTGAGCAGAGAATGCCTCCGAGACCGTCAGGAATTGTTGCGTCAGCGGTTTCCGGAACTGGATATGAACATCGTGACCCCATCGGAGCATCATATCACAGGATTTCTCCGACTGTGGAAAGAAAAATATGCCACGGCGGAAAATTATCTGCATTCCATTGGCCTGACGGATTTAGAGATTGAACACATCCGCCGCAAGCTTTGTTAAGGAACCTCTGAAGAAATCGTCTGCGGCTGAGCAGCGGGTCTTTGCCCCAACTGTTCAGTACTTTCAGCTGAGCCAAAATCCCTCGCTGTCAGCTCTTGCCTATTTCATCAGAGCTTCCCTAAGAAAGGAGAGTACCATGCCCCATCCCAATTTAGAGACCGCCCGTTTGCTGCTGCGCCCGGTGACACCGGAGGATTACCAGGCGGTGTTCCGCTGGTGCGGCGACCCCAAGGTCAACAGATTCATGATTTATCCTCTGTACAAAAGCGCCCAGGAGGTTCGGGCCTGGCTGGAATCCAGGAGCGCCGATTCCCCGGATGAATTTGACTATGGCTTCGTGCTGAAAGAAAACGGGGAGCTGATCGGCGAGGGCGGCATGTTCTACCACCCGGAGGAGGACCTGTGGCACATCGGCTACAACCTCCGCTCCGACCTGTGGGGCAGGGGACTGACCACCGAGGCCATGGGGGCCATCATCGATTACACCTGCAGGGTGCGTCAGGTGCGGGTCATCGAGGCCTGCCACGCCGTAGACAATCCTGCCAGCGGCGCTGTGATGCAAAAGCTGGGCCTTCGCTGCGTCGGAGACACCCAATATGCCAAACAGGACGGCAGCGAAATCTTTCCTGCCAAAATCTACCGATGGGAGAGATCGTGAAAATGACACTGAATATCCACGATCATACCCCTGCCTCAGAAACACCTATGTGGCTGAAATCAATGCTCATTGGAATGTTTTTGTTGATGTACAGCTTTTTTGCGTTGATGGCATTTGTGGTCATTTCCTATTCCGGGCACGTTGTAGGCGGTTTGACGGTTGCGCTTTTACCAATATTGTTTCTCCTTTGGTTCCTTTGGGAACAGAAAAATCTATCGAAGGCACACGTTGATATTTCGGACGAGGGAATCATTGTTACAGAGTATCCCCTCGGGCGCAAATCTGTGAAAAGGATTAAATGCGCGCAAATCCATCACGCCAAGCTGATTCGACCTTATTCCATAAAGCTCCGTGGTCCCAGGACAATGGACCTGGGAATCCCCTATGTTGTATTTTACAATCAGAGTGAAGAACAGCTATTCAAACTCCTTGCATATCCTGAAGCGCTGAAATTTCAGCAATCGGTTACACAGCTTCGATAAGCCTACCATATTTTTCCCGATCAAGTGCTTGTTGGATTTCGTCTGTATACCGTTCAATTGAAATTTGCAGAGCAGATTTTTGCCCGGATAACTGTAGGGGAGGCTATTAGCCTCCCGCTAGCTTCCGATTTCTGAGTGTTCGGTTGAATGGGGAAATGCTGGACATTGATACGAATTTGCCCAGCATTGTTGCCTTCTGAGGGCTTGTACTGTAAGGAAAGGCTAATAGCCTGCCCTACAGTGCCTGGTCGTTGGCAATGCCTGCCACCAACTCCTGCATTTCCTTTTTACTTTTGACCTGATGGGCCCTGCTTAGAATTGCCTGTTTTTGGGTTTCGGTCATGGCGGCGTAGACCTCCATTGCGGATTCATTCATGGCCAGGGCCAGGCCAAAGCCGATGGGTACGTTGTCGGAATCCATGTTGTTTCCCTCCTTTATCCCGCCGCATCCAGCATGTTTTGAATATAGATGCCATAGCCCACGGTGGGGTCATTGACGAGCACATGGGTCACCGCCCCCACCAGGCGGCCATCCTGGATGATGGGGCTGCCGGACATGCCCTGGACGATGCCGCCGGTGGCTTCCAGCAGGGCGGGGTCCGTGATTTTCAGCAGCAGATTCCGTCCGTCCGACCGGGAGGCGGGATAGAGCTTGAGGATTTCGGCGGAGTAGTCCCCGGTGGCAAAACCGGTGACGGTGGAGCGGATGGTGGCCTGTCCAGTATGAATCTGGGAGGTTTGGGCAATGGGAATGGGCTCTCCCAGCCAGCCCTGGCGGCTCTTTCCAAAAACACCCTGGGGGGTGTTGCGAAGCAGCTCACCGCAGACGTCCGCGTTGTCGCAGCTGCCCTTGAGCTGGCCTGGGTGGCCGCTTTTCCCCTTGGTGACGGATTGCACCTGGGCGGGGTAGGTGGTTCCCTGGGCCATTTTCAGCAGCACCCCGCCGCTGCCGTTGACACCATGACCCAGCGCACCGAATTTGCCCGTGGCGGGGTCGTACCAGGTGACGGTGCCGATGCCGGAGATGCCCTGCTTTAAATACACCCCCAGCTTGGCGCCGCTGTCGGTATGGTTGATTTTCACCGGAATTTCCAGCTCCTTGGCACCCCGGCGAACCAGCAGGGAGGCCACCGGGCCGGAGGAATCCAGGCCGGAGCGAAGCTCCTGGATGTTATGGACGGTTTGTCCATTCACCTTTACGATCCAATCGCCGATTTTCAGCCCGGCGTTTTTTGCCTCGGTGCCCAGCTTGTCATCAAAGGCGGCGATGGTGACCGTGTTATCCTGAAGCTGGAGCCCGATGGTCTGCCCCACTGGCACCAGCAGCGGCTCTGCCAGCGAAATGGGAGAAATTACCACCAAAAGGAATGCCAGCGCGGAAGAAATTACCATTCGTTTCATTTTCAGCCCTCCGTTTCCTGCACCATTACTATGCCGCAGTTGACGGATTGTAACCGCTGAAAAAGTCGAAAAATCAGGAAGAGTATGGCCTGACTGTCAAAATCAGGTTGCGGGATTTAAAAAAAAAAGTAAGATGGTAACATGAAAAGGCAGCACGGATTTCGTGACTGCGAAAGAATAAAAATGGCGTTTGGCGAGTTCGCCCAACGGGATATGTGCCAACGTGTGCGTAGGGAACGCATTCATGCGTTCCGAAACGTCGGTTAACATCCATGGTCCGTCGAATGGCAACGGGTTCATTTTTTAACATTTTCCATTCATCATGCCCCGATGAAAACATTACCGATGCGGAATGCATAAATGCATTCCCTACGCAAAAATCATCGTTTTACGATTCGTCGAACTCCGGTGATTCATGAACCGGGCGGAACGCATGAATGCGTTCCCTACGAACACATATCGTCAAATTTCAATTTGCCGATCAACAAGAAAAAGGAGGAAGAACGATCATGAACAGCTTCTATTCGGAACTGGCGGCCAAGCTGAATGCACTGATGGAGGGGGTTCCTTACCAAATTGCCAATCTGGCCAATGCCTCCGCCCTTTTGTGGCAGGAGCTGCCGGACATCAACTGGGTGGGCTTTTATCAGCTGCTGGGCGACCGGCTGGTGCTGGGACCCTTTCAGGGAAAGCCGGCCTGCATCCAGATTCCTTTGGGAAAGGGCGTCTGCGGAAAGGCAGCGGCGGAGGAACGGGTGCTGCGGGTGGAAAATGTCCATGAATTTCCCGGCCATATCGCCTGCGACAGCGCCTCCAATTCGGAAATTGTGCTGCCTCTGTACCGCCTGGGAAAGATCTGGGGTGTTCTGGACATCGACAGCCCGCTGTTTTCCCGCTTTTCCCAGGAGGATGAGGCGCAGCTGGGACTAATTTCGGAGCTTCTCGGCAAAATGCTCTCGGAAGCAGAATAAAAAACGTTGTTACCTATTGCTTTTTCCAGGGGGATTGTGGTAATATACAGGAAAGAGTGTGCCCTTCCCTTTGGGAATGGGCAACCTGAAAATTGATGATAAAAGGAGCGAAAGGATTATGGGTCTTATCAAAGCACTTGTTGGTTCTGCCGGAGGCGTTCTGGCCGACCAGTGGAAGGAATATTTTTACTGTGAAGCCATTCCCGAAACCGTTCTGGGCGTTCAGGGCCAGAAGCGGGTTTCCGGCCGTTCTTCCAACAAAAGAGGTTCCGACAATCTGATTTCCAACGGCAGCGTCATTGCCGTGGCCGACGGGCAGTGCATGATGATCGTGGACCAGGGCAAGGTGGTGGAGTTCAGTGCCGAGCCCGGCGAATTCACCTACGATGCCTCCACGGAGCCCACCATCTTCTCCGGCAGTCTGGGCCAGAGCATCCTGGAAACCTTTAAAACCGTGGGCAAGCGTTTTACCTTTGGCGGCGACACGGCCAAGGACCAGAGAGTTTACTATTTCAATCTGAAAGAGCTGGTGGGCAACAAGTACGGCACTCCCAGCCCGGTGCCTTTCCGGGTGGTGGACCGGAATATCAACCTGGATTGGGAGATTTCCATCCGCTGCTTCGGCGAGTACAGCTTCCATATCTGCGACCCGCTGCTGTTCTATACCAATGTGTGCGGCAATTTCAGCGGCGAATACACCCGGGACCGGCTGGAAAGCCAGATGAAAACCGAGCTGCTCACCGCTCTGCAGCCCGCTTTTGCGAAAATTTCCGACATGGGCATCCGCTACAGCAGCCTGCCCGGGCACACCATGGAGCTGGCGGACGCACTGAATGAGGTGCTGTCTAACAAGTGGCGCAACCTCAGAGGCATCGAGATCGTCTCCTTTGGCGTTTCCAGCGTGAAAGCCTCCGAGGAAGACGAGAAGATGCTCAAGGACATGCAGCGCACCGCCGTCTACTCCAATCCCAACATGGCTGCCGCCTACGATGTGATGGCCCGGGGCGACGCCATGAAGACTGCCGCCGGCAATTCCGCCGGGGCCATGACCGGCTTTATGGGCATGAATATGGCGCAGGGCATGGGCGGCAACAACGCGGCCCAGCTGTTCCAGATGGGTCAGCAGCAGGCAGCCCAGGCATCTCCCGCTGCTGCCGCACCTGCCGCCGGAAGCTGGAAGTGCAGCTGCGGCGCCACCGCCACTGGGAAATTCTGCCCGGAGTGCGGCGCCAAAAAGCCGGAGGCTGCGGGCTGGAAATGCAGCTGCGGCGCGGTGAACCAGGGCAAATTCTGCCAGGAATGCGGCGCCCGGAAGCCTGCGGGCGTTCCCCAGTACAAGTGCGACAAGTGCGGCTGGGTCCCCGAGGACCCCAAGAATCCTCCCAGATTCTGCCCGGAGTGCGGCGATAAATTCGGCGACGAGGATATCGTCCTCTGATTTTGCTTCTGCCTGCAGCGCTGTACGGCCGGTACAGCGCCCAGTCATCAGGACCCGTGAAAGGAGTGTCAGCCAATGGCCAGTGAAATCACCAATTATCAGTGCCCTGCCTGTACCGGGCCCCTGCATTTCGGCAGTGAGTCCGGCGTTTTGGAGTGCGACTACTGCGGCAGCCGCTACTCGGTAGAGGACATTGAGCACATGTTCGCCGAGAAAAATGCCCACGCGGAGGATGCCACCAGGGAGGTGGAGGAAAAAGAGGCACAGGAGCACCTGGAGCAGGCCCAGTGGGACATGGATTCCGCCGGGGCGGACTGGGGCGAGGAGGAAGAGAGCCTCCATGCCTACAACTGCCCCTCCTGCGGCGCGGAGCTGATCTGCGAGGAGACAACCGCGGCCACCTCCTGCCCCTATTGCGGCAATCCCTCCATCATTCCCGGCAAGCTCTCCGGCAGCAAAAAGCCGGATTTGATCATCCCCTTTCAGGTGGACAAAACCGCTGCTGTGGCAGCCCTTAAAAATCACTACCGGGGGAAACCCCTGCTGCCCAAGGCCTTTAAGGCGGAGAACCACATCCAGGAGATCAAGGGCGTCTATGTGCCGTTCTGGCTGTATGATGCCCAGGTCAGCGGAGACTTTACCTACAGAACCACCCGGGTGCATACCCACACCACTCCTAAAGAATACGTCACCGAAACCGATCATTTCCTGGTGCACCGGGCGGGAACCCTGGACTTTCAGAATGTGCCGGTGGACGGCTCCTCCCAGATGCCCGACGGACATATGGATGCCATCGAGCCCTATCGGTTTGAAGATTTGAAGCCTTTCTCCCTGGCGTATCTACCGGGCTTCCTGGCGGATCAGTATGACGTATCCAAGGAGGAATGCTCCCAGCGGGCCAACCAGCGCTGCGCGGCCAGCATGGAGGATGCCATGCGGAACACCGTGATGGGCTATGCCTCCTGCGTCACCACCCAGAAAAACGTGACGGTTCGCCCGGGCAAGGTGAAGTATGCCCTGCTGCCGGTTTGGATGCTCTCTACCAAGTGGAACGGTAAGAATTTCCTCTTTGCCATGAATGGGCAAACCGGAAAGCTCATCGGCGACCTGCCCATCGACAAGGCGAAGCTGGCGCTGTACTGCGGCGGCGCCTTTGTGGCGGCTGCGGCACTGTCGCTGCTGTTTTTGCTGTAAGGAGGTGGCACAGCGATGAAGAACAGACGTTTTCTCGGCTTTGTGATGGTGGTGCTGCTGCTCTCATGCTTCGCGGTTTCCGCCTTTGCCACCGAAGCCCAGCTGAATTATGTCACCGACGAGGCGGGGCTCTTCACCGATGAAGAGCGTCAGGCCCTGGAGCAGCGGGCGGAGGCCATCAGCGAAAAATACCAATTTGGTGTGTACATCGTCACCCTGGAGGATTTCAAGGATTACACCAATTCCTCCAACATTGAAAAATTTGCAGTCCGGTTCTATGACCAGTACACCCTGGGCTATGGCGAGGACCACGCCGGTACCATGCTCATGCTCAGCATGGCGGAGCGGGACTATGATTTGGATTTCAACAGCAAGCGGGCAGATTACATTTTCACCGAAGCGGGACGGGACTGGATGGAAAATCGGTTCCTGGTCCATTTCCGGGGGAATGATTTCTACAGCGGCTTCAATGAATATCTGAATACCTGCGAGGAATACCTGGAGGCGGCCCAAAACGGCGAGCCGGTGGGGCAGGGAATGGCCAGCTCCGCCGATGAAGAGAAACTGCCTGCGGCCATTGCGCTGATTCCCGGAGCCATTGCGGCGCTGCTGGTGGGTATTTTCACCAGCGCCCCCATGCACTCCGCCGGTGTCAAGCGGGATGCCGATTCGTACATGGTCCAGGGAAGCCTGGAGCTTCACCGCCGGTCGGATATGTTCCTGCACCGCAGCGTCTCCCGCCGCTCCCGTGAAACTCAGTCCTCCGGCAACCATTCCGGCGGCTCCCACCACTATTCCTCCGGAAGCCATTCCGGCAGAAGCGGAAAATTCTGATTTTATGCCCCCGAGCCCATCGGGGGCATTTTCACGGATGGTATTCCGAAAATATTTTAGAATATGCTTTGACTTCTGGAAAAAAGGGGAGTATAATTCCCTGGCTGACTATCAAAAATGAGAAGAGGATTATTTGAGATGAAAAGGACGGAGCGGAATATGCTTCAAGGCCCCTTGGCCATGGGTGTACTGCTGTATACCCTGCCCATTATTCTCACCAGCTATTTGCAGCTTTTGTTCAACGCGGCGGACCTGGTGGTGGTGGGCAGATTCTGCGGCAGCATGTCCGTGGCAGCGGTGGGCGTTACCGGTGCCCTTACCAACCTGATTGTCAATTTGTTTATGGGCTTGTCCGTGGGAGCCGGTGTGGCGGTGGCCCATGCCATCGGCAGCCGGGAAGCGGAGGTGGTGCACCGCACGGTGCATACGGCTTTGCTCACTGCTCTGGTGGGCGGCGTAGTGCTGACGGTGGTGGGTGTGGTTTTTTCACCCACGTTTCTGCGGTGGATGGACACCCCGGAAAATGTTCTGCCCCTGTCCAGCACCTATATGCGGATTTATTTCGGCGGCATTACGTTCACCATGGTGTATAACTACTGCACCTCCATTCTCCGTGCGGCGGGGGATACCCAGAGCCCATTGGTCATCCTCATGGCTGCCGGAGTCATCAATGTGATTTTGAATGTGGTTTTCGTGGCGGCATTTCATATGAATGTGGCGGGAGTGGCTCTGGCCACGGTGATTTCCCAGGCCTTTTCCGCCGTGGCGGTGACGGCCGTGCTGATGCGCCGCAGGGATGACATCCGATTCTATCCCTCCAAAATGCGGGTGTATTGGCCCCAACTGAAAAAAATCCTCCGCATCGGACTGCCTGCGGGCATCCAGGGCTCCACCTTTTCCATTTCCAATGTGATCATCCAGTCCGCCATGAACTCCTTTGGCGAGGTGCTGGTTTCCGGCAACGCGGCGGTTTCCAACATCGAGGGCTTCTGCTTTGCCACGGTGAACGGCTTCCACCAGGCGGCGGTGAATTACATCGGCCAGAATGTCGGCGCCCAGCAGTTTGACCGGGTGAAGAAGATTTTCCGCCTCTGCGTGCTGTATGCCTCCCTGGCAGGCTTGCTTGTGGGCGGAGCACTGACCATCTTCCGCCGTCCGCTGCTGAGTATTTACATCACCGATTCCCCCGAAGCCCTGCAAATCGGCATGACCCGGGTGTTCTTCACCTCTGCGCCCTATTTCATCTATGGCCTGCTGGATGCGGCGGCGGGCTCCCTGCGAGGGATGGGCGCCTCCACCATTTCCATGCTGATCTCCGTTTTGGGCATCTGCGGCTCCCGGCTGCTGTGGATTTTCACCGTGTTCCAGATTCCTCAGCTCCACACGCCGGAGTGCCTGTATTCCTCCTATCCAATCTCCTGGATTCTAACCACCGTGGCGGAATTTGTGGCATTTCCCATTCTTTTCCGCAGGATCTCGGCCAAATCCAAATAATACCTGCCCGCCCTACGGTGTTAACGGCCCATTTCCCGTTCAACGAACCACGGATGGTAATCGACGTCTCGGAACGGATAAATCCGTTCCCTACGAAACATCTCTGCAAATTCCAACTTGATTACATGCATGGCTGACAAAAAGCCGCCTCACCCGAAAACGAGTGAGGCGGTTTTTTACAGCATTTCGAGAATTTTTGCCTTGGGTACGGCGCCGACGGATTTGTTCACAACCTGGCCGTTCTTGAACACCAGCAGGGTGGGGATGCTGGATACGCCATAGGAAATGGCCAGTTCCTGCTCTTCGTCCACATTCACCTTGCAGACCTTCACATCCGGACGCTCAGCGGCTACCTCCTCCAGCACCGGGGCAATCATCCGGCAGGGTCCGCACCAGCTGGCCCAGAAATCCACCAGCACGGTCTTGGAGCTGTCTTTCACAACGCTCCCAAAATCATTTTTGTTGACATGCAGTATCGCCATGTTCATTCTCCTTTCTCCGTATTAACAGGGTATGAGCTTTCTGCCATTATCATAACGGAAAAAACAAGAAAAAACAAGATTTGAAAGTAAAATTCCTGTAAATAATGGCGCCTTAAGCTACACTTAATGAATCCTTAAGCTGTGGCCAGTTGATTTTTCACGTGGGATGGATTATGATAGGGCCAATGAAAAATCTGTGTTTGAATGGAGGTTTTTTCCATGAAGAAAGCTGCCGCGTGGTTGCTGGCTGGCTGCATGCTGCTGGGGCTCTCAGCCTGCTCTGTGAAAGAAAATCAGGTGTTTGTCCAGAAGGTCGCCGATCTGGCCCAGATGGGGGGAATCGCTCCTACGGACCGGTTCAGCGGCCTTGTGGTGTCGGAAAGTGTGACGGAGATTCAGCGGGATAAGGACAAGGTGGTGGACACCCTGTACGTCCGGGAGGGCGACGATGTGACCCAGGGGCAGGAGCTCTTCTCCTACGATACCGATCAGCTTCAGCTGACCCTGGAAAAGCAGAAGCTGGAATTGGAGCAGCTGGCCTCCTCCATTGAAAATTACGGCATTCAGATTGCCCAGCTGGAAAAGGACCGGGAACGGGCAGGCTCCGGAGATAAGCTGAAATACACCCTCCAGATTCAGACCAACCAGATCGATTTGAAGGAAGCGGAGCTGAAGCTGAAAACCAAGCAGTCCGAGGTCCAGAAGAGTGAGCACCTGCTGGCCAACGCTCTGGTAACCTCCCCGGTTGACGGCCGGGTGACTTCCATCAGCGAGGACGAAACCGATGAATACGGCAAGCCAAAGGCCTACATCACCATCCAGCAGTCCGGCTCCTACCGGGTCAAGGGAACGCTGAATGAAATGCAGCGGGGCTCCATCATGGAGGGCACCCGGCTGCGGATGGAATCCCGACTGGACCCCACTCAGTACTGGATGGGAACCGTTACCCTGGTGGACTATGAGAATCCCACCCAGGGCAATAACAACGGCTATTACATCAGCTCCGGCTCCGACGAAATGAGCTCCTCCAGCCGGTATCCCTTTTATGTGGAGCTGGACAGCAGCGACGGGCTGCTATTGGGGCAGCACCTGTATCTGTCGGTGGCATCGGAAGAGGAAGTGAGCCTGGAGGGGGTTACCCTGGGCAGTGCCTTTATCTGCTTTGACGAGGAGGGGAACTCCTATGTCTGGGCGGAGAGCAGCCAGGGGAAACTGGAAAAACGGACCGTGGAGCTGGGAGAGTACGACATGGCCCAGGATGTGTATGAAATTCTGTCCGGCCTGGCGGAAACGGATTACGTGGCCTTCCCGGATGAAGAGCTCTGCGTCGAGGGTGCGCCCACCAGCAGACAAACGCAGAAAGGCGGCAGCGGACAATGACCATTCTCAAGCTTACCGATATCTGCAAGGATTATCAGCAGGGCAAGCAGACGGTCCGGGTGCTGAAAAACATCAATCTGACGGTGGAGCAGGGAGAGTATCTGGCCATTATGGGCCCCTCCGGCTCCGGAAAAACCACCCTGATGAACATCATCGGCTGCCTGGATGTGCCCACCTCCGGCACCTATGAGCTGAACGGGAAAAATCTGCAAAACAGCAGCGACAACGCCCTGGCGGATATCCGCAACAAGTACATCGGCTTTGTGTTTCAGAGCTTTTATCTCATGCCCAAGCTGGACGCGGTGGACAATGTGGCGCTGCCGCTGCTCTATGCCGGGGTTCCCCTGAAGGAGCGGCGGGCCAGAGCAGTGGAGGCGCTGAAGGCTGTGGGACTGGGGGAACGGATCCATTTCCGGCCCAACCAGCTTTCCGGCGGCCAGTGCCAGCGGGTTGCCATTGCCCGGGCCATTGTATCCAAGCCCACGCTGCTGCTGGCCGACGAGCCCACCGGCGCACTGGATACCAAGGCGGGCAATCAGATTATGGAGATTTTCCGGGCCCTGAGCAAGGAGGGCATGACCATCATCATGATTACCCACGAGCCGGCCATCGCGGAATGTGCGAATAAAACCTATCACATTCTGGACGGCGAACTGCTGACGAAAGGAGAAGCGCGGTCCAATGAAAAAGTATAAGAAGATCATCATTTCCCTGGCAGTTGTTGGCGCGGTTGGTGCAGGCGGCTTTTTCGGCTGGCGGTACCTGCGGCAGAACAATGCGGAGCCGGTGAAGGTGTATGAATTTGACAATGTGGGCATGACCCAGTATTGGGGCGATACCAAGGAGAGCTATGGCCCCGTTTCCTCGGACAAGGTGCAAACCGTCTATCTGTCCGACACCCAGACGGTTTCGGAAATCCTGGTGGAGCAGGACCAGGAGGTAAAAAAGGGCGATCTGCTCATGAGCTTCGACACCACCCTGTCCCAACTGGAGCTGGAGCGCAAGGGCGTGGAAATTCAAAAGCTCCAATTGGATTTGGACGAGGCCAACAAGGAGCTGCAGAGAATCAGCTGGATGGTTCCCATGGGCGTGCCGCCTACGGAGCCGGTGACAAAGCCCACCCAGCCGGATTTCGGCCGCCAGCTGGAGGGAGGATTTGAGCTGTTTCAGGACGGACGGGACGGCTCCACAGAGGAGTCGGCCTTCATCTGCTGGATTCCCTCCGGCAAGGTGATTTCCACCGAATTTTTGCAGGAGACCATTGGTCAGCTGATCTCCGGCGGCGAGGAACCCACTCAGCCTACCCAGCCCAGCGACCCCAGCCTTCCCACTGAGCCCACGGTACCTCCAGGGACCACAACGCCTCCGGAGACCACAACGCCTCCGGAGACCACAACCCCTCCGGAAACCACAGAGGCAACGACTCCCTCCATTTCCGGAGATGAAGCGCTGATCACCTTTACTGCATTCCTCAGTGAAGAAATGGATGAAACCACGGAGCCGGTTACAGTGCTTTCGGAGCCCCCAGTGGCTGCCGACCCGGAGGTGATGGAGACCACCACCGTGACAGAAGCCACCACTGGAACGGAGGCAACCACGGTGACAGAGGCCACCACCGGTGGGACGGAGGATACGGAAGCTTCCTCGGAGCCATCCGAGGAACCGTCTACTGAGCCGACCAAGGAATCGACCAATCCTCTCCCCACACCCAATGCCACTGTGACTTGCGACACCGCAGTGAATATCCGCAGCGGCCCGGGAATGGACTATCTTGTGTTGGAGACTGCCGAGAACGGCCAGCGGATCACGGTGCTGGAAACGCAGAATGACGCGGAGGGTACCCCGTGGGGACGCATTGGGGAGGGCCGCTGGATTTGCATGACCTATGTGGTCCTGGACGGCAGCCAGCCTGCAGAAACCACCGGGGCGTCTGACGCTACCGATGAGAGCAAGCCTACGGACGAAAGCAAGCCCACGGACGAGAGCAAGCCCACGGACGAGAGCAAACCCACGGACGAGAGCAAACCCACGGACGAGAGCAAGCCCACGGACGAAAGCAAGCCTACAGACGAGAGCAAGCCCACGGACGAGAGCAAGCCCACGGACGAGAGCAAGCCTACCGACGAAAGCAAGCCCACCGACGAAAGCAAGCCCACCGACGAAAGTGAGCCCACTGATCCCACGGACCCCACCGGCGGGGAAACGGAGAAACGCTGCCGCCCCTATTATGTGATTTTCAAAGTTACCCAGGATGATCTGCTCAAGGGAGATGTGCTGGTGTGGATGGGCGTCCATGTGTATTCCGATGGCAGCTTCTCTTTCTTTGACGCCAGAGGCACCGAGGATTTCAGCATTCCCGTGGAGCCCCCCAGGGAAGAGGAGATCCCCACCTACGTGGATTACATAGGCAGCGGCTATACCTACTCCGAAATTCAGAAGATGAAGCAGGAGCAGGAACGTAAGATCAAGGATTTGGACATCCAGCTGAAGCTTGCCCAGTCCGAGCTGAAAATTATGGAGCGGGAGCTCAGCGATGGCAATATCTACGCCGAGCAGGACGGCAAGGTGATTTCCGTTCTCACAGAGGAAGAGGCCAAGCTGAATTCCCAGCCCATCATCAAGGTCTCCGGCGGAGGCGGCTACTATGTGGAGGTGCCCATCAGCGAGCTGGAGCGGGATACCGTCACAGTCGGCATGGAGGTGACCATCACGGATTGGGAGAACGGCGGCAGCTATACCGGTACGGTTCTGTCCGTCAGCGACATCCCTACCTCCGGCAGCAGGGGTGGTATGAACAATCCCAACGCTTCCAGCTATCCCATGCAGGTATTCGTGGATGAAAGCGCCAACCTCCGGGCAGGTAGCTATGTCAGTGTGGAGTATTCCTCCGTGTCGGAGGGAGGCATCTACCTGCAGAATCCGTTCCTGCGTACCGTCCAGGGCAGAAGCTTTGTGTATGTGCTGGGCCAGGACGGCAAATTGGAGGAACGCACCGTCACCATTGGCAAGACCCTGGGCGGCAGCTACACGCAGATTCTGGACGGCCTGTCCACCGAGGATTTGATTGCCTTCCCCTATGGCAAGAATGTGAAGCCCGGCGCTCCTGCGGAAAAGGGCGACATGAGCGACCTGTACAACTAACGGGGAGGGGAGCACATGTTTGAAAATGTACGCCTTGCTTTTCAGGGCGTGTGGAGCCACAAGCTTCGCAGCATGCTTACCATGCTGGGCATCATCATCGGCATTGCGGCCATCATCACCATTGTCTCCACCATCAAGGGCACCAATGAGCAAATCAAGGAAAATCTCATCGGAGCGGGCAACAACGTGGTGGCGGTGCAGCTGAACCAGAGCGGCTATGTGTATGATCTGTCCTGGAACGAGGTGCCCAGTGCAGTGCGGCCCATCTCTCAGGAGACCCGGCAGGAGCTGGAGCAGATCCCGGGCGCTCAGAAAGTGACCCTCTTCTACTCCCGGAGCAATTCGGAAAATGTTTACTATCAGAATTACCAGTACAATGGCAGCATAATGGGAGTGGACCGGAACTATTTCTCCGCCTATGGCTACCAGATTCGCACCGGCCGGGGCTTTGTGGATTCAGATTATGAAGATTTCCGCAAGGTGGCCATTGTGGATGAGAGCACGGTGTCCAGTCTGTTTGCCGGGAAGAACCCGGTGGGGGAGGCCATCGAAATCCAGGGAGATGTGTTCACTGTCATCGGCGTGGTGGCCATGTCCCAGGAGTTCACCCCCACCATCAATTCCATGAACGACTACTGGATGTATTCCGGCGACTCCGCCGGGTCCGTGTTCATCCCCGACGCGGTATGGCCGGTGGTGTACCGGTTTGATGAGCCTCAGAATGTGGCCATCAAGGTGGAAAACACCGACGTGATGACCACCGTGGGCAAAGCCGCCGCCGATCTGCTCACCCAAAGGCAGATTGTGGGGGACAATACAGATTTCGACTACCGCAGCCAGGACATGCTGGAGCAGGCCCAGCAGCTTCAAAAAATGAGCCAGGCTACCAACACCCAGCTGGTTTGGATTGCCAGCATCTCCCTGCTGGTGGGCGGCATCGGTGTGATGAACATCATGCTGGTGTCCGTGACCGAACGGACGGCGGAGATTGGCCTGAAAAAGGCCATCGGCGCCAAAAAACGGCGGATTCTGATGCAGTTTCTCACGGAAGCGGCGGTGCTCACCAGCCTGGGCGGCGTCATCGGTGTGGCTACCGGCATTGGCATGGCGGAGCTGATCTCCCGGATGATGGAGATTCCTGTGGCCATCAGCCTGCCGGCCATCGGCATCAGCGTGGCCTTTTCCACCCTCATCGGCGTGGTGTTCGGCCTGCTGCCTGCCACTCAGGCGGCCAACCTGAACCCCATCCAGGCACTTCGCAGAGATTGACCTTTCGGCGCAGCCTAAACCGGCTGCGCCGATTCTTTTCCGTTGTAATTTTCTTCCTTTCGTGGTATACTACTGAAAAGATCATTTTGGAGGCAATAATATGAAATTGGTTTCAAAAGCCATTCTGGCAGCGCTGGCGGCGCTGCTTCTTTGCGGCTGCGGCAGGAATGCGCCCCAGCGAACCGAGACCACCACAGAGCCAAAGGTGGAGCGGATCGCCCAGGTGGTGACGGAGCAGTCCCTGCTGGAATTGGAGCAGAACTACCCCGACCTGTTGGAGGCGGATTTTACCGGCAGCGAATGCTACGATGCCATTGAGGCATACGCCGCCCGGAATCCCCAGGTTCGGGTGCGCTATTTGGTTCGTCTGGGCAGCACGGCGGTGGAGCCCGACGCGGCGGCACTGGAATTAAACCCTGGGGATTTTGACTATGAGATTCTCCGGCAGAATCTGCGGTATCTGCCCAAGCTGCAGAGCCTCTACCTGAAGCAGACAACACTGTCCATGGAGGAAATCGAAACGCTGAAACAGGAGAATCCCAATCTTCAAATTGACTGCGGCCTTGATTTTCTCGGCATCCTCTGTGAATCCGATACCACCCAGCTGGACCTTTCCGGCCTGGACCCGGAGGCGGTGCTCTCCTCCGCCGACATGCTCAGTCTGCTGCCCAAGCTGGAGCGAATTGAATTGATGACGGCTGATTCCACCACTGCCTATTCTCTCGAGCAGGCAGCCCGGCTCCAAAGCTTTGTGCCCCAGGCGCTGCTGCATGTGTCCTTTGAGCTCTTTGGAAAGCAGGTATCCACCACGGATGAGGAAGTGAGCTATGCCAATCAATACATTGGCAACAAGGAGGGGTCTCTAGATACGCTGCGGACGGCGCTGACGGTGATGCGGGGCTGCAAGCGGCTGGTGCTGGACAACTGCCATTTCACCAACGAGGAATTGGCTGCCCTCCGGGAGGAATTCCGGGATACCACCAAGGTGGTGTGGCGAGTTTGGTTCGGCGAGGGCGGCTGCCTGACGGACCGGACGGTGATTCGCCACGTTTACGGCCTGTACGATTACAACAGCACCAACCTGATCTACTGTGAGGATGCGGAATTCCTGGACTTCGGCCACAACGAGTATTTGAAGCAGTGCGACTTTGTGGCGGGAATGCCCAAGCTGCGGGCGGTGATCCTCTCCGGCTCCATGGTTTCCGACCTGAGTCCCTTTGAGAACTGCCCCGATCTGGAATTTTTGGAGCTTGCCTACTGCGGCTATGTAACCGACCTCTCTCCCCTGGCTGGCTGCGAGAATTTAAAGCGGCTGAACATTGCCTATACCAAGGCTTCCGACCTGTCTCCTCTGGACGAGCTGGGCCTGGAGGTGCTGGTGGATGCCCACGCCCAGACCAGTGAGGAGGAACGGTCCCGGTTTGACCAGCTCCACCCCGACTGCCTGGTGCAGCACACCGGCGATGACCCCTATAAGTATCCCTGGCGCTATGAGCAAAACGGCGACCCCAATGAATACTACGCCCTGCTGAAAGAGAAATTCGGCTACCCCAATCCTGCCAATACCCTCTGGTAATTCCATCAACAAAAAGCTCCCGAGGGAGCTTTTTGTTGTATTGTAAGGAAAAATGTGATAAGATAAAAATACGGTATTCCATTAAAGCTTTAAGAGACAAATTGGAATTTTGGCGGGTTCGTTGGATGGGATGTCTTCCAACGTGTTCGTAGGGAACGGATTTATCCGTTCCGAAACGTCAGTTACCCCCCATGGTTTATTGGATGGTAAAGGGTCCCAATTTTCAACATTTTTCCATTCAACGTGCACCCCATAAAAACGTTACCGGACGGAACGGATAAATCCGTTCCCTGTTATGAAGTGACCTTTGTCAAGGGGTAAAAGCGTAGAATTCTGCACTCTAAAAATGTAGAAAATACCGAAAGGCATATGGGAAGAATCCGGTGACAGATTCCGGCAGTTGGCCACTCTGTTATTCGCGGATTG
>JAQYLT010000039.1 GCA_028719885.1 Bacillota bacterium
ACGGCCTGCGCGCCAGCCAGCTGTCCTTTGTACCCCTGGGCATGAACGCCGAGGTGCATCAGGTGACCCTGCGCAACGAATCCGGCGCGGCCAAGGATGTCATTCTTACCTCGTTTGTGGAATTCTGCCTGTGGAACGCCCAGGATGACATGCTGAACTTCCAGCGCAACTTTTCCACCGGCGAGGTGGAGGTGGAGGGCAGCGTCATCTACCACAAGACCGAGTACCGCGAGCGCCGCAATCACTATGCCTTCTACGCCGTCAACGCACCCGTGGACGGCTTTGACACCGACATGGAAACCTTCCTGGGGCTGTACAACGGCTTTGAAAACCCGCAGAGCGTCATGACCGGCAGCATGGGCAACTCCATCGCCTCCGGCTGGCAGCCCATGGCCGCCCATCAGCTGAAGGTGCACCTGGAAAAGGGCGAGGAACGGAAGTTCAACTTTGTGCTGGGCTATGTGGAGGTGCCTCAGGACGCAAAGTGGGCTGCCCCCGGCATCATCAACAAGGCTCCCGCCCGGGCGCTGCTCAGCCGCCTGACTGAGGACGGGCAGATCGACGCTGCCTTTGCCGCCCTGAAGGCCCACTGGGATCACCTGCTCAGCGCCTATGTGCTGACCACCCCCGATGAAAAGCTGGGCCGCATGGTGAACATCTGGAACCCCTACCAGTGCATGGTTACCTTCAACATGAGCCGCTCCGCCTCCATGTTCGAAAGCGGCGTGGGCCGGGGCATGGGCTTCCGCGATTCCAGCCAGGATCTGCTGGGCTTTGTCCATCAGATTCCCGAGCGCGCAAGGGAACGCATCCTGGACATCGCCGCCACCCAGTTCCGCGACGGCGGCTGCTATCACCAGTACCAGCCCCTGACCAAGAAGGGCAACAACGATATCGGCGGCGGCTTCAACGACGACCCCCTGTGGCTGATTGCCGGCACCGCTGCCTATATCAAGGAAACCGGCGACTTTGGCATTTTGGACGAGCCCACCCCCTACGACTGCAACCCCGAGGATTGCGGCACCCTGCTGGAGCACCTGGAGGCCAGCTTCTACCATGTGGTGAACAACCGCGGCCCCCATGGCCTGCCGCTGATCGGCCGGGCCGACTGGAACGACTGCCTGAACCTGAACTGCTTCTCCGAAGAACCCGGCGAGAGCTTCCAGACCTCCGGTCCCTCCGAGGGCCCTGTGGCGGAATCCGTGTTCATCGGCGGCATGTTCGTCCTCTATGGCCGGGAGTACGCCGAAATCTGCCAGGCCCGTGGCCTGGATGAGGAAGCCCAGGCAGTCCTGGCCGCCGTTTCCGACATGGAGCAGGCCATCGAGACCGCCGGCTGGGACGGCGAGTGGTTTGTCCGGGCCTACGACGCTTTCTCCAACCCCGTGGGCTCCAGCAAATGCGAAGAGGGCAAGATTTACATCGAGCCCCAGGGCATGTGCGTCATGGCCGGCGTGGGCAAGGACGACGGCAAGGCGGTGAAGGCCCTGGATTCCGTGCGGAAGCACCTGCTGGGCAAGTACGGCGTGGAGCTGCTGGCCCCCTGCTACACCGTCTACCACAAGGAGCTGGGCGAAATCTCCTCCTATCCTCCCGGATACAAGGAAAACGGCTCCATCTTCTGCCACAATAACCCCTGGATTTCCATTGCCGAGACCGTGGTGGGCCGGGGCGACAACGCCTTCGACATCTACCGCCGCACCGCTCCCGTGTACCAGGAGGAGAACAGCGACATCCGTCGGGTGGAGCCCTATGTCTACGCCCAGACCGTAGCCGCCCGGGCTTCCTACGAGGAGGGCGCCGCCCGGAACAGCTGGCTCACCGGCACCGCCTCCTGGACCTTTGTAAACATCAGCCAGTACATCCTGGGCATCAAGCCCACCCTGGGTGGCCTGAGTGTGGCCCCCTGCCTGCCCAAGGAGCTGGATGAATACACCGTGGACCGCCGCTACCGCGGAGCCATGTATCACATCCATGTGAAGCAGACCGGTGTGGCCGCTATGAGCGTGGATGGCGTGAAAGTGGAGGGATTCGTGATTCCCGACACCGGCAAGGCCGAATATCATGTGGAGGTTACTGTATAATGTTTCCCAAGGACTTTATCTGGGGCGTGGCCTGCGCCTCCTACCAGTGCGAGGGTGCTTGGGATGAAGATGGTAAGGGGCGGAATATCTGGGATGATTTCACCCATGTTCCCGGAAATATCCTCAACGGCGACACCGGCGACCGGGCCTGCGACAGCTACCACCGCTGGGCGGAGGATGTGCGGCTCATGAAGCAGTTCGGCATCCAGGCCTACCGGTTCTCTATCAGCTGGGCCCGGATTATCCCCGACGGCGACGGAGCCGTGAACGAAAAGGGACTGGAATTCTACGACAATCTGGTGAATGCGCTGATTGCCTCCGGCATCAAGCCCATGATCACCCTGTACCACTGGGACCTGCCCAGCGCCCTGCAGGACAAGGGCGGCTGGCTGAACCGGGACATCGTCTCCGCCTTTGGCCGCTATGCCCGGGTCATCGCCGAGCACTTCAAGGGCCGGGTGGATACCTACATGACCCTGAACGAGCCCCAGTGCGTCACCGGCCTGGGCTATCTGGAGGGCATTCACGCTCCCGGCTGGAAGCTGGGAGAGCGGGAGGCGCTGAAGTGCTACTTCAATCTGTGCCTGGCCCACAGCGAGGCCACCCGGCAGATTCGCCAGGTTTTGGGGCAGGACTGCCGGATCGGTGTTGCCTCCTGCGGTCGGCTCTGCTATCCGAGAGTGGATACCCCCGCCGGACGGGAGGCCGCCTACAAGGCCACCTTTAACCCTGCCGACTGGGTGTTCAGCATGAACATCTTCCTGGACCCCCTGTTCTTCCGCCGGTTTGCGGAGGGCTCCCCCAAGGTGGTGGAGGAATTCGCCGCCGGAATCAGCCAGGCGGACTGGGAGAGCATGGAGGCTCCGGATTTTGTGGGTATCAATGTCTACCAGGGCGACCCGGTGGAGGAGGACGGTTCCATGTCCCCCATTCCCGCCGGCTTCCCCCTGACGGCAACCAAGTGGAAGGTCACCCCGGAGGTGCTGCATTTTGGGCCCATGCAGATTTACCAGCGCTATGGCAAACCCGTGCTGATCACCGAGAACGGCCTGTCCTGCAACGACCGGGTGTATCTGGACGGCAAGGTCCACGATGCCGATCGGATTGATTTCCTCACCCGTTACCTGCGCTCCCTGTCCCAGGCCTCCAAGGAGGGCGTGCCTCTCATGGGCTATCTGCAGTGGAGCTTCCTGGACAATTTCGAGTGGTCCAACGGCTACAATGAGCGCTTCGGCATCATCTATGTGGATTACGAAAGCTGCGACCGTATCCCCAAGGACTCCGCCCAGTGGTATGCCCAGGTGATTGCATCCAACGGAGAAATCCTGAAATAACCCCATGAATAATCCCCCTGGCCAACACGGTCAGGGGGATTTTGATCGCTTCTTTAGAGAAAGGTTTTCTTCCGGATGGCGTTTCCCAGGGGGCGGATGATGCCGGCCAGAATCCAGAACAGGCCGATGGTGCTTAAAATCGCCACCGGGTACAGGCTCCAGGTGAACATCCTGGTGCCGAAGGTGATGCTGATGAACAGCTCCAGCAGCATGGCGGAGCAGCCGAACACCACGCAGCCGCCCCCCAGCTGGAAAAAACGGCCCCTGCGGATGTATTTCACAATGGCGGCAAAGCCCGTAATCAGCACGCCGTACAGGGCCGTCACCGGAAAGGCCAGGGACAAAAACCAGCCGCCCTGGACTTTCAGGTTGATGTACAGCAGCATCAGCCCCAACGCCGTAAAGTCAATGGCCAGAAACACCACCGCGTTGGGCCGGGCGAACCACAGCGGCAGCACCAGCAGCACATAGCCCGTCAGCAGTCCCGCCAGGGCAAAGCCGGACCAGCTGATGCCGCCGGAGAGCAGAATGTCCACAACCAGGCAGGCCCCCACAGCCACCAGGAAAAACACCGTCAGCAGATACCGCCAGCCGCTGCGCTCCGCCTCCGGGGCATGCCATTCCCGGGGGTACAGGGGCGTCCCCGGGGTTCTTTTCAAATCGGGATGGTAGGCCCGCAGGCCGCACAGGGGGCATTTTTCCTCTCCCTGGCCCAGCTTCACGCCGCAGTTCATGCAGTACATGGCCTCAGCTCCTTTCATTGCTGTCCACCGTTACCTCCAGACCCAGCTCCACCAGCCGGGTGAGGAAGTCCCGCTCCAGCCTGGGCTCCACCGTGGAGCGAATCAGGTTGATGCGGGTGACGCCGCCGTAGGACACCACGCTGCAGTTGTTGGCATAGGTGGCCTGGGGGCCGATGGTAAAGTCCAGAAAGCGGACATACGCCGCCATTTCTCCTGGAAGTTTGGTTTTGCCCAGATTGGAAACGTTGATGCTGCCCTTGCACTCTCCCACCCGGCGGTAGACCATCCGCAGGGCAAAATTCTTGATGGGCAGGGGCAGGATTTTAATCAGGAAATTCTGGGACGGCTGCACATTGGCCGCCACCCGGGCTGCCATCTGCTGCGCGGTCACCTGGGTTTCCAACTGGCTCTGCACCGCCCGGGTCAGCTCCCTTAGGGTGTAGCTGCCCAGCCGGGGGTCCACTCCCACATTCACCGTCAGGGCGAAGTTCCGCAGGGTTTCGCCCCCCAGCACCTTTCGCAGGTTCACCGGCACCGTCACCTTGGCCCACCTTCCTCCCTGGGGGAGCCGGGCCAGCTTCAAAATGGATTGGAGCATCACCGCGCACAGAAAGGCCGTGACGGTGCAGCCGTATTCATGGGCCAGCTCCAAAAGCCTTGCCTCCGGCACCGAGGCGATGGTCAGGTGGAGGAAGCCGTCCTCCTCCCGCCTCCCTCCCAGATGCAGGGAGTTTTCCTCCTTCCGGCTGAGGGGGACCTGCCCCGCCGTCCTTGTGAAGCTGTCCTCCAGCTCCGCCGGGTGGGGCGTTTCCAATGGGTCCAGCACCCCCTCCACCGCCGGGATGGAAATTCCGTGGCGCAATGACAGATACTGGGCCGTCAGGGTTTTCAAAAATACCATGCCGCCGCTGCCGTCGGTGAGGGCGTGAAAGCACTCCACCGCAATGCGGTTTTCGTAGTACAGCACCCGCAGGCAGCATTCCCGCAGCTCCTTGCCCGTCATGTGAATCAGGGGGCAGGCGCCATCCTGCCGCACCCTTGGGGCCCGCTTCAGCTTTTGCAGATAGTACCAGAACAGCCCCCGGTGGAGGCTGACATACATGGAGGGAAATCTGGGCAGCAGGGCGTCCACCGCCTGCTGCAAAAGCTCCGGCTCCACCGGCTCTTTCAGGGTGGCCGACACCCGGAAGGCATTGGTCCAGTCCCGCCGCCGTACCGCCGGGAAAATCAGCGCCGCGTTGTCCAGCCGCATCCAGTCTGCCATGGTCAGTCCCCCCTTTCTGTCAGGGTCTATTATAGGGGGAATCCGAAAAATGTCAACGCCGGATCACGGGGCTCTCGGGAGGTTGATTTTTCAACGGAAAAAAAGTCGATTGCCGTCGGTTCTTTGTGCATTACGGAGGAAATGAAAAAAGCCTTTCTGTTTGTGTTGACAATCGGCGAAAGATGAATTAGGATGACAGTATCTTAAAGAAAATGCCGATATAGTTTCGGATGTATGGCCCGAAAGTTTCTACCGTGACGCCAGCCAAAGTCACGACTATTGGTACCGGTTTCCCTGACCAAGGTCTGCTGGGACGAATCACGGTGGGCGCGTCTGTGCGCCTGCATCCGGTTCGTCTTTTTTATTTTTGATATTTGGAGGATTTGCCATGGAGCTGATGGAACAGAAGATCCGCGCAGAGGGAAAGGTGCTGCCCGGCGGCATTTTAAAGGTCGGCAGCTTCCTGAACCAACAGATCGACACGGAATTTCTGGAAAAGACCGGCCAGGAGATCGCAAGACTTTTTGAAGGCTGCGGTGTCACCAAGGTGCTCACCATCGAATCCTCCGGCATTGCCATCGCCGCCGCTGCGGGCATGGCCATGCATGTGCCCCTGGTGTTCGCCAAGAAGCACAAAACCAGCAATGTGGACGGCAGCACCTACTCTGCGGTGGTCCACTCCTATACCCACAACACCGACTACACCGTGGTGGTGAGCAGCGACTATCTGCTGCCCGAAGACCGGGTGCTGCTGGTGGATGATTTTCTCGCCAACGGCAAGGCGCTGCTGGGGCTCATCGACCTGGTGAACCAGGCGGGAGCAACCCTCATCGGCGCGGCCTGCGCCATCGAAAAGGGCTTCCAGGGCGGCGGCGACGCCCTGCGTGAAAAGGGCATCCGGGTGGAGTCCCTGGCCATTGTGGAGAGCATGTCCGATACCGGCATCACGTTCCGCCGTTAAAGCTGTCGCAAATATCCTTTACATACATTATTTTCAAAAGGAGAGCAAACAAACATGAAAAAGATTCTTTCCCTGGTTCTCGCCATCGTCATGGTGATGGGTCTGTTCGCCGTCAGCGCCGCTGCTGAAACCAGCGACGTGAAGGTTGGCTTCATCTTCCTGCACGACGAGAACTCCACCTACGACCTGAACTTCATGAACGCCGCCAAAGAGGCCTGCGAGAAGCTGGGCGTGGAGTACGTCCTGAAGACCAACGTTCCCGAGGGCAACGAGTGCTACGAAGCCGCTGCCGACATGGCCGACGACGGCTGCGACATCGTCTTTGCCGACTCCTTCGGTCATGAGGACTACATGATCGAGGCCGCCAAGGAATTCCCTGAGGTCCAGTTCTGTCACGCCACCGGCACCAAGGCCCACACCGAGGGCCTTGCCAACTACCACAACGCTTTCGCCTCCATCTACGAGGGCCGTTACCTGGCTGGTGTTGCCGCCGGTATGAAGCTGAACGAGATGATCGAGGCCGGTGAGTTCACCGCCGAGGAAGCCAAGATGGGCTACGTGGGCGCTTACACCTACGCCGAAGTGGTCTCCGGCTATACCTCTTTCTACCTGGGCGCCAAGAGCGTCTGCCCCAGCGTCACCATGGACGTGACCTTCACCGGCTCCTGGTATGATGAGACCGCCGAGAAGGAAGCTGCCAACAAGCTGATCGAGGGCGGCTGCAAGCTGATCTCCCAGCACGCCGACTCCATGGGCGCTCCCACTGCCTGCGAGAACGCCGGTGTGCCCAACGTCTCCTACAACGGCTCCACCGTGGACGCCTGCCCCAACACTTTCATCGTGTCCAGCCGCATCAACTGGGCTCCCTACTTCGAGTACATCATTAACTGCGTTGCAAACGGTGAGGAAATCGCCGCCGACTGGACCGGCAACATCGCCACTGGCTCCGTGGAGCTGTCTGATGTGAACGAGCAGGCTGCCGCCGCCGGCACCGCAGAGAAGATCGCCGAAGTGAAGGCCGCCCTGGAGGATGGCTCCCTGAAGGTCTTCGACACCACCACCTTCACCTACAATGGCGCCGCTCTGGAGAGCTTCATGGCTGATGTGGACACCGATCCCGCCTACGAGGGCGACACCGAAGTGGTTGTGGACGGCGCCGTGCTGGAGTCCGAGTTCCGTTCCGCTCCTTACTTCAACCTGACCATCGACGGCATCAACCTGCTGGATACCGCTTTCTGATTTCCCTTTAAATGAACCTGCCAAGGGCAGCGCAGCGTAAACTCCCTGCGCTGCCCTTTCTGGCTGAAAATAGAAAATTGAAAGGGAAAACAGGCTTTTTCCTTTTCAAGTTTCCATTTTCCTCAACAATGTATGCTTATCGGTTTGACTCAGCTTGTTGTCAAATTGGAATTTGCAGAGGTGATTCGTAGGGAACGGATTTAGACCTTCCGCCCGGTAACGTTTTTATGGGGTGCACGTTGAATGGAAAATGTTAAAAAACCGGGTCCGTCACCATCCAACAAACCACGGATGTTCACCAACCTTTCGGAACGGATGAATCCGTTCCCTACGCACACGTTGAAACATTTTCAATTCAATGAACCCTGCAAATTCCAATTTGCTGAATCAAACCGATGTGCAATTTGAAATATATGAAGGAGCGTGAAGCCCTTGGAAATTGAGAAGAACATTTCCCATCCTGACGAGGGGAAAACCCCTGCGGTGAAGATGCGGAACATCACAAAAGCCTTCGGCACTGTCCTGGCCAACGACCGGGTGTGGCTGGACATCTACCGGGGGGAGATCCTGGCCCTGCTGGGGGAAAACGGCAGCGGCAAAACCACCCTGATGAATATGCTCTCCGGCATCTATTTCCCCGACGAGGGAGAAATCTCCATTGACGGCAAGCCGGTGGTCATTTCCTCCCCTAAGGACGCCTTTGCCCATGGCATCGGCATGATTCACCAGCATTTTAAACTGGTGGATGTGCTCACCGCGGCGGAGAACATCGTCTTGGGCCTTTCCGGGCGGCTGAACCTGAATGAGGCCCGGAAGAAAATCCGGGAAATCTGCGACACCTACGGCTTCGATGTGGACCCGGACCAGAAGATTTACAACATGTCCGTCTCCCAGAAGCAGACGGTGGAGATCGTCAAGGTCCTCTACCGGGGGGCCGACATCCTGATTCTGGACGAGCCCACTGCCGTGCTGGCCCCCCAGGAGACGGAGCAGCTCTTCGCCGTGCTGCGGAACATGCGGGACGCGGGCAAGGCCGTTGTCATCATCACCCACAAGATGCACGAGGTGGAGGCCCTGTCCGACCGGGTGGCCATTCTGAATAAGGGCCGCTTCGTGGGCGACATGCTCACCAAAAACACCAATGCCCAGGAAATGACCAACATGATGGTGGGCCACGCGGTCTCCCTGAACATCCGCCGGCCGGAGCCGGTGAATCCCAAGAATAGAGTGGTGGTGGAGGGGCTGACGGTAAAAAGCCCCGACGGCATCCTCAAGCTGGACGATGTGTCCTTTACCGCCCGCTCCGGAGAAATCCTGGGCATTGCCGGCATCTCCGGCTGCGGCCAGAAGGAGCTGCTGGAGGCCATCGCCGGTCTGCAGAAAACCGAAAAGGGAACCATCGGCTATATTGAGGACGACGGCAGCCGGGAGGAGCTCCTGGGCAAGGACCCTCTGGAGATCGCCTCCATGGGTGTGACCCTCTCCTTTGTCCCCGAGGACCGGCTGGGCATGGGGTTGGTTGCCAACATGGATTTAACGGACAATATGATGCTCCGCTCTTTCCGCAAGGGCCGCTCCATCTTCACCGACCGGAAGAGCCCCAGAAAGCTGGCGCAGCATGTGGTGGAGGAATTGGAGGTGGTCACCCCCAGCGTCTCCACGCCGGTGCGGCGGCTCTCCGGCGGCAACGTGCAGAAGGTGCTGGTGGGCCGGGAGATTGCCTCCGCCCCCACGGTGCTGCTCACCGCCTACGCCGTCCGGGGCCTGGACATCAATTCCTCCTATGCCATTTATGATCTGGTGACCCAGCAGAAGCAGAAAGGCGTGGCCGTGGTGTTCGTAGGCGAGGACCTGGATGTGCTGCTGGAGCTGTGCGACCGGATTCTGGTGCTCTGCGGCGGCAAGGTCAGCGGCCTGGTGGAGCATCCCACCCCCCAGGACAAAAACCGCATCGGCCTGATGATGACCAAGGTTGGAGGCTAAGATAAGATGAAACAAAAACTCTTCCACCTTTCCAAAAGAAAGGAGCTGCCCTGGTACGCGGCCTGGGCCATCCGGGGTGTGGCAATCCTGCTGGCCCTGGTGGTGTGCGGCGTCGTCACCACCGCCATGACCGGCGAGGACCCCATCGCCATCTATAAAACCATGTGGGCCGGTGCCTTCGGCACCAGCCGGAGAATCTGGAACACGCTGCAATATCTGGCGCTGCTGCTGTGCGTCTCCCTGGCGGTGACCCCCGCTTTCCGGATGAAATTCTGGAACGTGGGCGGCGAGGGCCAGGTGCTCATGGGCGGCCTTGCCACTGCCGCCTGCATGATCCTGTTGGGGGACAAGCTGCCCAACTGGCTTCTCATTCCCATCATGATCGTCTCCGCCCTTTTGGCCGGTGCCATCTGGGGAGGCATCCCCGCCTTCTTCAAGGCAAAATGGAACACCAACGAGACCCTCTTCACCCTGATGATGAACTACGTGGCCACCCAGCTGGTTGCCTACTATGTCATCGTGTGGGAGGTGCCCAAGGGCTCCGGCAAAATCGGCATCATCAATCAGAACAGCCACGCCGGGTGGCTGCCCACCATCGCCGGGCAGAAATACCTGCTCACCATTCTGGTGGTGGCCATCCTCACGGGGCTGCTGTATATCTATCTCAACTGGTCCAAGCAGGGCTATGAAATCTCCGTGGTGGGGGAGTCCGTCCGCACCGCCCGGTATGTGGGCATCAAGGTGGACCGGGTGATCATCCGCACCATGCTCCTCTCCGGCGCCCTCTGCGGCCTGGCAGGACTGCTGCTGGTGGGCGGCTCCGACCACACCATCACCGTGAACACGGCGGGCGGCCGGGGCTTCACCGCCGTCATGGTGTCCTGGATGGCCAAATTCAACCCCATCGGCATGATTTTCACCAGTCTGCTGCTGGTGTTCCTGGGCCGGGGCTCCAGCGAGATCTCCTCCAAATTCCAGCTGAATGATTCCTTTGGCGACATCCTTACCGGCATCATTCTGTTCTTCATCATCGGCTGTGAATTCTTTATCAGCTACAAAATTTCCCTGCACCGGGCATCCAGGAAGGAGGACAAGTGAGATGTTTGATCTTTTGACCTTTATTCCCCGGGCGGTGATGCAGAGCATCCCTCTGCTCTTTGGCTCCACCGGCGAAACCCTGACGGAAAAGTCCGGCAACCTGAACCTGGGCATTCCCGGCATCATGTACGTGGGCGGCATCGGCGGCGTCATTGGCGCGTTCCTCTATGAGCAGTCCGCCGCCGGGCAGATGCATGCCCTCCCCGCCATTCTCTTTCCCATGCTGGGCTGCCTCTTAGGCTCCGCGCTGATGGGGCTGCTGTATTGCTTCCTCACCGTCACCCTCCGGGCCAATCAGAATGTCACGGGCCTTGCCATGACCACCTTCGGCGTGGGCTTCGGCAATTTCTTCGGCGGCTCTCTGATCAAGCTCACCGGGGCGGATGTGCCCTCCATCTCTCTCACGGCCACCAGCTCCTTTTTCCGTACCACCCTGCCCTTTGCCAAAACCACCGGTGCCATCGGACAGCTCTTTTTCTCCTATGGCTTCCTGGCGTATCTGGCCATTGCCCTGGCGCTGCTTGCTTCCTACGTGCTGGGCCACACCCGGGTGGGACTGCATTTGAGGGCCGTGGGCGAGAATCCCGCCACCGCCGATGCGGCAGGCATCAGCATTGCCAAATATAAGTACGCCGCCACCGTCATCGGCAGCATGATCGCTGGCCTGGGCGGGCTGTACTACGTGATGGACTATGCCAACGGCGTCTGGTCCAACAACGGCTTCGGCGACCGGGGCTGGCTGGCCATCGCATTGGTGATCTTCACCATCTGGCGGCCCAATGTGGGCATTCTCAGCTCCATCCTCTTCGGCGGACTGTACATTCTGTACCTGTTCCTGCCCAGTGCCAACCTGGCCATGAAAGAGCTGTATAAAATGCTTCCCTATGTGGTTACCATCATCGTGCTGGTGATGACCAGCATGCGGAACAAGCGGGAGGACCAGCCCCCTGAGAGCCTGGGCCTTTCCTACTTCCGGGAAGAGCGATGACTTTGCCGAAACCGGGAGCAAGCTCATGAAAGATTTTATTGAAATTACGGATTTCCATGCCCCGGAGCTGGATGTGTTTGCCCGGCTCACCGAGGCCCAGCTGCTGAACCGGTTCGAGCCCAAAAAGGGAATGTTCATTGCCGAGAGTCCCAAGGTGATTCAGCGGGCCCTGGCCGCCGGCTGCCGGCCGGTTTCCCTGCTGGTGGAGCGGGGCCACTGCAATCAGGAGGCCATGGAGGCAATTGAAGCCTGCGGAGAGGTGCCGGTGTACACCGCACCGCTGCCGGTATTAACCCAGCTCACCGGATTCCAGCTCACCCGGGGGATGCTCTGCGCCATGTACCGTCCGCCCCTTTCGGACCCCCAGGACATTCTGCCGGGGAAGCGCCGGGTGGCGGTGCTGGAGGATGTGATGAACCCCACCAACCTGGGGGCCATTTTCCGCTCCGCTGCCGCCCTGGGGATGGAGGCAGTGCTGCTCACCCCCGGCTGCACCGATCCCCTCTACCGCCGGTCTGCCCGGGTGAGCATGGGCACCGTGTTCCAGGTGAGCTGGTGCTATCTGGGGCCCGACTGGCAGGACATGCTCCGAAAATTGGGCTTTCAGACCGCTGCCATGGCCCTTTGTGACGACAGCGTGTCCATCGACCATCCCGCTTTGGCCCGGGCGGAAAAGCTGGCCATTGTCCTGGGCACCGAGGGGGACGGCCTGGCGCCCACCACCATCGCCCGCTGCGACTACACTGTCAAAATCCCCATGTCCAACGGGGTGGATTCCCTGAACGTGGCCGCCGCCAGCGCCGTGGCCTTTTGGCAATTGGGACGAAGATAAAATTCGAGGCTGCCTTTGCGGGCAGCCTCGTTGTTTTGTATGGGGATATTAGCGGATGTCGTAAACGCTTCTGGCTTTGACCTCTTTGGCCTCGCCCCGGAGGATTTTCACCCGCTTGGTGCCGGCGTTCATGTCGAAATAGTTGTCACTGAGCAGGGTGTCGGCACCGGCCATCAGCTCCACGCTCCGGGCGTAGGTCTTGGCGGTGACCACGATCTCGTCGCCCTCGATGTGAGCCTCCAGCTGAGGATCGGCGAAGTGGAAATGCTTGGGCGCGCAGAAGAGCACGCTGCCCTCGCCCACGGTGACGCCTGCTTCATCCACCAGCTCATAGGAATAGTAGCAGTCGTAGGTGGCCTGGTCGGAGAAGTCCTGCAAGGGCAGCCAGAAGGCGCTCATGGGTCCGACGGTCACATCGAAGCTGCCGCTTTCAATCACGGAAGCGTCGGGACGCCGCAGTGCCCAGTGGGCCTTGCCGGTGAAGCTGTGCAAGGTCTCGTTGCTCACGTTCAGCTGGGCGGTCTTCTTCAGATCAAAAGGCTCGGCGTTGACATTGGTGTTCTGGCTGAGAATGCCCTCTTCGTGGCAGGAGATCAGAACGGGGGAGAAGAACCGCTTCTCGTAGTAGTGCAGGGCTTTCCAGCGGCCGAAATAGTCGATGGAGGCCCAGCTTGCCACGGGCCAGCAGTCGTTGAGCTGCCACACCACGGCGCCCATGCAGCGCTCGTCGTTCCGGTTCCGCCGCCAGTGCTCCACGCCGTACTGCATGGCCTGGGCCTGCAGCAGCTGGGAGGCATACACCAGGTTGGAAAGATCACCGGGATAGAGGTACATCTGGGACAGATAGGACACGATTCGCCCGTTGGCGGAAGCGTTTCTCTGGTGCTTCTCCATCACATAGGAGAACACGTTCCGGTCCTCGGGGGCGGTGAAGGCCTCGATGGTCTCCATGCAGGGGAAGCTCTGGAAGCCGAACTCGGACACATAGCGGAACAGGTAGTTCCGGTAGTCGGTAAAGGGCTTCAGGCCATGCCACACATCCCAGTAGTGCACATCGCCCCGATTGGGGTCCTGGGGGGCGTCGAAGCTGCCGCCGCTGGAGGGCGAGGCGGGCCAGTAGAAGGTCTGGGGGTCCTCCTCCTTCAAAATCTTGGGGATGATGTACTCATACATCTTGATGTAGTCCGCTTTCTGCCGGAGGGAGCTGACCCACTCGTCGCAGGCCACAAACTGCTCCATCTCGTTGTTGCCGCACCACAGGGCCAGGGAGGCGTGGTGACGCAGCCGGCGGATGTTGTCCACAAACTCGGCCCGGATGTTCTCCTCAAAATCCTCGGTGAGGTTATACACGGCGCAGGCGAACATGAAGTCCTGCCACACCAGCAGACCCAGCTCGTCGCAGGTGTCGTAGAAATAGTCCTCGGGATAGTAGCCGCCGCCCCAGACCCGGATGCAGTTCATATTGGCGGCCTTGGCGTCCTCTAATAGACGCCGGGTGCGCTGGGGATTTACCCGGGGCAGCAGATTGTCCTCGGGAATGTAGTCCGCGCCCATGGCGAACACATCCACCCCGTTGACGCAGTGGCAGAAGCTCTCTCCCCACTGGTCCTTTTTCCGGCTGACGGTGAGGGTCCGCAGGCCGATTTTTTTGTTCCAGCTGTCCATCCCGTCACCCAGGGTGACCTCCACCTGGTACAGCGGCTGCTCGCCCAGGCCGTTGGGCCACCAGAGCTGGGGATTTTCGATTTCAATGACGGCCTTTTCTCCTTGAGCAGTGAACACGGTGCCGCCGGGGGCGGTGACCTTGACGGAAACCGGAGCGGAGCCGGTGACCTGGGTGATGTGGGTGCTTACCTCCAGGGTGACCTTGCCACTTTCATGGTGCTGCACCACATACACATCCCGGATCCTGGCGGTGCGGATGCCCAGAATGGAAATATCCCGCCAGATGCCTGCGTCCGGCAGCCGGGGACCCCAGTCCCAGCCGAACATGCAGTGGGCCTTCCGCAGCAGGGGGAAGCCCACCATGGCGTCGGAGGAGCCGTCGGCCCGGCTTTCGGCGTAGGCCTTCTTAATGAAACGGGTGGGGGAGTCGAATCTTACGGTGATCTGGTTCTCGCCGGGATGAAGCACATCCTTTACGTCGAACTCATAGGTCCGGTGCATGTTCTTGCCGGTGCCGACAACGGTGCCGTTGACGGTGACGGTGGCCAGGGTGTCCAGTCCCTCGCAGCGGAGCACCACCGCGTCGTTTTCCAGCAGCCCGGCGGGGACGGTGAAGCTCCGGCTGTAGACAAAATCGTTGTCCATGATTTTCAGGGCTTCGTTTTCGTTGTCCCGATAGAATGGGTCGGGAATCTGCCCGGCGGTGAGCAGATCGTGATACACAGAGCCGGGGACGGTGGCGTTAACCCGGGGGAAAGAGCTGCCGGGGATATCCAGGGTCCAGGCGCCGTTTAAAGTGAGCTTTTCCATAAATCCATTACCTCCGAATACGTTTTCGTGAGAATTAACAATTCAGCGAGAACACTATATGCTATCTTCTGTCAAAAGTCAACATACAAATGGAATTTTAAAATGGACCATTGTCTGAATGACCAAAGCGGCATAGCCTGTTTTGACATTATTCACAAATAATTCATGGAATCTTGGTTTTTTTCTCACAACTATTGACAGACGGATTTTAAACCCATATAATCAGACCGAAAGTAAACGTTTTCGAGTAAGCCGCGTGTACGGCAGTAAGGAATCGACATGGTAACATTAAAGATGCTGGCCAAGCAGTGTGGCGTTTCCGTTGCCACAGTCAGTAAAGCCCTCAACGGCGCCCCGGACATCAGTGCGGAAACCGCCGCCCGGATTCAAAAGGCCGCGGCGGAGATGGGCTACACCCCCTGCGCTGCCGCCCGCTCTCTGAAAACCAGCCGGTCCCACAATCTTGGCGTCATTTTCAGCGACGGCACCAAAAGCGGCCTGACCCACGAGCACTTCGCCTATATTCTCAATAGCTTTAAGCGGCGGGCCGAGGAGCTGCACTACGACATCACCCTCATCAGCGATCACCCCGGACCCTGGGGCAGCGACTACGCAGGCCATGTCCGCTTCCGCAACTGCGACGGCGTGGCGGTGCTGGTGGCGGACAATGCCGCACCCACCGCTCAGGAGCTGGTTCGTTCCGGCGTTCCGGTGGTTTCTGTGGACTACCATTTCGATAATTGCAGCTGCATCGAGTCCGACAACGTCAGCGGTATCCGGGAGCTGGTGGAGTACGTCTACAGCCAGGGGCACCGGAAAATCGCCATCATCTTCGGCGACGACAATGCCGTGACCCGGATTCGCATGTCCAGCTTTTTCAACACCTGTGCCCGGCTGGGGCTGACCATTCCCGAGGAATATATCTGTCACTGTCGCTACCATTCCGGTAGTGCCTCGGCAGAGGCCACCAGAAAGCTGATGGAGCTGCCGGAGCCACCAAGCTGCATTTTGTATCCCGATGATTTTTCGTTTTTCGGCGGCAAGCGGGAGCTGGAGGCCATGGGATTGTCCATTCCCGAGGATGTGAGCGCCGCCGGCTACGATGGCATCTCCGTGGGCAAGGTCGTATCCCTCACCACCGTCCAGCAGAACACCGACGCCATCGGTGTTGCCGTGGCGGAGGAACTGGCCCGGGCCGTGGAGGAGGGCAGAGGTTACCTGCCCCGGACCCAGGTGATTCCCTGCTCCCTGATTCCGGGAGCCACCGTCCGCAAACTGTAATGTGCTTATCGGCTTTCGTCAGCGATATCGTTTTTGCGGAATAACCTTACCGAACACCGTAGGGCGCCTGGCTGTTCCCCGCCGTTCGGTTCCGATTTGCAGTTGGTTTCTCCCAATGGTACATTGTAGAGGCTTTAGGGTTGCGGCGGGGGCAAGCCGCCCGCCCTACGAAAAATAACAAAAGAACCAAGCCGATAAACGCAAAATTTAAAATTTTCGAACCAGGAGCGCTCCTTTTTCTCTTTCATTCTTTCAGGATGAAAGAATGGATATTGATGAGTGCTCCTGGTTAAAAAGTCGTTATGGCCCATCAGGGCTTTAACAAAATAAAAGGAGGATTCACCATGAAGAAAATGTCCAAGCTTCTCGCGATGCTGTTGGCAGTTGCGATGATCTGCGGTATGCTCGCAGTCAGCGCCTCCGCCACCGATGTCACCCTGCCCCGCGAAGAGACCCTGTACTTCGGCGGTCAGCAGTGGGGCTCCGTCAACAGCTGGAACCCCGTTGGCACCAACCAGAACAACTCCATGGCCATCGCCGGCAACGCCGGTGGCTACCGCTCCGTGATGTTCGAAACCCTGTTTATGTTCGACTTCCTCACCGGTGAGAAGAAGCCCCTGCTGGCCGATTCTTACGAGTGGAACGAGGACCTGACCGCCATGACCGTCACCCTGAAGGACGCTGCCAAGTGGTCCGACGGCACCCCCGTCACCGCCGCTGACGTGGTCGCCACCTGGGATGTTGGCGTTCTGACCAACAACAACACCGGCGCCGGCTTCAAGGCTTACATCGAAGGCATCGAGGCCACCGGCGACAAGACCTTTGTCATCACCTCCAAGCTGAATGACGCCGGCCAGCCCGTCAACCCCCTGAAGGTTGAGGACTTCCTGACCGGTACCCCCATTGCCCAGGCTGCCTGGATCACCACCCTGTGCGAGCGCAACGACAATGACCCCACCAAGATCCTGAACGATGCCGGTGAAGACGTTGTCTGGAGCGGCCCCTACACCAAGTACTACACCGATGACCAGAAGGTCGTCCTGATCCGTGACGACAACTACTGGGGCCAGGACGAGTCCATGTGGGGCAAGCTGCCTGTTCCCAAGTATCTGGCTCACAACATCTACGCTGACAACGCCGCCACCGAGCTGGCTTTCAAGGCTGGCGAGATCGACGTTGACCAGCAGTTCCTGGGCAACATCCAGAACCTGTGGCTGGAAGACGATCTGCCCATCTCCACCTTCTACGAAGAAGCTCCCTACGGCGTCTGCCTGACCATGCCTACCGCATGGTACAACATGAACATCCCCGTGATCGCTGAGAACCCCGCCCTGCGGAAGGCCATCGCCATGGCTGTTGACTACGATTCCATCATCGCCAACGCCATGACCAACCAGTCCCCCAGCTTCTCCGATGTTCCCCGCTCCCTGATGAACCCCACCGCCGGTGAGCAGGCTCTGTACGACCATGAGGCCGTTGCCGATCTGCAGTGGGCCGGCAACGACATCGAAGGCGCCAAGGCTCTGCTGGATGAGGCTGGCCTGGTGGATACCGACGGTGACGGCTACCGTGAGTACAACGGCGAGAAGATTCACCTGAACGCTGTCTGCCCCAACGGCTGGTCCGACTGGCAGGCTGCCATGGTCATCGTCGCCGATGCCGGTGAGAAGATCGGTGTGGAAATCGTCACCGAGTTCCCCGAGTGGGACATCGTGCAGACCCGCTTCACCGACCCCGACCAGACTGACTACGCCATCTTCATGTGGTCTCCCGACTCTGCTTCTCCCTCTATGCCTTGGGGCCGCTGCAACCAGTTCCTGTCCAGCCAGTTTGTTGGCCTGCAGAACAACTGGAGCGGCAACTGGGGTCAGTATGTGAACGAAGAGGCTGACAAGATCCTGGCTGAGATTCCTCTGACCACCGACCAGGACAAGCTGGTGGAACTGTACACCGAGCTGGTTAAGATCTACCTGACCGACGTGCCCAGCTTCTCCCTGATGTATCGTCCTTCCCTGTTCCACGCTGTCAACGAGACCGTTTGGACCAACTTCCCCTCCGCCGATGACGGCCGCAACATTCCTCCCGCAGACTGCACCGATGGCTACGGCATCGCTGCCCTGTACGAGCTGGAGCTTGTTGGCTAATCCCCTTTGAAACACTGGCCATGCTCCGGGAAACCGGAGCATGGCTCTTCTACTTAATCGTTTATCCTGGAGGGAGAGAAAATGAAAGGCTATCGAAAGTACTTCGGCAAAAAGCTGATATGGTTTTTAATCACATTGGTTTGCGCCGTGATTTTGAATTTTATCCTGCCCCGGCTGATGCCGTCCGATCCCGTCTCTGCCATTACCGGTAAATTGGCCGCCGGTATGTCCGATGCTGCGGCCGTGCGCGAAATCTATGAGCGCTATCAGGAAGAATTTGGCACCAATAAGCCCATGATCGTTCAGTTTGGGCTGTTCGTCAAAAATCTGTTCCAGGGAAACCTGGGCAAATCTTTCAGCCAGTATCCCCGTGAGGTCAGCGATATCATTGCCAGCTCAATTGGTTGGACGGTGTGCCTCCAGCTTCCCGCTATCTTAGTGGGCTGGATCATCGGCAACGTCCTGGGAGCTATGGCAGCCTACCTGCGGAAGGGCTTCGACAAGGTCCTGCTGCCGGTTTCTATTTTCCTTGGAAATGTTCCCGCCTTTGCCATGTCCGTGGTGCTTCTGGTGATCTTTGCCGTAAACCTGAAGATCGCCCCCATTGCAGGCGGTTATGCTCATGATATGATACCCAATTTCTCCTGGCCCTTTATCAAGTCCGTGATCTCCCACTACCAGCTGCCTTTCTGGTCCATCGTCATCATCAGCATCGGCGGCCAGGCCATCGGCATGCGCTCCATGTCCATCTACGAGCTGAATGCCGACTACGTCAAGTACAGCCGGTTCCTGGGCATTAAGGACAGCAAGATTGTGGGCTATGTGTTCCGCAACGCCATGCTGCCCCAGATCACCGGCCTGGCCATGTCCATCGGCACCATGATGGGCGGCGCCCTGGTGGCGGAGATCATCTTCTCCTACCCCGGCCTGGGCAGCGCCATGTACAAAGCGGTGGTGGCCGCGGACTATCCCCTGATTTCCGCCTGTACCCTGATCATCACCGTCATGGTGCTGGTGGCCAATTTCCTGCTGGATATTGTGTACGGCTTCATTGATCCCCGGGTCAAGGCCGCTCAGGTTGATTGAGAAAGGAGGAGACAATCATGAAAAATACACTGCGTAATGTCTTCCATTCCGGAAAATTCGTGGCGGGCTTTGTGATTTTTATGTTCCTGCTTGTCACCATCATTGTCTATCCCCTCATCAATCCCGGCAGCCCCCTGGAGCAGATCGGCGTTGGCACCTTTGCCAAGCCCGGCACCTATGTCTCCCTGTACGATGCCGCCAAAACCAACCCCGACCGGGAGCGGGAGACCCTGCGCCTTGCCGATGCTGACGACAAGCGGCTGGCCAAGGCCCTCAGCGATTCCGACCGGGTGCTGATGGTGGAATGGCTGGGCCTCAAGGGCGTGGACCTGGAGGGCATCGACTACCAGGATACCGAGGCGCTGCTGGAGCTGTGGCACGCCAACTATGATGCCTCCTTCAAGCCCAAGGGCATGACCTCCGCCGCCCAGAAGAAATATAAGCGGCTGAATGATGCCTTGCTGGACCTACAGACCGCTGACGCACTGTCGGTGATGTCCGACGGCGAGCAGCTGAGCCTCATCAGGAAAACCGACTATGTGAATGTTGGCACCGTGACCAACGTGAAGTTCCTGCCTCTGGGCACCGACAACTTCGGCCGTGACGTGCTGAAGGAGCTGGTGGGCGCCACCAAGACCTCCCTGGGCGTCGGCTTGGTTGCCGGCATTGTGGCCACCCTGTTGGGACTGGCCATGGGCCTGCTGTCGGGCTATGTGGGCGGCATTGTGGATGACTTCATCATGTTCATCACCAACCTGTTCACTGTCATTCCCGGCTTTATCCTGCTGATTCTGATCTCTTATTCCATCAGCCAGGAGTTCCGCGGACCCGCCACGGTGGCAGCGGTCATCGGCTTTACCAGCTGGCCCTGGACCGCCCGTTCCGTTCGCAGCCAGGTCATCTCTCTGCGGAACCGGGACCATGTGAACCTCAGTAAGCTCTCCGGCCACAGCATGCTCCGGATTGTGGTCACCGACATTCTGCCCTACATCGCCTCCTATGTGGTGATGGCGTTCATCCTCCAGGTTTCCTCCGGCATCCTCAGCGAAGCACAGCTTTCTCTGCTGGGCCTGGGCCCCAAGACCACCACGACTCCCACTCTGGGCCTGATGATGAACTGGGCTATGATGTATTCGGCACATACCAACGGCTCCTGGTGGGCCTATTTCCCCGTGATTCTGACCATCACCCTCATCTCTTTCTCCCTGAACCTGATGAACACCGGTCTGGATCAGGTCTTCAACCCCACCCTGAGAGACTAAGGAGGCAGTTATGGCGAACGAGAACATGGAAAAGAAGTCCTCCGGCAAGGTGATGCTGGAGGTCCGGAACCTGAAAACCAAATATGTCACCCGCTTCGGCGAGAGTGTCTACGCGGTGGACGGGGTCTCCTTTAAAATTGAAGAGGGCAAGTCCTTGGGCATCGCCGGTGAGTCCGGCTGCGGCAAGTCCACCCTGGCCCTGAGCCTGATGGGCTACTACTTCCCCCCGCTGCACTATATGAGCGGCGATATCATCATCGACGGGAAAAATATCTCCGGCATGGACCCGGATACGGTGCGGAAAACCATCCTGGGCACCGAAATTGCCTACATCCCCCAGGCGGCCATGAACGCCCTGAACCCCACTCAGAAAATCATCCGCTTCATCGAGGACGTGGTCCACGCCCATGACCCCAAGGCCGACAAAAAGGCCATCCGGGAGATGGCGGAGGCCCGCTTCGCCGAGCTGGGTCTGCCCGCCAAGGTGCTGGACCAGCACGCCGTGGAGCTGTCCGGCGGTATGAAGCAGCGTACCGTCATTGCCGTGTCCACCATCCTGAACCCCAAGGTGCTCATTGCCGACGAGCCCTCCTCCGCTCTGGACGTGACCAGTCAGAAGATGGTTATCAGGATGATGCGGGAGCTCATGGAAAAGGGCCATATCAAGGCCATGGTGTTCATCACCCACGAGCTGCCCCTGCTGTATAACGTCACCGACGATATCATGGTCATGTACGCCGGTCAGATCGTGGAGCGGGGCACCGCCAAGGAAATGGTCTTCGACCCCACCCATCCCTATTCCCACGGCCTCATGGGCTCCATCCTGGTTCCCGAAGAGGGCACCCGTGGCCACAAGCTTACCGCCATTCCCGGCACGCCTCCCAACCTGAAGCATCCGCCCAATGGCTGCCGGTTTGCGGAGCGCTGCAAATATGCAAAGCCCGAGTGCAAATTCTACACCGTTCCGGAGAAGGCCTTCGGAGAGGACCGGATGTACCGCTGCCTGCTGAGCCTGGATGAACTGAAGGAGGTTTACAGCCATGAATGAGGACAGAATTGTTGCTTCCAAGGATTTTTCCAATGCCCCCCTGTGCCTCAGCGGCCGCCATGTGACCAAAGTCTTCGGCTTCGGCGATAAGAAGACCATTGCCGTCAACGATGTGAGCTTCGACTTCCACGAGGGCGAGTTCGTCTCCATCGTGGGCGAGTCCGGCTCCGGCAAAACCACTCTGTCCAAGATTCTGCTGGGCCTGCTGAACCACACCGAGGGTGAAATCCTCTTCCAGGGCCAGCCTCGGGACATCTCCACCGGCAAGAAGAGAAACGCCTACTGGAAAGGCATCCAGGCCATCTTCCAGGACCCGTTCTCCTCTTATAACTCCTTCCACAAGATCGACTCCGTGCTGCTGGACTGCATCAATATGCGGGGCGGCAAGAACCTGCCCATGGAGAAGAAAATCGAAATGATGACCGAGGCCTGCTCCTTCGTCAACCTGAAATTCGCGGAGCTGACCAATAAGTATCCCTTCGAGCTCTCCGGCGGCCAGATGCAGCGGCTGATGATCGCCCGTATCTTCCTGCTCAAGCCCAAGATTCTGCTGGCTGACGAGCCCACCTCCATGGTGGATGCCTGTTCCCGGGCCACCATCCTGGACATGCTGCTCCAGCTGCGGGATGAGATCGGCATGACCATCATCTTCATCACCCACGACATCGGCCTGGCCTATTACATTTCCGACACCGTGTACATCATGGAGCACGGCAAGTTCGTGGAGTACGGCAAGGCGGACGAGGTGATTCTGAATCCCCAGGCAGCCTATACCAAGCGGCTGATTTCCGACGTGCCCAAGATTCACGAGGAATGGGACCTTTCCACCGTGGATTTGAAGAACGGCTGATTTCCAACCATCATTTTTCCCCCAGCGGCTCGCCGCTGGGGGGATTTTAAGCACTTTTTCTAAACTGTTGAGATTTATCAAAAATACCGCTCCACCGGCAGACCCATGCCGTTCCAAGCCTCTCGCAGGCTTCTTTCAAGCCATTTTCCGGTGGTTTGTATGGCCTCCCGGGCACTGTCCTGGGGGGAGAGGCCGGAGAGAATTCCTCCGGTAAACAGGGCGCTGAAGGCGTCCCCCGCCCCGGGGAAATTTCCGGGAATGGGCGTATAGGGCAGGGCAAGCCGCTCTTCCCCCTGGGTCAGCAGTACCGCCCGGCCATGCTCCCAGGGCGCGCCGGTAATCACCGGATGGCGAAGCCCCAGCCTTTGCAGCCCCGCCAGGGCATCCAGAGGCTCCCGGGAGCCCGTCAGGAATTGAGCCTCGGAGAAATTGGGCAGCGCGTAGTCCACCAGGGGAAGAAGCCGCCGCAGAAAGTCCAGCCGTTCCGGGGTGATGCCATGGTAGAGCTTGCCGTTGTCGGCGAAAATGGGGTCCAGGAAAAGGGTCACCCCCGCCCGGTGCCAGGTGTCGCACTGCCGGAGCAGAAATTCCGCCTGTTCCGGTCCCGCAATGTAGCCCAGCAGTACCCCGTCCAGGGGGAAGCCCAGCTGCTGCCAGGTATTTAGCGCCTCTTTCAGGTAGCCGGTGGTGTCCAGCTGGGCGCAGGGGCCGAAATTCCAGGTGTTGGAAATCAGCGCCGTGGGCAGGCAGTAGACCCGGTGGCCCATTTTGGTGAGTACCCCCCGGGAGGTTGCCATGGCCACATTGCCATAGCCCACAAAATCGCTGAGAATCAAAATGTGTTTTTCGTTCTTTTCCATGACATCCTCCTGAAAGTACCTGATGGGCCTGTCGGTTCGATTCAGTATTGCGAAAATTGGTGTTTTTCGTAGGGAACGGATTTATCCGTTCCGAAACGTCGGTGAACATCCGTAGTTCGTTGGATGGAAACGGATTGCTTTTTCAACATTTTTCCATTCAACGTGCACCCCATAAAAACGTCACCTGGCGGAACGGATAAATCCGTTCCCTACGAACACATACTGACAAATTCCAATTGATCTTCTTACGGCGAAAAGCCGGTGAGCGTTTTTTTGTATGATATTCCATTCCATTGAGATCGTCAAGGGGCTTTGTTTTCTTTGGGTTTAGAATCCCGTGGTAATTTATTCCCGAATTTCTTGACGAATGGAAAAAAAGCGTTTATTGTATGGTCAAAAAGGAGGGAGCTGCCATGGTCAATATTCTGGTAGCCGATGACGATAAAAACACCCGGCTCTTGATGAAAGCCATTTTGGAGGCGGAGCACTACCGGGTATTCACCGCCGTGGACGGCCAGGAGGCCCTGGCGGTGCTGGACCGGGAGCACATCGATCTGGTGGTGCTGGATATCATGATGCCCAATCTGGATGGCTACCAGTTCACCGCCACACTGCGGGAGAGCAACAACACCCTGCCCATTTTGATGGTCTCTGCCAAGCAGCTGCCGGAGGACAAGCACCGAGGCTTCCTGGTGGGCACCGACGACTACATCACCAAGCCCATCGACGAGGAGGAGATGCTGCTGCGGATCAAGGCCCTTTTGCGTCGGGCAAAAATCGTCAGCGACCGGCAGATCGTCATCGGAGATGTGGTGCTGGATTACGACTCCTTTACCGTGTCCCGCCGGGGGGAGGTTCAGGTACTGCCGAAAAAGGAATTTCTGCTGCTGTATAAGCTCCTGTCCTACCCGGGGAAAATCTTCACCCGGATTCAGCTGATGGATGAAATCTGGGGCATGGACTGCGAAACCGGCTGGGAAACGGTGACGGTGCACGTGGGCCGGCTGCGGAAGCGCTTTGAGGGCTGGGAGGAATTCTCCGTGGAGTCCGTGCGTGGACTGGGCTATAAGGCGGTGAAAAAGGAATGAAGCATCAAAAACGCGGCTTTTCCCTCACGTTGCTCTTCGCCCTTTTGACCTTTGCCATTCTGGCTGCCTCGGTGGCCGTGGCGGCGGCGCTCAGCTATGTGCTCACCCGGTTCGGCATCCTGCCCATCCAGACGGAGCTGTTTCCCGAGAGCTTGCAGCTGCTGCTTTTCATGTCCGCGGTCAGCGTCATTGTGGGCACCATTCTCTCCATGCTGGCGGTGCGGATTCCCCTCCGGCCGATCAACTGGCTCATCAGCCAGATGAACCGGCTGGCGGACGGGGATTTTCAGGCCCGGGTCCATTTCAAAAAGCCGGTGAGTATGCTCCCGGCCTTTGTGGAGGTGGAGAACAGCTTCAACAAAATGGCGCAGGAGCTGGGGAACACGGAGATGCTCCGGCAGGATTTTGTCAACAATTTCTCCCATGAATTCAAAACCCCCATCGTCTCCATCGCTGGCTTTGCCAAGCTTTTGCAGCGGGCGGACCTGGACGAAAGCCAGCGCCGGGAGTACATCGATGCCATTGTGGAGGAATCCGCCCGGCTTTCCGTCATGGCCACCAATGTGCTGAAGCTGACCAAGGTGGAAAATCAGTCCATCCTCACCGGGGTGACGGAATACAACCTCTCCGAGCAGCTCCGGGGGGCGGCTCTGCTGCTGGAGCACGACTGGACCCGGAAAAACATCGAGCTGGATATGGAATTCCCGGAGGTGACCATCCGGGCCAACCAGGAACTGATGAAAGAGGTTTGGATCAATCTGCTGCACAACGCCATCAAATTCTCCCCGGACTATGGCCCTCTCCAGGTGCGGATTTCTCAGCAGCCCGGGGCGGTCCAGGTGCAGATCGTCAACAGCGGCCAGATTCCGCCGGAGGAGCTGAGCCGGATTTTCCAAAAATTTTACCAGGCGGACCGTTCCCATTTTTCCGCTGGGAATGGGGTCGGCCTGGCCATCGTGAAAAAAATTGTGGAGCTCCACCGGGGCACCGTCCAGGCGGAGAGCAAAAACGGCGCGGTGATCTTTACGGTAACCCTGCCGGAGGGGGAGGAAGCATCATGACACGGGTGTGGCTTTTTGTGGTGTTGGGCTACCTTTCCGGCAGCGTGCTCTTCGCCCGGATCCTTGCCGGACTGATGGGCAAGGACATTCTCACCACCAGCAAGGACGAAAACCCCGGCACCTCCAACGCCTTTCGGTACGGCGGCTTTGCCTGCGGTGCGGGGACGCTTCTGGGGGATTTCATAAAGGGCTTTCTGCCGGTGTGGCTGTTCCTGCAGGGCGGCGATGCCTTTCCCAGACTGGCTCTGGCTCTGGTGGTGGCGGCTCCGGTGGTGGGACACGCCTTTCCGGTGTTCTATGGCTTCCGGGGCGGCAAAGGCATCGCGGTGAGCTTCGGCTGCCTGCTGGGCCTGCTGCCGGCGTGGCAGCCCCTGGGCCTTTTCATTGGCTCTTTTCTCTTTTTCTCCCTGGTGGTGCGAATCTCCCCCCATTTCCAGCGAACCATTGCGGCCTATCTGGGGGGCCTCATCTGTATGGCGCTCACCGGCCAGCCGGCGGAGCTGCTTTTGGGCTTCTTCCTCATGACCTGCGTGGTCTGCCTGCGGCTGCACATGAGCAAGGAGCCCCGAGAGGCCATGCAGGTGCAGCTGCTGTAAACAAACGAAGAAAGAAGAATTATTGTGGAAGTGTTGATCTTATCCTGCGGCACCGGCGGCGGGCATAATTCCGCCGCAGCGGCGGTGCAGGAGGAATTGCTGCGCCGGGGCCACGGCGTTACCTTATTGAATCCTCTTGATCTTTCCGGCGGGAAGCTGGCGGAAAGGGTGGACCATGCCTATATTGACCTGGCCCAGGCCGCGCCTGGGGGCTTCGGGGCCATCTATGCCATCGGCAATGCCTACCGCCGGCTGCCCTGGCGTTCTCCGGTGTATTTCGCCAACGGACACGCCGCCGATGCCCTGGCGGATTACCTCCGTCAGCATCCGGTGGATGTGATTGTAATGACCCACCTGTTCCCGGCGGAAATGCTCACCTATCTGAAAAACCACGGGGTGACCATCCCCAAAACCCTGTTCATCACCACGGACTACACCTGCATCCCCTTTATGGAGGAGGTGGACTGCGACGCCTACGTGACCCCGTCGCCCATGCTCACCGGGGAATTCTCATCCTGGGGCATCCCCCAGGAGCGGATCTATCCTCTGGGCATCCCCGTCCGTGGGGACTTTTGCCGACCGATCACCACAGAGCAGGCCAGACAGGCTTTGAACCTGGCACAGGACCGACGGTATCTGCTGATTGCTGGGGGCAGCATCGGCGCGGGCAAGCTGGAAAAGGCCATCTCCCTGCTGCTCCAGGTGACGCAGGGACAGAATTATGAGCTGATTGCCGTCTGTGGCAGCAACCGGTCTGTGTGCAGCTCCCTGGAAAAGCGCTTCGGGGACCGGGTGCGGCTGCTGGGAAAAACGGACCGGATGCCGGAGTACCTCCGGGCCTGCGATCTGTATCTGACCAAGCCCGGAGGACTATCCACCACGGAGGCGGCGGTGATGGAGGTGCCCCTGGCGCTGCTGCCGCCCATCCCCGGCTGCGAGAACCGGAACCGCCGGTTCTTTACCCAGACCGGCATGGCCTGGGAAGCGGAGCTTACCCCCGGCGCTCTGGAGCAGCTTCTGGGGCTGTTGGACCAAAAGGATAAGCTGGAGCACATGGCCCAGTGCCAGCGCAGCATCATTCCCAAGGACGCCGCCCGGCGCATCAGCGATTTGGCGGAGGCCCTCACCAAGGAATAAAAGCGTTTACGCCACTTCTCTTTTTTGATACAGGGCAATGGAGACCAGCCAGGAGGCGGCATAGATGGCGGTGCCCAGCAGAATCATCGCCCAGGGTACCAGGCTGCCGGCTGCCGTCACTTTCCTGCTTTCGGTGAAGAACACGGAGCCCAGATACCCTGCGGCGCAGACGAAACCGATCATGCAGTAGTAGGCGATCCGTCCCTTTTCCACACCCCAGCGGAACATAAAGGGCAGGCTGATGGAGGAGGTGATGGTGGCCATGGCAAAAATCAATGCCATCATCATGCCGTATTCCCCCAGCCGGAAGCTGCCCGCCAGGTTCATCCGCACCGCCTGGGCAATGCCCACCGCCAGCAGCATGACGCCCTGGACGATTACACCCACAAGGTATTTCGCTGATACCAGCTGGGCCTTGGTGTAGGGCAGGGTGCCGCTGTATTCCAGCCAGCGGCTGCGCTCGTCATAGGCCAGCAGATTCACGGGAATCATGCCGCAGAGCAGGCAGGGATAGAACACGAAAAACATGTTCTGGCTGTCCGCCCCGGCAAAGGACACGGCGATGAACACAATGCCAATGAGCAGATAGGTGCGGCAGTATTTGACCGTCATGTAAAAATCCTTTAAAAGCAGTCCTTTCATCCTACCGTTCCTCCTTTACCATGAATACAAACAGCTCCTCGATGCTTAAGGGGCTCAGCTTCAGTCCCGGGGGCGCCGACTCCCGGCGGACAATGGCCTGGGCGCCGTAGGGCGTGGTTTTCCGGCAGAGCACCGCACCGGGGTCCAATTCCTCCAGGGCCTCGGCGGGGCAGTGGAGCATGCCGTATTCCGCCAGGAGCTGATCCTTTTCCTCGCACAGCAGGAGCTTGCCCTTGTGGAGGAAGGCGATGTAGTCGCAGAGCTTTTCCAAATCACTGACGATGTGGGAGGAGATCAGGATGGAGTGGTCCTCCTGCCGGGTGAAGTCGCTGAACATCTCCACCACCTCGTCCCGCACCACCGGGTCCAGTCCGCCGGTGGGCTCATCCAGCAGCAGAAGCTTGGCCCCGTGGGACATGGCCACGGCGATGCCCAGCTTCATTTTCATGCCCCGGGAAAAGGTTTTGAAGGCCTTATCCTCCGGCAGCTGGAAGCGCTTTATGATGCGGTCGTATTCCTCCTGGTTCCAGTGGCGGAAGCTGCCCGCCATTACTTTCCCCACCTGACGGGTGTTCAAACATTCCGGCAGGCCGATTTCGTCCAGCACCACCCCCACCTCTTCCTTGGTCAGGCGGGGGTTTTCCCGGCTGTCCCGGCCCAGGATGGTGATGGAGCCGCTGTCGCTGTGGAGCATATCCAGAATCAGCCGGATGTTGGTGCTTTTTCCGGCGCCGTTTTCACCGATGAGGCCCATGACGCAGCCGCTGGGCAGGGTGAGGTTCATATTCTCCAGCTGAAAGCCGGGGAAGCGTTTGGTCACGTTTTTCATTTCCAGTGCGTTCATGCCATGTCCTCCAACTCTGATTTCATCATTTCCAAAATATCCTCCCGGGACAGATTGCAGGCCGCCGCCAGACGGATGATCTGCTCCATGTGTTCCTCGATTTGCTTCAGATGTTCTTCCTGGAGCAGCTGGGTGTTTTTCCTGGCCACATAGCAGCCCTTGCCGGGGACGGTGTAGATAAAGCCCTCTTTTTCCAGCTCCTCGTAGGCCCGCTTGGTGGTGATGAAGCTGATTCGCAGGTCCTTGGCCAGGGAGCGGATGGAGGGGAGCATCTCGTCCTCCCCCAGGCTGCCGCTGATGATCTGGCTTTTGATTTGGGAATAGATTTGGTCGTAGATGGGAGTGCCGCTTTTGTTGTCGATCAGAACGGTCATAGGTTCACCTCTGTTTATTCTGTATATATACATTATACACAGTTATAACAGTTTGTCAAGAGGGAAGTGCGCCTCCCTACAGTGGATGGAACAAAAAATTGGGACGCCATGAAGCGCCCCAACAGATTCATCATACCACAGCAATTTCATTCCGTCAACATTCTTCTGGGAAAAAATCCTACATTCTCCCTCTTATCCAAAAAGAATGAAACAATTATGTGGAAAATCCCATCTTGCAAAAAGGGCTTTTATCAGTTATGATGAAGTTACAAAAAGGAGCGAGTCAAAGCTGGCGATAGCTCCAAATCCGCAGAAAGAGAGGTCTAATCGATGATGCTGGATAATAAGAACCAGTAGCAGCCCTCGGTGTTTGGTAAAAAACATCGAGGGCTGTTTTTTTGCGTTTCTTGCGGAAAACTCGGCAATTTGCGGGGATTGACTTTCCGCCCCCAGCCTCTATAATGGAACATAGAATATAAATTTACAGGAGGATAATTCCCATGATTCGATATGTGGACTGCGCCGCTACCCTGGCCGGTGACGGCAGCGAAAAGCGTCCTTTCAAAACCATCAGCCAGGCGGCTGCCGTGGCCATGCCCGGTGACGAAATCCTGGTCGCCCCCGGTGTCTACCGGGAGGATGTGAGCCCCCGCTACGCAGGTACGCAGCGGCAGCCCATTGTCTATCGCTCCACCGTGCCCCGTGGGGCCGTCATCACCGGCGCGGAGCGGATCACTGGCTGGGTTCCCTATCAGGGAGATGTGTGGCAGGTGAAGCTGGACAACCGCTTCTTCGGCAATCACAATCCCTACACCACCCTGGTGTTCGGCGACTGGCTGAACCAGGGCACCCCCGCCCATACCGGCGAGGTTTTCCTGAACGATAAATCCCTCTACGAGCAGGATACCCTGGAAAAGGTGCTGCATCCTGAATTTTACGACGGCTCCTGGGACCGGGACTTCACCAAGCACACCTGGTATACCCAGCAGTCCGAGGACGGGGAGAGCACCCTGATCTACGCCAATTTCCAGGGCAAGAACCCCAACGAAGAGAACGTGGAAATCACCGTCCGGCCCCACTGCTTCTGGCCCCAGGCGGAGCACGTGAACTACATCACCCTCACGGGCTTTGTGGTCACCAAGGCCGCTACCCAGTGGGCTCCCCCCACCGCCCTGCAGGAGGGCATGATCGGCCCCCACTGGTCTAAGGGTTGGGTGATCGAGGACTGCGAGGTCTCCCACTCCAAGTGCTCCGGCATTTCCCTGGGCAAGTATTTGCAGCAGGGCAACGACAACAAGTGGTCCCACTATAAATATAAGGACGGCGCCCAGACCCAGCGGGACTGCTCCCTCATCGCCCAGATCGACGGCTGGAGCAAGGAGACCATTGGCTCCCACACCGTGCGGAACTGCGACATCCACGACTGCGGTCAGACCGGCATCGTGGGCAACCTGGGCTGCGTGTTCTCCGTGATTGAAAACTGCCACATCCACCACATCAACAACAAGCGGAACCTGGCCGGCGCGGAAATCGGCGGCATCAAGTTCCACGCTGCCATCGATGTGATCATCCGGGACTGCCATTTCCACCACTGCACCCGGGGCATCTGGCTGGACTGGCAGACCCAGGGCACCCGGGTGAGCCGCTGCCTGTTCCACGACAACTGCATGCCCTACGACTACCTGCTGAAAAAGGAAAACCGGGAGGGCCTGGGCCTGGGCGAGGACCTGTTCATTGAGATTGCTCACGGTCCCTGCCTGGTGGACAACAACATCCTGCTCTCCGAGCGGGCGGTGAAGCTGCCCACCCAGGGCGTAGCCTTTGTCCACAATCTCTTCGGCGGCGCCATCGCGGCGGTGGGCCGGGGCGTGAAGAACGGCAGTGTGAAATATGATTCCACCCGCTATACCCCCATCCACATGCCCCACCGCACGGAGATCACCGGCTTCATGTCCATCCTCCACGGCGACGTCCGGTTCTATAACAACGTGTTCGTCCAGCAGCCGGTGCGGGAGCAGATGCTGGAAATGGTAGCCGACTACAAGGACAACGAGTGGGAGGACGAGAACCTCACCGCCGGCACCCTGACCTACTCTGGCTACATGACTGAGGACCAGTGGAAGGCCTGCTTCGAGGGCTACTGCGGCGAGGGCGCTGCCCAGAGCCGGGACCGGTACTACATGCCCCTGCCTGTGTGGACCGGCGGCAACGTGTACTTCAACGGGGCACAGCCTGCGGATATTGAAGAGGACTTCACCCTGGATACCCAGCACCACATCACCCTGGAGCTGAAGCAGGAGAACGGCCAGTACCGGCTGGAGACCAACCTGATGGAGTACCTGCCCCAGGCCAAGCTCATCACCTCCGACACCCTGGGCATGGCCTTTGAGCCGGAAGAGCGGTTCGAGACCCCCGAGGGCGAGGACATCATCTTCGACACCGATTTCTATGGCGACAGCCGACTGAACAACCTGGTGGCCGGACCTTTCAGCAAGTAAGAATTTCAAAACAGCAACCCCGATGCCCAGCCGGGCATCGGGGTTTGTTTATGAAAAGTTCACAAAATTTACCATCGATTTTTGACATTCAGAAAAATTCGTGATAGTTAGCCGATGAATTTGATATACCATTCCTCCGGAATCTGGTATACTCACGCCGCAAATCAAACCAACCCCTATGGAGGATTCTATCATGAAAAAGGTTTTTAAATCCATTCTGAATGCCCGGAATTGCCGGGAGAACCAGGCCCGTCCGGATACCGGCAAGGCCCGCTGCTACGCCTGCATCAACGGCATCATCATTCCGGTGCTGTAAGCGGCTCCCGGCTGCCGTAGCGCGCCCGGTACTGCCTGGGTGTCAGGCCGGTTGCTTTCCGGAACACACTGATGAAGTGGCTCTGGGAGCAAAAAGCCAGAAAATTTCCGATGTCCGAACAGCTGTAGTCGCTGTAGCGGAGCATGGCCTCCGCCGCCTCGACGCGGCGCTGGCGGATATAATTTGAGATCGTCATTCCGGTCTCCTTTTTAAACAGGACGGATAGGTAGCTCTCGTTCAATTCCAGCTGAGCGGCCAGGTCCGAAACACGAATCTGCTCATACAGGTGGTCGTAGATGTAGTCCATACAGGCGACCACCGGTGTGGAGCAGATTTGTTGTTTTTTGGCCCCGACCATTTCCTCTAAATAGAATTCCAGCATGCTTTTGTGCAGGTCGATCACCTGCTGCTCCGTTTCCAGCAGGTCCATTTTCTGAATGAACAGGTCGCTGATGTTGTAGGCCCGCTCCTGGTTCAGGCCGCCCTCCATGCAGTAGCGGCAGCACAGAGCTACGTTGGCCACAAAGAGGTACTTGTAGTTTCTCAGGGGATCGTCGGACAGGTGCCCCTGCAGATGGGCCTGGAAGGCATTCACACCCTCCTCCACCGCCCGGGGGTCCGCGTCCCGCAGCAGCTCATACTGCCGCCGGTCCCTGCTCTGGGACATATGCCGGAACTGATTCTCCCGGTGGACAAATTCCATGTAAAACAGCCGCTTCTCTTCCTCAGACCGCGCACCCATGCCGAATCCCCCTTTATGCTGATAAGTGCATCATAGCACATCCCCGGGGAAGATACAATCCCCTTGCGGGTTTCTCCTTTGCTCCATAACTTCCCCTTGCTTTTTTCCTGGGGATACGGTATAATTTATGCCATAAGGAAAGGGAAAGCATCCCAATTACCATCGAATAAGGAGTGTAGCCCAATGGAAAATCTGGATATGACCCCCGATGCCCAGCAGGAAGAGGAATCCAGCATCCTCACCCTCACCGACGAGAACGGTCAGGATGTGGACTTTGAATACCTGGATTGCCTGACCTATCAGGGCAAGGAGTACCTGATTCTCATGCCCGCCGACGAGGCCGAAACCCAGATCGTCATCCTGGAGGTGGAGCCCGTGGACGACGAGAACGAGAACTACCTGGCCGTGGAGGACGAGGAAATTCTGGACGCCGTTTACGGTATGTTCAAGGAAAAATACAAGGATATCCTCACTTTCGAGGACTGATACGATCCAGGAAGCACCCCCCCGGGTGCTTCTTTTTTCGCTTATCTTGCTCTGCGGGTCGGATGCTTCCCAATGAAATCTCCCCCTTTCCCGTGGGAAAGGGGGAGAAGTTATGGATTCAGAAAAGAATCAGAAGTCGCTCAGGGCAGCATCTCGGCATCGCCGAAGAACTGCTCCCACTTCTCAGCGCGCTCGTCGATGATGTCCTGGCCGCCGGAGGACAGGTAATCCTCCATGAACTCGTCCCAAACGGCGTCGAACTGGTCAACGGGGGCGACCACAGCCTGATCGAAGATCTGGTCACGCTTGGAGCTCAGGGTGTCGCCGATGCCGGCCTCGGCCTCGATGGCGCCCACGTTCACGTTCTTAATGAAGTGCAGGTCGGTCTGGGCGTAGGTATCAGCCTGGGCAACGATCTCGGGATCGATCTCGGCGTAGTTGTAAGCCTTGGACAGCTGGGTCTTCTCGGGGTCAGCCAGCTTCAGGCCGTTGCAGGTGATGGTGTAGTCGATGTTCATGCCGGAATTCATGATGGCGTCGCCGGTGGCGGCAACGGTCTGAATGGCGCCGGACTCCAGAACATTGTGGGTCACGCCCTCTTCACCGATCTGCAGGTACTCGATGTGCGCGGGATCGGAAATCCAATCCAGGTACAGCAGGCAGGCCAGAGGCTCGTCGTTGGTCAGGGGGAAGAACACCTTGCGGTCCACGGGGCCGGGGACGAACTTGGTGTGGCTGCCGTCGCTGCTGGTGAAGCAGTCAACAGCAACATACTTGGCATCGGGGCCCACGTTGCGCTGCAGGTTGGCGTTGATGCTGTCCACGCCGTTGCGGAAAGGATAGTCCCAGTTGTGGGTGAAAGCGCCCACGTAGCCGGCCTTCATGTTGTCGTCTTCGGTGGTGTCGCCGGAGCCGTACAGGGCGAAGTTGTCCCACAGCAGGCCGTCGTTGTACCACTTGTTCAGCAGGCGGATGGCTTCCTTGGTGCCGTTCTGGGTCACCTTTCTGTCATCAAAGCCGTTGATGTAGAACTCACGGTCGGAGATATCGGGGTCGATAAAGGACTCGATCAGGTTGCCTGCACGCCAGCCCACGTCGTAGCTCACGGAGTAGGGAATGACCTTGCTGGCATCATCCACGGGCAGCTCAGAGGCTCTCTCGTCGAAAGCGTACAGCATGGCTTCAAACTCTTCGGTGGTGGTGGGAGCTTCCAGGCCCAGGGCATCCAGCCAGTCCTGACGGACGAAGGTCAGAATCCGGTTGGAGGTGGCGAGCTTGGCCTCGATGGCCCAAACAGTACCGGTATCGGGGTCACGGTCCCAGTAGATGTTGTTCTCGCCCAGCCAGTCCCACAGGTTGGGGCACAGATCCTTGTACTCCTCCAGGATCTCGCTCAGATCCATCACGCCGCCCATGTCAGCATAGGTCTGGATGGTGGGATAGCTGTAGGTCACGCAGATGTCGGGAGCCTTCTGGGCAGCCAGCAGGTTGTTGATTTCCTCAACCTCGGTCCAGCGGGGAACCTTTACGAATTCCACTTCCACATTGTGATCTTCCAGCATACCTTTTTTGATATACTCGGTGTACATGTTGTTGGTGGGGTCGGAGCCGCCGTCATTGCCGCGGTCATAGACCTCTACGGTGATGTGGCGGGTGGTGGTGAACTTGCCGTCCACGATTTCGTCCTCTGCATGGGCGATCACCGCGAAGGACATGAGCATCGCCACGGTCAGCAGCAGGGCTACCAATTTCTTTGCCATTGTGTTTCCTCCTTCAGATTTTGGGGTAGATATTGAATGATCGAATCAAGCTGATTCGGTTATTCCTTCACGGCACCCATGGTCACGCCATGGATGAAGTACTTCTGCAGCCAGGGGTAGATGCACAGAATGGGAATGGTGGAGAACATAACAATTGCCGCTTTCAGGGAGGCGGACAGGCCGGGAGAGGAGAAGCCCTCCTGGGTGGCCACTTCCACGGAATTGATGTTGTTGATCACGTTGTACAGCAGCAGCTGCAGGGGATAGTAGTCCGCGTTCTTCATGTACATCAGGGCATCGGAGTAGCCGTTCCACCGGCCCACGGCGTAGAACAGGGCCAGGGTTGCCATAACGGGGGTGGACAGGGGCACATAGATCTTCACCAGAATCTGGAAGATGGACGCGCCGTCTATCTCTGCCGACTCTCGCAAGCTCTCCGGTATTCCGTAGAAGAAGCTTCGCATGATGATCATATTGTACACCGACAGGCACCCGGGGATGATCAGAACCAGGGGATTGTCCAGCAGGTTCAGATTCTGCATCAGCAGGTAGTTGGGAATGGTGCCGGCGTTGAAGAACATGGTGATGGTGATGAAAATGTTGATGGCGCCCCGGCCGCGCAGCTGCCGGAAGATCAGGGGGTAGGCACACAGCACCGTCATGGTCAGCGACAGCAGGGTGCACACCACCGTGAGGAACACGGTCCAGAAGAAAGAGCGGATGTACTTGGGGTCCTTCAAAACCGTGAGGTAGGCGTCGAAATTAAAGCCCTTGGGCCAGAGGGAGACCTCGTGGCGCACCAGATAGTCGGTGCCGCTGAGGGACTTGGCCAGCAGGTGAATCATGGGCAGCAGGCACACGGCACTGACCAGGACGCACAGGAACACAAAGCCCCAGTCGCCAATCTTGGAAGATGTGGATTTGACGTTTCGCATTACCAGATACCCCTTTCACCCAGTTTTCTGGACAGCCAGTTGGCCATCAGCAGGAAGAACACGCCGACAACGGACTGGAACAGGCCCACGGCGGTGGTCAGGGAGAACTGCAGGCCCTTGATACCGGTTTTGTACACGTAGGTCGCGATAACCTCCGAGGCCCGGAGCACCAGGTTGTTGGACATGGCAAAGGGCCGGTCGAAGCCGCCGCCCAGGATGTTGCCCAGGTTCATAATCAGCAGCACCACGATGGTGGGCCGGATGGAGGGCAGGGTGATGTTCCACATCTTCCGGAAGCGTCCTGCGCCGTCCACATCGGCGGCCTCGTAGAGCTCCTGGTTGATGCCGGCAATGGCGGCCAGGTACACAATGGAGTTCCAGCCGAAGCTTTGCCAGACGCCCACGCCGATGTAGGTGCCAACCCAGTGGTTTGGCTCATTCAGGAAGGGGACGGACTCACCGGTTACCTTCTCGATGACCATGTTCACCAGGCCGTCGCCGGGGGCGAAGAGCTGGAGGGCCAGGCTGGAGATGATAACCCAGGAAAGGAAGTGGGGCATGTAAGCGATGGTCTGAACTGCCTTTTTAAACCGGGGAAAAGGCAGCTCGTTGAGGATCAGCGCGAAGATGATGGGGGCAGGGAAGCCCACCAGCAGATCCAGCAAATTCAGCTTGATGGTGTTTCGCAGAGCCAGGCGGAAGTCCTTGCTGCTGAAAGCCTTGATGAAATACTCGAAGCCGTGGTTTTTGGCCAGGGGCATCTCCCAGACACTCATGTTCAGCTTGTACTTCTTGAACGCGATCTGAATGTAAATCATGGGCGCGTATTTGAATACCAGCAGATACAGCAGCGGGAGCGCCAGCAGCGCATAGAGCTGCCAGTATCGTTTGATATAGGGGCCGAAATCGCCATGCTTCTTGCGGAGCGCAAGCTCGGATTCTGGGCCCGGCTTTGTATTTGTTAATTTTGCCATTGCCGACCTCCTGTACGTGGTAGTTTCTTGTGCTATTATACCAGCGCGTAGAGGATGATTCTTACCAAATATTGCTGTCTTTGCTTTCATTAATTGCTATTTTACACATATTATTCATTTTCTTACAAAAATATTTGCTGCATATTGCAAGGAATTTGAGAATGTGATATAGTATCTATGGTAAATATATCGACATTTTCACCTGATTTCTCCGGGTTTTTGACGGTTCTTCCAAAAACAGCCACTTTCTTCCGGGGCAATATTTGCACAATCCGTTTGCCATCAGAACAGCAGGGAGGTAGCCCCATGACACAGCCTCTGAAAAACGCCATCCCCTACACCATCGGCCAGGAAATGCTGGACCAGTTCCTTGCCCGGCAGAGCAAGGTCAACTATGTCCGCTCCATTTCCGGCAATCTGGAGTCCGTGGAGTTCCAGCCTAATTCCAGCCTGCGCCTGTGGTACAACAACACCATGCTGTCCTACGACCCTCACTGGCACAGCGCCTATGAGATGATCGTGCCCATCGAGGGAAACTATCTGGTGAACGTCTGCGGCCAGACCTTTGACCTGGCCCCAGGGGATATTTTTCTCATTCCCGGCGGCGAGCCCCACTCCCTCAAGGCCCCCGCCCGGGGCGGCAGATTCATTTTCCTGTTTGAGTTTGACCAGATTCTTGCCATCAAGGGAGCGTCCTATCTGGCCTCCTGCATGGCAAAGCCGCTGCTCATCAACCGGAGCACCTGCCCCGCCATCTACGCCGAGGAGGCGGACCTGTTCGGGCGCATCTGCTGGGAATACCTCCACGACGACAGCCTGCGGGACATCAGCGTGTATTCCCAGCTGCTGACCATATTCCTGAATTACGGAAAGTACCGCCTTTCCTCCGAGAGCAGCCCCTCCATGCTGCAGCTGCCCCATTCCAGCCAGCGCAACTACGCGGAGCGGTTCGAGGCGGTGTTCGACTATCTGGACCGGCATTTTGCTGAGGACCTGACCCTGGAGGATGCCGCCGCCGTGGCCGGGTTCTCTAAATTCCACTTTTCCAGAACCTTTAAGCAGCTGTCCGGCTGCAATTTCTACGAATACCTCTGCCATCGGCGGATTAAGACCTCCGAGACGCTGCTGATGAAGCCGGGGCTGTCCATCTCTCAAATTGCGCTGCAGTCCGGCTTCTCCAGCGTATCCACCTTTAACCGTACCTTTAAAAAGCTGAAAGGCTGCACCCCCACCCAGTACCGGGGCATGTTCCAGGTCCGCCTGGATGATCACGATCAAGGAGAGCATGTGAAATGAAAACCAAGGAAATCTCTGAAAACGCCACCCCCCAGGAGCGGAAAAAAGGCATCCTGCGGATGTTTGAGCTGCTGGACCGGGACAGCGGCAAATTCTTCAAGGCCGGAGCCCTTTCTCTGGCGGCGCTGCTGCCCTTTTTCATCACCGTGGCCTTTGCCCTGGCCACCGGGGCGCCGGGGCTGCTGCTGGGCTGCATCCCCACAGGTATGCTGGCGGCGCCTGCCGTGGCGGCGGTGGCGGACACGGTGATGCGAAGCCTGCGGGACGAGGTGGGTTGGTGGTTCTGGGACACCTACAAAAAGGCCTGGAAGCGGAATGCCCGGTCCACCCTGCTGCCGGGAGCCGTGTTTGGACCGGTGGTGGGACTGTACCTTTATTTATTATATTTCATCTCCCAACTGGCTGACCCCACCCGGGAATTCTGGCTGCTGTTTGTGGGGCTGCTGGTGATCACCGGCGTCACGCAGTTTTACCTGCCCATGCTGGTGTGCATGGAGCTGCCCGGCAGAGTACTGCTGCGGAACTGCTTTGTGCTGTTTTTCTGCCACCCCATCAAAAGCCTGCTGGCAGCCCTGCTCCAGCTGATCTATTACGGGGTGATGCTGATCTGGTTCCCTCTCACCGCCGTGATTCTGGTGCTCACCAGCACCTGGCTGCCCATGCTCATGGCTGATGTGCTGCTGTACCCGGCTCTGGACCAGCATTTTAACCTCACCGCCGTGTATGAGAAATTGCAGCGGGACCAATGGGGCGGCTGAGCCCCAAAGCATTCCAAGGGAGGAATTACCATTGAAAAAACGTATTAAATTGCTTGCGGGGGCTGCGGCGCTGCTGCTGCTCACCGGCTGCGGCGGGCGGGGAGAGGCCGATCAAGCCCAGGCCACCGAAGCCACCTACCGGCAGATCAGCCAGGAGGAGGCGGCGGAGATCATGAACACACAGGGGGATTTCCTGCTGCTGGATGTCCGCACCCAGGCGGAATTTGAAGATCGCCACATCCCCGGGGCCATCTGCATTCCCAACGAGACCATCGGCACCGGAGAAATCCCGGAGCTGCCGGACAAAAATCAGCGGATTCTGGTCTACTGCCGCAGCGGCAACCGGAGCAAGCAGGCCGCCGAAAAGCTGGCGAGGCTGGGCTACACCAACGTTCTGGAATTCGGCGGCATCAACACCTGGACGGGAGAAACCGTCTCCGGCAGTGAGGGCTAGTATGACGGCCACCCGGATGTATATTCTCTCCATGGTGATTTTCGGCACCCTATAGAAATAGAGAAAAACGATACCCCCTGCCGAAGCAGGGGGTATCGTAATATGGAATCTGTTATTTCACGGTTTTCTCCCGCCATTTTTGGTTGGCGGTGGCGGTGAACTGGTTACGCAGGGTGACGGAGCCGTCGTCGTTGAGCACCAGCCAGAGCATGTCCGAATCCAGGGGCCGCAGTCCGCCCCGGGCCTGGGTGTCCAGCACATTCAGAGCCATGGCGTAGGTTCCGGCGGAGTAGGGGGCGTTTTCGTCATAGCCCTGCCACTGGTTTGGCCGGGCGATTTCATCCAGCAGACTCTGGCCGTAGCCGTTGGCTCGGTCCTCCGAACGGTTGATGGCCACCCACATGATGATGGTCTTCACATTGTCGGACCGGCCTGCGCCCACACTGTCCGCCAGTCTGGCCAGGGCGGCGGCCTCTTCGTTGACGGGCTCCTGGGTGGGCTCGGTCTGCTCTTCCGTGGGTTGGGTCTCCACGGCGGAAATATCCGGTGTGGGGTCCTGAACGGCGGGATCCTGCTTCTTTCCCGGCAGCAGTGCCAGGATGAGAATCAGCAAAAGCAGCGGCGACCAGAGGCGAATATCATAGTACCACCGCACATCCTGGCCCAAATGGGTGAGAAAAGCGGGGAGGGGAATGGCCTTTTTCCGCCTGGGCCGTCTTCTCCTGGGAATCGGCTCCTGTTGGACCTGCTGTTTGGATTCTTCGCTGCGAATATCATCCATAGATATCATCTCCTTCTGTTTTCGCTCCGGGGCTGCAAATCCCGGCAATTTTCTTCGGTTTTCATTATATCAACCCAGGGGGGAATAGTGGGTCGAATTTTCTGGGCAGTCAGAATTTTCCTCTTACGACGATATTATAACATATTGCTTCAAAAAAGTCAATTTTTCTTCTAATTTTCATAGTTATGTCAACTTTTCTTAACAATTATGTAAACGGTGCAACCTGAAACCCTGGGGAAGACCATGAATATCCTCCCGGCAAATTGGAATTTGTCGGTATGTGATCGTAGGGAACGGATTTATCCGTTCCGCCTGGCATCATTTTTGGGTGGTACGTTGAATGGCAGCAGGTTGGATGAAACTGTAGGGAATGGGCTTGCTCATTCCATCGGCGAAGCCGCCCGCCTGGTGTGTCCAACATTTTTCCATTCAACGCACCGACACAAAACCGTTACCGGGCGGAATGCATGAATGCATTCCCTACGAGCACATACCTACAAATTCCGGTCTTCCGGATTACTGCGTTTAACCGACATCCGCGTCACATTTTTCCCCGGGGGGCATTTAACTGGGGGAAATTTTTGAAAAAATGTGTGGTTTTTGGGGAATTCTGTGGAAAGAGCTGTTGCATTCACCCGGTTCCTATGATATCATACCGTTGCTAATTTATGCCATTCAGGATGGTAACAAGGAGAGAGTATATGAAAACAAAACGACTGATCAGCCTGTTGCTGGTGCTTGTCATGGCGGCAGTGCTGTTCGCCGGATGCAGCAAGGAAAAGGAGAGCGGCAAGGCCTCCGATGGGAAAATCTCCATCAGCATGTATCTGTGGGACCGCTCCATGCTCAAGGAGCTGAGCCCCTGGCTGGAAGAGAAATTCCCCAACATTGAATTCACCTTTATCCAGAGCTTCAATACCATGGAATACTACAAGGACCTGATGGCCCGGGGCGAGACCATGCCGGATATCATCACCTGTCGGCGGTTCTCCCTGAACGACGCGGCTCCCCTGTCTGAATATCTGATGGATCTGAGCGGATCCGAGGTGGCCGGCACCTTCTACTCCAGCTACCTGGAAGTGAACCGGGAGACCAGCGGTGCCATCCGCTGGCTGCCCATGTGCGCCGAGGTGGACTGCACCATGGCCAACAAGGACCTGTTTGACCAGTACGGCATCCCCCTGCCCACCAATTACGAGGAATTCGTTGCCGCCATCGACGCTTTCGAGGCGGTGGGCATCAAGGGGTATCAGACCGACTGGGACTATGACTACACCTGTCTGGAGACCATGCAGGGCTGTGCCATCCCCGAGCTGATGAGCCTGGAGGGTACCCAGTGGCGCATGGAGTATGAGAGTGAGACCGAGGAGGAGCAGGTGGGTCTGGACGATACCGTCTGGCCCAAAGTGTTTGAGAAATATGAGCAGTTCCTGAAAGACGTCCGCTTTGAGCAGGGGGATGAGGAGCTGAGGTTCAGCGAGGTCATGGAGCCCTACTTCGAGGGCAAGACCGCCATGGTCCGCAACACGGCAGCTCTGGCAGACAACATCACGCAGGAGAGGGGCACTAGGAGCGTCATCCTGCCCTATTTCGGCGAGACCAGCGACGACAACTGGCTGCTGACCTATCCTATGTGCCAGGTTGCCGTCTCCAAGCAGGTGGAGGAGGACGATGCCAAGCGGGAAGCCGTGATGGAGGTTCTGCTGGCCATCTTCAGCGAGGAGGGCCAGAAGCACGTGGCCGCCGGCACCTCCGTGCTGTCCTACAACAAGGAAGTGAAGATCAACCCCACCCCCGCCCTGGAGTATGTGCAGGACTGCATCGACAGAAACCACCTGTATATGCGTCTGGCCTCCACGGAGGTGTTCTCCATCTCCCAGGACGTGGGCCACAGGATGATGACCGGGGAGTATGACGCCCAGGCCGCCTATGACGCCTTCGACCAGCGCATCACCGACTTTAAGGACCCGGACGCTGTGGAAGTGATGTTCACCCAGGAGACCGGCTACTCCAACGACTTCACCGAACACGGCAGCGCTGCGGCATCCTCCCTGATGAACACCATCCGTGCCTCCATGGAGGCGGACATGGCCATCGGCTTCTCTCCCACGGTCAGCACCTCCATCTATGCCGGGGACTACACCCTCCAGCAGGCCAAGTGGGTGCTCACCGCCCGGAATTCCATCTATCAGGGGGAATACTCCGGCGAGGAAGTCTGGCGGTTCATGGACTGGCTGGTGAATGTGAAGGAGGACGGCTCCAACCCCATCTGCCACCGCAACCTGATGCCCGTCACCAGCGGTCTGGAATACACCGTCACCGAGTATGAGCGGGGCAAGTTCCGGCTGGAGGACGTCACCGTGAACGGGGAGCCGCTGGACAAAACCGGTACCTACACCCTGCTGCTGGTGGGTGCGGACACCTTCCTGGAGCATGAGACCTTCTGCAACTGCCCCATGCCCGCCGACCTGAAAGAGAAGCGCCAGGCCTATCTGGTGAGCGACTTCTCCAGCCAGGAGTGTATGCAGGAGGCACTCGAAAAGACCCGGCAGTTCCTGGAACCCACGGAGTATGTGACCATTCGTCAGGGAAAATAAGAAGCCAAAATAATCTAGAGAGGAGGGCTGTGCCGTGAAAAAACGTTTGATTGCTTTGCTGCTGGTACTTGTGTTGGCAGCAGGGCTGGTCTGGGCGGGTTTTGCCTACTTTGACTTTGTTTCCCGGACAATATTTGATGAGAGCACCGCCCACCTGACGGAAATTTTTCATCAGGCAAACCAGCAACTCTATAATCTGGTTTCCGTCAACTGGAGCCGGATGCGGATGTGGGCACCCTATATTGAAAAAACGCAGAGCGACGAGGAGATCGTCGCCTATGTGAAACAGGCACGGGAGGAGAGCAATTTCACCGATTTCTATTTCATCTCCCGGGACGGCGAGTATATCACGTTGTCAGGGGGCAGGGGCTATCTGGATCTGCGGGATCAGCTCCCGACCCTGGTCCTGGAAAATCAGCCCATCGTAGTCAACTCCGTTGTCCCGGACAAGCCGGAGATTATGGTGTTTGCCATTCCCACCGAGCGGGGCAGCTTCCGGGGCTTTGATTACGAGGCCATCGCCATTACATTTAACAACTCGGATATGGTGGGGGCATTGAAGATCTCTGCTTTTAACGGTCAAGCCAGCACCTATGCGGTTCTGCCCGACGGACGCATTGCCGTGGACAACAGCAGCGAGGCTATGGCCAGCATCCACAATCTCTTTGTTCTGCTGGAGGAATCGGAAAGTCTGACCGACGAACAGATCACTGCTATGCAGCAGGACTTTCTGTCCGGCAATTCCGGTTCGCTGCTGTTCAAAATCAACGGTGACTCCAATTATCTGGTGTATGAGTCCGCCAATTTTCAAAACTGGACTGTTGTGGGTATTGTGCCGGCCGATGTGGTCAACTCCAGTATGAACGAACTTCAGGCCACCACGATATCCGTGGTCTCAGCAATTACCATTGCTATGGCTGTTATGCTTCTGCTGCTGGTTATCCAGCAGAACCGGCAGAAGCTGAAGCAGAAAGACAAGCAGCTGCTGGCCCGGGACGCGCTGTTCTCCAAGCTGTCCATCAACGTGGACGATGTGTTCCTGATGGCGGATGCCAAGGATCTGCAGGTGGAATATGTAAGCCCCAACATCGAAAAGCTGGTGGGCATCCCGGCGGAAACGGTTTCCCAGGATATCCATGAAATCGAGCAGCTCATCCAGTCGGACGAAACGGTTCACATTCTGGACCAGCTGTCCTCCATTCAGCCCGGTGAGCAGCAGGAGTGGAACCGGGAGTACATCCACCAGCAGACCGGTGAGAAGCTGTGGTTCCGGGTGGTGGCTTTCTGCACGGATATTCAGGGTGAGAAAAAATACATCCTGGACCTGTCGGACCGGACCAAGGATAAACAGATCAATCAGCGGCTGGAGGAGCTGGTCCGTGTTGCGGAGAACGCCAACCAAGCCAAGACCACCTTCCTGAATAACATGTCCCATGACATCCGCACCCCCATGAATGCCATCATCGGCTTTACCAACATTGCCATGAAGCAGAATCCCAAGCCGGAGGTCGCGGAGTGTCTGAAAAAGATCATCAGCAGCTCCGAGCATCTGCTGTCGCTCATCAACGATGTTTTGGACATCAGCCGTATTGAGAGCGGTAAGATCAAATACCTGCCTACCCCGGTGGATATCAACACCGTGGCTGAAACGGTGCAGAACATCATGCACGGCTTCCTGACCAACCGGAGCATCGACTTCCAAGCCAGGCTGGAAAAGCCGGAGACGCCCTATGTGCTGGCCGATGCCGTCCGCATCCGGGAGGTTCTGGTGAATATTCTGGGCAACGCTGTGAAATTCACCGAGGACGGCGGCAAAATCACCTTTGAAGTCAATTATCTCCCCGGCAATGATGAAAAGCACATGACGGTCCGCTACCGCGTCAGTGATACCGGCGTGGGCATGTCCGAGGAATTTGTGGACCGCATTTTCGACGAATTCTCCCAGGAGACCAACAGCGCCCGGACCCAGTACAAGGGCACCGGCCTGGGCATGGCCATCACCAAGCGCTATGTGGACCTGATGGGCGGCACCATCCTGGTGGAAAGCAAAAAAGGAGTGGGCTCCACCTTTACCGTGGATATCCCCCTGGAGCTCACCGACGGTGCACAGGTCCAGAGCCAGGAGCTTCCCGTGGGGGAGGCCAGCTTCCAGGGCGTGCGGGTGCTGCTGGCGGAGGACAACGACCTGAACGCGGAAATCGCCATGGTCCAGCTGGAGGAATTGGGCATTCAGGTGACCAGAGTCACCAACGGCAAGGAGGCGGTGGAATGCTTTGCCAAGAACCCGCCGGAGAGCTTCGACCTGATCTTTATGGATGTGATGATGCCGGAGCTCAACGGCTACCAGGCCACGGCGGCAATCCGCAGCCTGAACGACCGGCCGGATGCCGAAAAGATTCCCGTTATCGCCATGACCGCCAATGCCTTTGCCGAGGATGTGCAGGCCTCTCTGGACGCAGGCATGAACGGCCACGTGGCCAAGCCCATTGTCATGGACGAGGTGAAAAAGGCCATTTTGAGAAATGTCCACCGCCTGCATTGATCCCTTTTCCCCATAAACAATCAACCCTCCGCTTTGGGCGGAGGGTTGATTGTTTATGGCCACCATACAGGCGGTGGCATTGTTTTATGCTTGGGCTTTTTGTCAAATTTGTGTTTGGCGAGATATTTCGTAGGGAATGCATTCATGCATTCCGCTCTGGCTGTAAATCGCCGGGAGTTATTGAACCCCAAAAACGTTGTGTTTTGCGTAGGGAACGCATTTATGCGTTCCGAAACGTGGATTAACATCCATGGTTCGTTGGGTGGTAACAGGTTCCTGTTTTTTTGACATTTTTCCATTCAACATACCCCGGTATAAATGTTACCGAGGCGGAACGCATGAATGCGTTCCCTACGAACACATACCGCCAAACACCAATTTGCTGGGTGAAACTGATAGACACATTGCTTTTCGAGGCTTCAAAAAGGGACCCTTATTTCCGTGCCTTCCGTTTCTTCCCGTATTCCGCCAGCAGGTAGATCAGGATGCCCAGCCAGCAGAGGGCCAAAGCGGCCAGCAGCGCCACAGAGGCGGCGGGCAGGGGACCCAGGTCCCGGGATTGGGCCTGCTCCTGGGGGGTGATCTGGTCCAGATGGTAGAGGGCGGCGGTATCGGAATAGAGCTTCTGGAAGAAGGCATCGTCCACGGTCTGCTTCCGGCGGATGGATTTCACCACCGTCTCGATCAGCTCCCCGGCGGCGGACCGGAGAGAGGCGGAGCCGTTGAACACCGGGGTGACAAAGGTTTTGTCCGGATTCTGAAGCAGCAGCTTGGCGGCCTGGAGCTTCACCTCATAGTGATCCGTGCCATCCTCCCCCTCCCGGGAGAGGTATTCCTGATATTCCGGGCTCTGCTGGGCCTTGGAGGTGACGGGCACATAGCCTTCGGTGCAGGAGTAGCTGATCTGCACCTCGTTGCTCAGAAGATACTGCATGAACAGCCACGAGGCCAGCACCTCCTGGGGGTCCTCCTTGTTAAAAAGACAGATGGAGGGGCCCTGGGAGATCATGCTGATGTTCTCCGTGTCAAACTGGGGAATGGGCAGCACGGCGGTTTCAAATTCCACCAGGGCATCCTCGCTGATGTCCAGCAGGGGGGCGTGGCTGCCCATCCAGGTGGCGCCGGCGGTGGAGTCGATGGCGAAGATGCACTGCCCGGCGTTGAGGAAATTGGCGGGGTAGCTGGAAATCTTAAAGGTGGAAAAGGCGCCGGTTTTTACATGGCCGGCGATTTCCTCCAGCAGAGACTTTGTGGTGTCGTTGAAGATCAGGACGTTCCCCGCGGAATCCGAGTAGCCCGCGTCCAGCTGGTGCAGCATCTGAATCATCATGTTGTCCGTGGACTTGTAGATAAAGGGAATCAGCACCTTCTGCCCGTTGACTTTAAAGGTCCCGTCATCGTTTTTCGCCATGGCCGCCTCGCTGACCTGCCAGACAAAATCCCAGGTCATCACCTCCGGCAGCTCAAAGCCCAGCTTTTCCACAAAGGTCTTGTTCACATAACACGCCTCGGTGGAGCGCATATAGGGCAGGGCGTACTGGTGGCCTCCAAAGCTGCATTCCGCCAGGAACTCCGGGATGATTTCATCCTTTTTGGGGGAATCGAACCGTACCTGGCTGCCGCCCAGACCAAAGCGGCTGTCCACCATCAGCTCATCCAGGGGAACCACAATATTTTCGCCGGTGAGGTAGGTGGCGATATGATCGGGATAGGTGATGCATACATTGGGAGTGGTTCCAGTAGAGATGTTGGTGATCACATCGTTGTAAATCCGGCTGTAGTCGGTGTACAGCCGCATATTCACGGTGATGTTGGGATAAATTTCCTGAAAATCAGCAATGGCCTTTCTATAGATGTCTGCCTGGGTCACATTGGTATCGTTTTTGGCCCAGAAGGTGATTTCAAACTGCCGCCCGGTGTCCAGTTCCGACGGAATCTCAAAGGACAGCCGATCCCGGGCGCCGTGGCAGCCGGAGAGGGTGAGCATCAGCAGAGCCAGCAGGGCAAACAGAAGCTTTTTCATCCCTTGGTGCCTCCTCTGGCCACACCGGCCATGATTTTTTTGTGGAAAATGAGAAACAGCAGGATCAGCGGCAGGGAGATGACCACCACTGCCGCCATCATGGCGGGGATGTTCTCCCGACCGAAGCCGTTTTCCCGGATTTCCTGAATGCCAACCGACACCAGGAAGAGGTTGGGGTCGGTGGTAACCAGCCGGGGCCAGACATAGCTGTTCCAACATTCAATCACCTTGAGAATGGTCACGGTGACAATGGTGGGCTGGCAGATGGGGATCATCACCTTCCAGAGGTATTTCAGGTCTGAGGTGCCGTCCACCTTGGCGGCGTAGTACAATTCGTCGGGAATCTGGGAGAAATTCTCTTTTAACAGATAGATATAGAACACCGAGGTCACCGAGGGCAGAATCAACCCTAAGAAGGTGTTCCGCAGCTGGGCATTGGTGATGGTGACGTAGTTGGTGATCACCACCAGCTCGTTTGGAATCATCATCAGGGAGAGAAACACGGTGAAGGCCAGTTCCTTGCCCCGGAAGTTCAGCCGGGCAAAGGCAAAGGCCGCCAGTACCGTCACCACCAGCATGATACCGGTGGTGAGCAGGGTGAAAATGACGGTGTTCAGGAAATACCGCGCCAGAGGCACCGCCCGGAAAGCATCCACATAGTTTTGCAGGGTGGGGTTCAGGGTGAAGAGCTTGGGCACGTACTCGGCATTGTAGCTGCCGTAGCTTTTTACGGAGGTCAGCAGCATCCAGTAAAAGGGGAAGAGCACCATCAGCGCCCAGAAAATCAGCAGGGCATACACGCAGGCCTTCCAGGCGCCGCTGCCCAGCCTATGCAGGGTTTGTCTGTTCTTATCCATGGGCCACCTCACACATAATGCACATGCTTCTTGCTGACCAGTAGATTGATGCAGGTGATGGTCAGCACAATGGAAAACAGGATGATGGCGGCGGCAGAGGCATAGGAGGGGTAGCCGCCGGAGCTGCCGTAGAGCATATCGTAGACATAGCCCACGATGGTGTTCATCTGGGCGTTGTTCAGGTTCACGCCGAACAGGGCCACCGCATCGCTGTAGGCCTTGAAAGCGCCGATAAAGCCGGTGATGATCAGGTAAAAAATGGACGGGGAGATCATGGGCAGGGTGATCCGGGTGAAAATCCGCAGCTTTGGCGTGCCGTCCACCCGGGCGGCGTTGTAGTAGGTCTCATTCACCGAGGCCAGGGCGCTGGTGAGAATCAGGATTTTAAAGGGCATGACAATCCAAACCGTGTAGAAGCAAAGCACAAACATCTTCGCCCAGTAGGGCCCGTCGATGAAGTCCACCGGGGTCATGCCGAAGGCGCCAAGCAGCAGATTCACCAGGCCATCGGAATAGGGGGTCTTTTTGAATAGAATCATGAACACCAGGCCCACTGCCAAGGTGTTGGTCACATAGGGCAGGAAGAAAACCGTCTGAAACAGGTTCTTCAGCTTCCGGATGGAGCTGAGGGCCAGGGAGATCAGCAGCGCCAGTCCGGTGGACACCGGCACGGTGATGATCACCAGAATAAAGGTGTTTTTCAGGGCCTGGAGGAAGTAGGGGTCGTGGAGCACATAGGAGAAATTAAAGCTTCCCACGCCGGAATAGGTCTGGGAGGCGAAATTGAATTCCTCCTCCACGGAGTAGATGAATACATCAATCAGGGGATACACCATGAAAATCCCCAAAAACAGGCAGGCGGGCAGCAGATACAGCCAGCCCTTTTTGCTTTTGTATTCCATGGCCGCCCCCTATTCTGCCTGGAAGCGAATCCGCTCTTCGGTTTCCGGGTGGAACAGCAGCACCTTTTCCGGCTTTAAACGGAAGCGAACGGTCTCCTGCTCCCGGCGCACCCCGGCGTCAGAGGCGATGATGGAGCGGATGGCCGCCCCCTGGAAGGCGGGGTGGGTGGATACCACAGTGATGTCCCGGCCCATTACCTCCACATTCACCATGGAGCAGCACAGGCCGCCCGCCTCGTCGGGGATGAAGCCCTCGGGCCGGACGCCCACAATGACCGCTCCGTCCGCCACGCCGGACAGGCTTAATACCGCATCGTCACCCAAGAGCAGCTTGCCGCCCTGGACCCGTCCGGAGAAGATGTTGATGGGGGGATTGCCCAGGAATTTGGCCACGAACAGGTTGATGGGGTCGTCGTAAACCTCCTGGGGCCTGCCGGTCTGGTGGACCACACCGGCCTTCATCACCACGATGCAGTCGGAGATGCTCATGGCCTCCTCCTGGTCATGGGTGACGAAAATGGTGGTGATGCCGGTCTTTTTCTGGATGCGCCGGATTTCCTCCCGGGTTTGCAGCCGGAGCCGGGCATCCAAATTAGAAAGGGGCTCGTCCAGCAGCAGCACCCGGGGCATTTTCACCAGCGCCCGGGCGATGGCCACCCGCTGCTGCTGGCCGCCGGAGAGCTCGCTGGGCTTGCGCTCCATGAGCTGATCGATCTGCACCAGCTTCGCAGCCTCCGCCGCCCTGCGGAGCATTTCCTCCTTGCTCAGCTTGTCCTTTCCCTTTAAATTTTCCAGGGGGAACAGAATGTTCTGCTGCACCGTCAGGTGGGGGTACAGGGCATAGTTTTGGAATACCAGACCCACGCCCCGCTTTTCCGCCGGAAGCTCTGTCACATCGTCGTCACCGAAGAACACCTTTCCGGAGGTAGGCTTCTGCAGTCCGGAGATCATATACAGGGTGGTGCTTTTGCCGCAGCCCGAGGGACCCAGCAAGCCCACCAGCTTGCCATCGGGAATTTCAAAATTGAAACGGTCTACGGCCACCGTGTCCGCGCCGCCCTTTTTTCGGCTGGGAAATACCTTGGTCAGGCCTTTTAACAGAACTTTCATGATCTTTCTTCCCTTTCTGAGGTTTGAGAATCATTATACTCCGCCCCGGCAGTCAGCGCAAGGAAAAATTGGGAAAAATATCGCCCGTTCCCGATTCTTTCCGCCCCCATCCCCCCAAGCCCGATTGACAAGCGGGGCAAATATGATAAAATAGGACAAAGATGCAATTTTGTGCATATCCGTCTGGCTCAAATTGGAATTTGGTGGTATGTGTTCGTAGGGAACGGATTTATCCGTTCCGAAATGTCAATTACCATCCAGGGCTTGTTGGATGGTAACGGGTTCCTGTTTTTTAACATTTTTCCATTCAATATTTTTCGATAAAAACGCTACCGAGGCGGAATGCATAAATGCATTCCCTACGAAACATCTCGTCAAGCACTAATTTGCCTGTTTGCTGATAAAAAGGGAGGGGTTCCTTTGGCAAAGCAACATAACCGGGGTTCAAGGTCTGGCTTCGCTGCACTGGTAGCGGTGATTGGGGTGCTGGTTCTGCTTTTGGCAGCCGGCTGCGCCTTTCTGCTGACCCACTACACCTGGGCGGCGGGGGGCCTGCGGGAAAAAGGCGCGGCCTATATGGACTTACGGGGAGAGGAACTCTCCATGGAGGACTTCCGGGAGCTGACGAAAAAATTCCCGGACTGCCAGATTCTTTGGGACGTTCCCTTTCAGGGCTTCCGCGTTTCCTCCGATGCCAATGAGCTCACCATTTCCGACCTGACCGGGGCGGATTGTCAGGCGTTGGAATACCTGCCCGATCTGACCCGCCTGATTGCACTCCACTGCCAGGATGATGAGGCGGTGGAGGCCTTTGCGGCCCGGCATCCGGAGTGCCGGGTGAGCTACCCGATCCCCATTGAGGATGAGCACTTCCCCAGTGATGCCGCTGCAATCACCATTGCGGATGCCGACGTGGCCCAGCTGGAACAGGTGCTGCATCTTTTCGACAATTTGGCCCAGGTGACACTTACTGGCAGAATTCCCGGCGAAGCGGAAATGGATGATCTGATTGCCACGTTCCCGGATATCTTCTTCCTGTGGCCGGTTCCTGTTGGGAATACCACTGTGGACAGCAGTGCAGTCCAACTGGATTTGCAGGGAGAAGCGCTGGACTATCCGGAAATTGCCAAGCTGCTGAAATGGATGCCCAGGCTCACCTGGGTGAATCTGCTGGGCTGCTCCCTCACCGATGACCAGGTGCTTCAGCTGGCCGCCGACTACCCCAACTGCCGCTTCCTCTGGGAGCTGGAAATCAACGGCCAGAGCTGCCGGACGGATGCGGAGGAACTGGACCTCTCCGGCTGGCAGGTGGGCAGCAGTCAGGCGGTGGAAAAATTGCTTCCCTGCTTCTTCAACTTGAAGCGGGTCATCATGTGTGACTGCGGCCTGGACGATGAAACCATGGACGAGCTGAACCAGCGGTACGAGGACATCCGCTTCATCTGGACCGTTTACATCAAGGACGTCCCCATCCGCACCGACGCCAAGTGGTTCTATCCCTTTAAATACCAAAAGGACATGGTGGTGGGGGAGGAGGACCTGTATCCCCTGCGCTACTGCGTGGACATGGAGGCCATCGACATCGGCCACATGACCACGGTGGAAACCTGCGACTGGGTGGCCTATATGCCGAACCTCAAGTACCTGATTATTGTGGAGACGGCCATCACCGATATCTCTCCCCTGGCGAATCTGAAAAATCTGGTATTTCTGGAGATATTTACCACAAAGATCACAGATTATTCCCCCCTGCTGGGCTGCACAGCCTTGGAAGACCTGAACCTGGGCCAGACCTACGGGGACCCGGAGCCCATTTTGCAAATGACCTGGCTGAAAAATTTGTGGTGGAGCGGCATCGAGGGCACCTACGGCCTGCCCTGCTCCGACGCTCCCCAGCGGCTGCGGGAGGCCCTGCCCAACACCAATATGAAATTCAATCTGGAAACGCCCAACGTGAACAACGGCTGGCGGCAGTTGGAGAACTACTACGCCATGCGGGATTTGATGGATGTTTTTTATCTCAGCTGATTTCTCTGTTACCCTGAAAGAAGGATGAATCCATGAATGAATTGCTTCAAAAACTGAAAAGTGACAACAAGTATTTTCTCCCCGGGCTGATTGTGGCGGCCCTGGTGGTGGCGCTGCTGCTGTGGGCGGTGACGGTTCGCATGATCGTCCCAGCCAACCGGTATGCCCAGGCGGAGCGTCTGCTGGAAAGCGGCCGTTTTGCCGATGCCGCCGCGGCTTTCGAGGCCCTGGGGGAATACTCCGACGCGGCGGAACGCTGCCGTCAGGCGAAGTACGCCCAGGCGGAGGAGCTGATGGCCCAGGGCCGGTTTGAGGAAGCTGTCTCCGCCTTTAAAGCCCTGGGAGATTACAGCGACGCGGAGGACCGGATTCAGGACGTGCGCTATGCCCGGGCGGAGGAGCTGCTGGCCCAGGGAAAATACGAGGAGGCCGCAGCGGCCTTTCACGCCCTGGGGGACTACGCCGACGCCTACGACCGGGTTCAGGCCACCCGCTATGCCAATGCCGAGGCATTGCTTGCAATGGGCAAGTATGACGACGCCGAGGCCGCCTTCGAGGCCCTGACCGGCTACAGCGATGCCCGGGAGCGTGCCAAGCAGGTGCGCTACCAAAAGGCGGAGACCCACCTGGAGGCAGGCCGGTACGACGAGGCGGAGCAGGCCTTCACCGCCCTGGGGGAATATGCCGACGCTCCCCAGCGGGCCGCCCAGGTGCGGCTGGAAAAGGCCTATGTGGAGGCCGCCGCTTTGACGGAAAAGGGAGAGTACAGCCAGGCCGTTTCCATCTATCAGTCCCTGGGAGACTATAAGGATTCCGCTGATCTGGCCCTGGCCGCCCAGTACGCCGATGCGGACCGGGAATTCCAAAACAGTAACTACGACCGGGCGGAGGAATTGTTCCTTGCCCTGGGAGAATATCAGGACGCCGCCGACCGGCTGGACCAGGTGCGGCAGACCCGCTCTACCATGCTCTACGGCCAGGCGGAGGACCTTTTGGAGGCGGGGGAATATGCCGATGCCCTGGCTTTGTTCCAGCAGCTTGGCGATTTCGAGGACGCCCCCCAGCGGGTGCTGGAAACCAATTACCGCTGGGCCCGGACCTGCTATGACCAGGGGGATTACGACCAGGCGGAAGCCCTGTTTGTGAGCCTGGGGGACTATGAGGATGCCGCCCAGCTGGCCGCCGATGTCCGCAACAGCCGTCTGTTCCACACTGCCCAGCGGGACTCCGCCCACCAGCGCAAGGCCATCGCCGCCGGAAGTGCCCTGTCCGCCGCGGTGCGGGAGAACGGCACCGTGGTGTATGCGGGGGACGGCAAGCAGACCATCGCGGACTGCGCTACCTGGCGGGATGTGTTCGCCCTGGACGCGGGCTCCAATCACCTCGTTGGCCTGAAATCCGACGGCACCGCCGTGGCGGCGGGGTACAACAAATACGGCCAGTGCGACGTATCCGATTGGACGGATCTGGTTTCCGTGTCCGCCGGTGCCAACCACACTGTTGGACTGAAAGCCGACGGCACCGTGGTGGCGGTGGGCTACAACAAGGACGGCCAGTGTGACGTGGGCAACTGGAAGGACATCGTGGCCATTGCCGCCGGCGGCTATCACACCGTGGGCCTGCGGGCGGACGGCACCGTCATGGCGGTGGGTGAGAATTCCAACGGCCAGTGCGACGTGTCGGAGTGGGCCAACATCACCGGCATTGCCGCCGGGTTCGATCACACCGTGGGCCTGCGGAGCAATGGCACCGTGGTGGCGGTGGGGGCCAACGGAAACGGGAAATGCGACGTTTCCCAGTGGCGGGACATTGTCACCGTGGACGGCGGCTTTGACCACACCGTTGGTCTCAAGGCCGACGGCACCGTGGTGGCCACCGGCTTCATCCTCTATGGCGCCTGCGATGTGTCCGGCTGGACGGACATTACGGAGATTGTCTGCGGCGACGACCACACCCTTGGCCTGAAGGCCGACGGCACCGTGGTGGCCACCGGCAGCAACAGCAAGGGCCAGTGCCAGGTGTCCGGCTGGGCCAATATCCGGGTGGGCGGCGAGTCGGATTCGGCCATCGCCCAAGCCACAACCCCTCCTGAAACGGAACCAACCGAGCAGGCTATGCAGCCCACAGAGGAAATGATCCCCACGGAGGAAATGATCCCCACAGAGGAAGTCCTGCCCACAGAGGAAGTGCTGGAGCCCGCCGCGGAAGCCGTTCCCATGGAGGAAAGCACCCAGGCGGCCTCCCTGGAATGATCTCAATTCAGGTTGTCGCCTTTCAGCAGCATAAGGGGCGTTAATTTAATTAAGATATCAGCCAGTCGTGTGCGTAGGGAACGGATTTATCCGTTCCGAAGGGCTGATGAACATCCGTGGTTCGTTGAACGGGGAATGGTCCGTCAACACCAAGGAAATGGGCTTGCTCATTCCGTCGGCGAAGCCGCTTTTTCGGATGTTTTTATCACAAATTTGGCTGGATATTCGGATAACTTGACCCTTTGTCAAATAATTGGGTTCGGTAATTCCGCTTCGCGGTCGGAACGGATAAATCCGTTCCCTACGAAAAGAATCAACATTTTCCCATTCAACGCACCGGCGCAAAACCATTACCCAGGCGGAATGCATAAATGCATTCCCTACGAATCGTTCGTTAACAAAAGGACAATTATGCTGCAGGAACCGATAATGAAAATTCCGATTTCGATTACAAAAGAGGATGATACCCATGAAAAAACAGGCTTTCAATCCCTATCTGCCCAGCTATGAATATGTGCCCGATGGGGAGCCCCGGGTCTTTGGGGACCGGGTTTATGTCTACGGCAGCCATGACCGGTTCAACGGGGACGCTTTCTGCGTGAACGACTATGTGTGCTGGTCCGCTCCGGTGGAGGAGCTGGGAGACTGGCGCTATGAGGGGGTCATCTACCCCACCAACCGGGACCCCATGAATCCCGACGGAAAAATGCAGCTCTTTGCCCCGGACCTGGTTCAGGGGCCGGATGGGCGGTATTATTTGTACTATTCCCTCAACGGCTCCACGGTGGTGTCCGTTGCGGTGTGCGACACCCCTGCCGGAGATTTCCAGTTCTATGGCTATGTGCAGCGGCCCGACGGCACCCCCTACGGCGCCCGGGAGGGGGATGTGAGCTGCTTTGACCCCGGTGTGCTGGTGGAGGGAAACAGGGTGTATCTCTACACCGGCTTCGCCCCTGGCCCCGGCTGGCTGTATGAGCTTCTCAGCAAATCCAACCGGCGGATGGAGGGCGCCTACTGCACGGAGCTTGAGCCGGACATGCTTACGGTGCGCCGGGAACCGGTGCTCGTTGCCCCCAGCGTGTGGAATCAGCAGGGCACCGGCTTTGAGGGCCACGCCTTTTTCGAGGCCAGCAGCATCCGAAAAATCGGGAATCTCTATTACTTCGTCTATTCCTCCATCCTCAGCCATGAGCTGTGCTATGCCGTCAGTAAATTTCCGGACCGGGACTTCCGCTTCGGCGGCACTCTGGTGAGCATCGGCGACATCGGCCTCAACGGAAATCAGGTGGCAACCAACTACACCGGCAACACCCACGGCGGCATGGTGGAGCTTGGTGGCCAGTGGTACATCTTCTACCACCGGCAGACCAACAAGCAGTGCTGCTGCCGCCAGGGCTGCGCCGAGGCCATCACCATCCTGCCCGACGGCTCCATTCCCCAGGTGGAAATCACCAGCTGCGGCCTGAACGGAGGCCCCCTGGCGCTTCCCAATCGATATGAGGCCAGAATCGCCTGCAACCTGGGCTTCCGGGAGGAAAGCTTCGGCTATGTGGCGGTGCGGGAGCCGGACAAGGCCCATCCCTATTTCACCCAGAGCGGCGGCGACCGGGAGGATCACCCCGACCAGTACATTGCCAATCTGTCCCACGGTGCCTGGTGCGGCTTTAAATACTTTGCTTTCTCCGGCCAGGAGCGAATCTCCGTCACAGCCCGGGGAGACGCCCGGGGCAGCCTGCTGGTCTCCACCGAAAAGGACGGCCCCACCCTTTCCTGTATTCCCATTTCCCCCTCGGAAAGCTGGCAGGAATTCACAGCTCCCCTTTCTCCGCTCCATGGCAAGCTGCCGCTGTTCCTGACGTTCCAGGGAACCGGCGCCATGGACCTGTTTGAGCTTTCCATTGACTGATACACAAACCAAGGAGGACAAAACCATGATTTACAGCGATTTTCAAAAGGAAAAGCTGTCCCTGCTGGGCTTTGGAGCCATGCGGCTGCCCTGCCTGGCAGACGGCTCCATCGACGAGGCCCAGGTGGCGGAAATGGTTGCCATGGCCATGGATGCCGGGGTGAACTATTTTGACACCGCCTACCCCTACCACGGCGGCCAGTCCGAACGGGTGATGGGCCGGGTGCTGAAAGCCTATCCCCGGGAGCGCTACAACCTGGCCACCAAGTACCCCGGCCATCAGATTCTCAGCGACGGCTACGACCCCGCCGAAATCTTTGAAGAGCAGCTGGAAAAATGCGGCGTGGACTATTTTGACTATTATCTGCTGCACAATGTGAATGAAAAGTCCATGGAGGTGTACATGGACCCCCAGTGGGGCATCGTGGACTATTTCAAGGAGCAGAAGCGTCTGGGCCGGATTCGCCATCTGGGCTTTTCCAGCCACGCCCAGGTGGAGGGCCTGGAAAAATTCCTGGACTACTGCGGCGCGGACATGGAGTTCTGCCAGATTCAGCTGAACTATATGGACTGGACCCTGCAGCGGGCAAAGGAAAAATATGAGCTGCTCACCGCCAGGAATATCCCCGTCTGGGTGATGGAGCCGGTGCGCGGCGGCATGCTGGCAGCCCTCAGCGAAGAAAACACCGCCAAACTGAAGGCCATCCGCCCGAAAGCCTCCACCGCCTCCTGGGGCTTCCGGTTCCTCCAGGGGCTGCCCAATGTGAAAATGGTCCTCAGCGGCATGTCCAACAAGGAGCAGATGGCGGATAACCTGGCCACCTTTGCCAAGCAGGATGCCCTGAGCGGGGAGGAAACAAATCTGCTGCTCTCCATTGCCCAGAGCATGATGGACCTCATCCCCTGCACCGGCTGCCGCTACTGCTGCGAGGGCTGCCCCAAGGGCCTGGACATCCCTGCGCTGCTGGCGGTGTTCAACGAGCTGCGGGTGAGCCCCACCGTCAACGCTGCCATGCGGGTGGAGTTCCTGCCGGAAGAGAAGAAGCCCACCGCCTGCATCGCCTGCGGCAAATGCGCCAGAAGCTGCCCCCAGAACATCGACATTCCCGGGGAGCTGAAAAAGCTGGCGGAAAAGCTCACCACCATCCCCAGCTGGGCGGAGACCTGCCGCCAGCGAGAGGAAGCCGCCAAGGCGGGAAAGAAAAAGTAATTTTTTTGCAAAAAAAACATCCCCCCGGGGGGCTTAAAATCTGCTTTCTGGTCTGTTATAATCCTCTCATTCTAGAAAAAGAGGTGCATGAAGATGCATATGGCAGATGCGCTGCTGGCTCCCGCCGTTGCCGCCACCATGTACGCCGCCTCTGCGGTGACTGTTGGCGCTTCCGTGAGGACCCTGAAAAAAGATGAAGCCACCGAAAAGCTGCCCACCATGGCAGTGACCTCCGCCCTGGTTTTCGCCGGGCAGATGATCAACTATACCATCCCCGGCACCGGTTCCTCCGGCCACCTGTGCGGCGGCATGCTGCTCACCGCCCTGCTGGGGCCCCAGGCGGGCTTTTTGTCCATGACCGTGATCCTTGCCATCCAGGCCCTGTTCTTTGCCGACGGCGGACTGCTGGCCCTGGGGGCGAACTGCTGGAACATGGCCTTCTACGGCTGCTTTGTGGGCTACTACCTGCTATGGCGGCCCATTATGACGGGAAAGCTCTTTGGCAGGCTGGGAATGCGGACAAAGATCATCCTGGCCAGTGTGCTGGGCTGCGTGATCACGCTGCAGCTGGGCGCTTTCTCCGTGGTGCTGGAAACCAGCGCCTCCGGCATCACCGAGCTGCCCTTTGGCGCTTTTGTGGGCGTGATGCAGCCCATTCATCTGGCCATCGGCCTGGTGGAGGGACTGATTACCTCCGCGGTGCTGGTGTTTGTGTATGAGGCCCGGCCGGAGCTTTTGATGGATGTAAGCGCACAGGCAGGCCGGGGCAGATGCTCCCTGAAAACCACCCTGGTGATTCTGGCGGTGGTGGTGGCCATTGTGGGCGGCGGACTGAGCCTGTTTGCCAGCTCCAATCCCGACGGCCTGGAGTGGTCCATGTTCGGAAATTCCGAGGCGGGCTACAGTGAAAACATGGGCCTGGACGAGGAAGACTACGGCGTTTCCAGCGGCGCGGCGGAGGTAGCCGGCTCCATTCAGGAGAAAACCGCTTTCCTGCCGGACTATGGCTTCGCCGGAAGCGACAGCGTGGTGGGCACCTCGGTGTCCGGTCTGCTGGGCTCCGCCATTGTGGCCGCTGTGGTTGCCGTGATCTGCATGGGCGGCGGCTTCTTCCGCAGAAAAAAAGCGGGTGCAAAAGCGTAGAATATGTGATATGATATCGGAGGTACCATTTTGGTGCCTCCGATTCCTTTTGAAATGAGGTTGTTTCATGGATCAGATTACCCGAGCCCATGTGGAGCTGCGGGAGATGGATGCCCTGGCGGCGGAGGATTCTCCGGTCCACCGGCTCCATCCTCTGTGTAAGCTCCTGGTGACCGTTTTCTATATTGCTGCCGTGGTGTCCTTTCCCAAGTACGATTTCTCCGCCCTGGCGGTGATGGTGCTGTATCCGGTGCTGCTGTTTCAAGCGGCGGGGATCCCGGTGGGGCTCTGCTTCTACCGGCTGCGGATCGTGCTGCCCCTGGTGTGCGCCGTGGGCTTGGTGAATCCCTTTCTGGACCACACGCCCCTGCTGCGGCTGGGGGGCCTCACCGTCACCGGGGGCTGGGTCTCCATGGTGACGCTGATGATGAAAGGTGTATTCTCCCTGATGGCTTCCTTTCTGCTCATCGCCACCACCCCCATGGATTCCATCTGCGCCGCCCTGCGGAAGCTCCATGTGCCGGGGATTCTGGTGACATTGCTGCTGCTGACCTACCGCTACATCGGGGTGCTGATGGAGCAGGTGGCGGTGATGACCGACGCCTATCGTCTCCGGGCGCCGGGGCAAAAGGGGCTGCATATCTCCGCTTGGGGCTCCTTTCTGGGTCAGCTGCTGCTGCGGAGCATGGACCGGGCGGAGGAGCTCTATGGCAGCATGCAGCTCCGGGGCTTCCGGGGGGAGTACCACTACGCCCGGCTGGATGGCCTGAAATGGAAGGACTGGGTGTTTGGGGCGGTGTGCCTGGGCCTGTTTGCCGCCGCCCGATGGGTGAATATCCCCGCACTGCTGGGGAGCTTGTTTGTGAGGTAATACCATGATTGAATTTCGGAATGTATCCTTTTCCTATGATCGCCAGCAGCCGGTGGTGGAGGGGCTGAGCTTCTCCATCCGAAAGGGGGAGTCCGTGGGGCTCATCGGCGCCAATGGAGCGGGCAAATCCACCATCATGAAGCTGCTGCTGGGTCTGCTTTCCGGCGACGGGCAGATTCTGGTGGACGGACTGGAGCTGAATAAGAAGAATCTGGCCGCCGTCCGGCAGAAAATCGGCTTTGTCCTCCAGGATTCGGACAATCAGATGTTCATGCCCACGGTTTATGAGGATATGTGCTTCGGCCCCCTGAACTATGGCCTGAGCCGGGAGGAAACCGACGCCCGGGTGGACGCGGTGCTGAAAAGTCTGGGCATTGAAAAGCTGAAGCACTGCTACAACCACAAAATCTCCGGCGGCGAAAAGCGCATGGCCGCCATCGCCACCATTCTGGCCATGGAGCCGGAGGCCATCCTAATGGACGAGCCCTCCACCGCCCTGGACCCGGTGAACCGGCGCACCGTCATCAACACCATCCGTCGGCTGCCCCAGACCAAGCTCATCGCCTCTCATGATCTGGATATGATTCTGGATACCTGCCAGCGGGTGATTCTCCTGTCCAGGGGAAAAATCGTGGCCGACGGGCCGGTGGAGGAAATTCTCTATAACCGGGAGCTGCTGGAGGGAAACCGCATGGAGCTGCCTTTCTGCCTGCAAGGGCGGCGAGAGAATTACCGGTAATGGAGGCGCGGCGTTGGTGAAGATATAAGATACAAGATATCCCTGTTGCGTCGTTTTCGTAGGGAATGCATTCATGCATTCCGCAATCATCGTTCACCGTTTCCGTTCAACGTATCACGGTTGTCAAATGGGCGTTTCGGAACGCATAAATGCGTTCCCTACGAACACAATGGGACAAATACCGTTCATTCACGAAAGCATTATAAAGCTGCGTAAAACCGATCACCAAAACATGATCTTATAAAAGCAATAAGGGGCTGAGTCAATGGAAATGATCAAGGTATTCATCACCGAGGATGAAAGCATCGTCCGGGAGGGCCTGCGGGACATTGTGCCCTGGGAGAAATACGGCTTTGAATTCGTGGGCGACGCCCCCGATGGGGAAATCGCCCTGCCCCTGATTCGCAAGCTCAAGCCCGATGTGCTGATTACGGACATTAAAATGCCCTTTATGGACGGCCTGGCCCTGAGCAGCATCGTCAGCCGGGAGCTGCCGGATACCAAAATCATCATTCTCAGCGGCTACAGCGACTTTGAGTACGCCCGGCAGGCCATCGCCTTAAAGGTGGACCAGTACCTGCTCAAGCCCATCACCAAGGCGGCCATTTTGAAGGCCCTGGAGCTGACCCGGGAGAAAATTCAGGAGGAGCGGGAGCAGAAGGACTACCTGCGCCGGTTCGAGCAGGATACCAAAAAATACGAGAGCTTCTCCCGCCGGGCCTTTTTCGAGCGGCTGGTGGAGGGCTCCCTGTCCGTGCAGCAGATCTATGAGGAGGCCGACCGGCTGAACCTGGACCTGAACGCCGACGGCTATAATTTCGTGATTTTCACCGTCCAGTCCACCGACGAGAGCAGCTATTCCGAGACGGCGGCGGTGACCCTGGATGGGCTGCTGGACTATTTCCTCCGCTACCCCGGCTATATTCTGTTCCGCAGCGGTCTATTGTCCTATGCGGCGCTGATTATGGGCGACGCAGAGAACCTGACGGAACGGACAAACCGGGCCCTGGACATCATCCAGCGACGCTGCGGCAGCGCCCAGGAGCAGCTGAACTGGTACGCCGCCGTGGGAGAGCCCACCGACCGGCTCAGCGGGCTGGCCCAGTGCTACAAGGATGCCAGCCATGTGCTTGCCTACCGGCATCTTTTGCCCCAGACCCATGTGTTCCGGGCGGAAATGCTCCACGCCGAGGCGGCGGACAACGGCGCCGCCTGCCTGGAAACCCTGGACCCGGGAAAGCTGGACCCCATGGTCATCCGCAATTTCCTGCAAACGGGCACCCCGGAGGAAATCCAGGCCTTTGCCCAGGAATATCTGTCCAACCTGGGGGGCGCGGAGCGGTCGCTGCTGTTCAGGCACTACATCATGATGTCCCTGCGAATCAACGCGGAGCTGTGTTTGCAGCAGCTGGGGTGCCAGCAGGAGGATTTTTCCGGCCTGCCCCAGCCGGAGGTGAACCTGCCTGCCTCCAAAATGGAGGAATACATGGTATCGCTTCTCACGGAGGCCCTGCGGCTGCGGGATTTGAAGAGCCAGCAGGAGAGCAGCGACATTCTCAGCAGCGCCATCCGCTACATGGAAAAGCACTACACCGATGAGAACCTGTCCCTCAACTCCGTGGCCCAGGCCATCAACATCAGCGCCAACTATCTCAGCGCCCTGTTCAGTCAGAAAATGGGAGTATCCTTTGTGGAGTATCTCACTCAAAAGCGGATGAACCGGGCCAAGCAGCTCTTGCAGCGCACCAACATGCGCTCCAGCGAAATTGCCTATGAGGTGGGCTACCGGGATCCCCGGTATTTCTCCTTTGTCTTCCGGAAAACCCAGGGCTGCACCCCCAGGGCCTTCCGCAGCGGAGAAACGGAGGAAGAATGAAACACCGATTTTTTCGTGATTCCAACTCCATCGCCGGAAAGCTCTATGGCCTGATCCTGAACATTTTCGTGCCCATGGTGCTGCTGGCGGCGGTGATTCTCTTTCTGTTCGTCAACAATAACCTGCGCTATGCCAGTCTCACCGGCAACATCACCACCGCCTCTCAATTCAACCAGAACTTCAAGGCCGATGTGGATTTGAAGATGTATTATTACGTCAGCGGCTCCGCCCAGACCCTGCCGGAGGAGGAAATTGAAACTGCCCGCACCCTGGCGCAGACCCTGGTTACCAATTCCGCCACCCCGGACAGCCGCCGGGCTGCCCTTAGCGTTTTGGAGCTCTGCGACAGCCTCACGGCCAGCATCCAGCGGATTCAGAACACCCAGGGCTACGATTTGCGGATGGAGCAGTTGGAAACCAATATCTATGTCATCACCCAATTGATTGAGGAATACATGTATACCTATCTCTACCACGAGGCGGGCCAGCTGGCGGCGCTGCAGCAGCGGCTGAACCGGATGCTGGTGGTGGAGCTGCTGGCGGTGCTGGTGTGCATGGTGGGGGTCATGGCCCTGGCTTTGCGCCGGGCGGTCCGCACCAGCCGGAGCATCACCGACCCCATTGACGCATTGTTCCGCCGGGTAGGGGAGATCGGCCGGGGGGACCTGACGGAGAAGCCCCCGGTGCAGGCGGAGGACCCCAAGCTGTCGGTGCTGGGGGCGGGCATTGAGGAAATGACCGTCCGACTGAACCGGCAGATCGAACTGAACCGGCAGGAGCAGATTCGGCTGCGGGGCATCGAGCTGTCCCTGCTCCAGGCCCAGATCAACCCCCATTTTCTCTACAATACCCTGGATGCGATTGTCTGGCTCATTGAAACCGGAAAAAATGAGCAGGCGGAGGAAATGGTCACCAGCCTGTCCACCTATTTCCGCTCCTTCCTCAGCAACGGCCAGGACATTGTCACCATGGACCGGGAGGAACAGCACATCCGCAGCTATCTGGAAATTCAGCAGGTGCGATACAAGGACATTCTGGATTACGACATTCAGATTGACCCCGCCATCGGCGACTGCCTGATTCCCAAAATGACCCTGCAGCCCCTGGTGGAAAACGCCATCTATCATGGCATCAAGCCCAAGCGGGGCAAGGGGCTGATTTCCGTCACCGGGGAAAGAAATCAGGACCGGGTGACCATCCGGGTGGCGGACACCGGCGCGGGAATGGACCCGCCGGAGCTGGAGACTCTGCGCCGTCAGCTGGAAAACGACGAGGCCACCGGCTTCGGCCTGGTGTCCTCCTATAAACGGCTCCGACTGATGTACGGGGCGGACTGCGAATTTACCATTGAAAGCCAGCGGGGCGTGGGCACCGCCATCACCATCCGAATTCCATTCCGAAAGGAGCAGACCCATGAAGAAATTGCTTAGCCTGCTGCTGCCGCTTCTGCTGCTGCTTTCCGGCTGCGGCAGCCAGCCCCCTCAGGTGCCCCAGCTGACCCGGGTGGGCTTTTCCCAGCTGGGGGCGGAGTCCGACTGGCGAGTGGCAAACACCGCCTCCATGATGGAATCCCTCAGCGAGGAAAACGGCTATGAGCTGCTCTACGAAAACGCCAAGCAGCGGCAGGCCAATCAGCTGGCCGCGGTGCGGAACTTCATTGTCCAGGGGGTAGACATTATCGTTATCGCCCCCCTGGAGGAAACCGGCTGGGATGCGGTGCTGCAGGAGGCGAAGAACGCAGATATTCCGGTGCTGATTGTGGACCGGGAGGTGGCAGTGGAGGATACGGAGCTCTACCTGACCCAAATCGGCTCCGACTTTCTCACCGAGGGGCTCCAGGCGGTGCACTGGCTGGAGGAAACCCTGAAGCAGCGGGAGGAACCTGTGAACATCCTCCACATCCAGGGCACCTACGGCGCCACTGCCCAGCTGCTGCGGACCAAGGCCATTGAGGACGCGGTGGATGCCCATGAAAACTGGCGCTTTGCCGGGCAGCTGTCCGGAGATTTCACCGAGTCCAAGGGCTATGAGGTGGTGCGGGATTTCCTGGCGGAGCACCGGGACATTGATGTGATCTACAGCGAAAACGACAACATGACCTTCGGCGCTATGCGGGCCCTGGACGAGGCGGGCATCCGCTACGGCCTGGATGGGGATGTGATCATCGTCTCCTTTGACGCTGTTCACCGTGCCCTGGAGCAGTGCATGGCTGGAAAAATCAACCTCTGCGTGGAGTGCAATCCCCTCCACGGGCCCCGGGTGGACGAGCTGATCCAGCAGTATCTGGCAGGCCAGGCCATTCCCAAGCAGATTTTTGTGGAAGAACAGGTGTTCACCCCGGATATGCTCACGGCGGAGCTGATTGCAGCCCGGGCGTATTGAGGGAGGGAAGCCCATGACGCTGAAAGAACGGGCCGCCAACCTGAAACGGGATATTCCGGCGGTATTCCTGGCGCTGAAATCCAAAAAAACGCCCCTTTTTGCAAAAATCCTGGCGGCAGTTACCGTGGCCTATGCCCTGTCGCCCATCGACCTGATTCCGGATTTTATTCCGGTGCTGGGGTATCTGGATGATGTGCTCCTGCTGCCCGGCCTGGTGGCCCTGACCCTCCGGCTGATTCCTCAGGAGGTGCTGGCGGAATGCCGGGAAAAAGCCCAGGGCATGTGGCAGGGGGGACGGCCGAAGAAGTGGTACTACGCCCTGCCCATCCTGATTTTCTGGTGCCTGGTCCTGCTGGTGATTTTGAAAGGGATTTTTTAGGGAAACGGCGGCTTTTATGGTTTTTCCCCTTGCTTTTTCTCCCAATCGCCGTTACAATGGCCTTATCATACCGCGACAGATTGACTGGATAGGAATTTCATCTTATCCGGTCTTTCTCTGTGCGGATTACATGGGAGGTTGCTATGGCATCCAAACGACTGAAAAAGGACACCTTTTATTCCGAGCTCATGCGCCTGGTGGTGCCCATCGCGGTGCAGAGCTTCATGCTGGCGCTGGTCAGCGTCACCGACGCGGTGATGCTGGGGCGGCTGGACCAGCAATCCATGGCCTCGGTATCCCAGGCGGGCAATGTGCAGTTCTTCCTCAGCCTGCTGGTAACCGGCTTCAGCATCGGCGTGGGCATTATGGCCGCCCAGTACTGGGGCAAGGGCGACGGCAAATCCATTGAGAAAATCGCCCCCACCGGGCTGAAAATCATTCTCCTGCTGGGAGGCGCGGTGACCCTGGCGGCCCTGGTCATCCCCACCACCCTGATGTCCATTCTCACCAGCGACCAGGAGCTCATTCCCCTGGGGGCGGAGTATCTGCGGGTGGTGGCTCCCTCCTATTTCCTCTGCGGCATCACCCAGGTGTATTTCGCCCTGCTGAAAAACACCGGCCACACCACCGAGAGCTCCACCATCAGCTCCGTGGCCGTGGTGGTGAACATCGTTCTCAATGCCATTTTCATCTTCGGCCTGTTGGGCTTCCCCGCCATGGGCATCCGGGGCGCGGCCCTGGCCACGGTGATCGCCCGGCTGGTGGAGCTGGTGATGGCCGTGGTGGTGAACCGGCGCAAGGGCAATGTGCAGCTGCGCTGGAACTGGCTGTTTAAAAAGGCGGATAGGCTGCTCTATCAGGATTTCCTCCGCTACACCATGCCGGTGATCGGCGCCAGTCTGGTTTGGGGCATCGCCTACATGTCCTATTCCGTGGTGCTGGGCCACATGGACGGTGACGCCGTTGCCGCCAATTCCATCACCTCCGTGGCCAAGAGCCTGATTTCCTGCCTGATTCGGGGCGTGGGCGGCGGCGCGGGCATCATGATCGGCAACCTGCTGGGAGCCAATCTGCTGGACAAGGCCAAATCCTATGCCCTGCGGCTGACCAAGCTCTCCGCCGTGGTGGGCATCGCCACGGGACTGCTGCTGGTGGCCCTGACGCCGGTGATTATGAGCATCACCCAGCTGACCCCCCAGGCCGCCTCCTATCTGAAAATCATGATCGTCTTTACCGGGCTGAACATCGCGGCTCAGTCGGTGAACCATGTGGTGCTGGATGGCATTTTCGGCGCTGGCGGCGATGCCAAGTTCGATATGAACACCAATATCATCTTCATGTGGTGCATCTGTGTCCCCCTGAGCCTGATGGCCGCCTTCTGGTGGAACCTCCCCGCTCCCGTGGTGTTCTGCCTGTGCAACATGGACGAGATCATCAAGCTGCCAGTGGTATTCCACCACTACCGCAAGTACATCTGGCTGAGAAATATCACAAGAGAGGTGGCATAACCCCCCCATATCCTTCCTTGGCGCCCCCCAAGGGGGCGCCAAATTCTGATTCCGGTTATGGGCTATCAGCAGCATAATTGTGCTTTTGAAACGTAACGGCCCCTACTAGCTTGTTACAACTAAAACTAGGTGTTTTCCGTAGGGCGGGTGGCTTGCCCCCGCCGCACAGCACAATCTTAAATCTTCGGATTGCCAATGTGAAAAGGGAACCCTCCCCGTTCTTGTTGGATGTTTATCTGATCGGTATGTTATCGCGGCGGCGGGGGACAGCCAGGCGCCCGACGATATAAAACATTAAATTGATGACATTGTCCCAATGGGGAGGGCAAGGAGTGGGGCGTTAATCGACGATACGCTTTTTATTTGTAACCGATGGTTCATAAATTATTTACGGAATTTCTCATTTTGGGGCTTGCTTTTTCTTCGAGTCTGCGTTATTATATGTTAGCACTCAGGAGTTAAGAGTGCTAACGATGTAGATATTTGCAAATCCCCCGGGATTCGCAGTCTAAATAATTGTTTTTGGAGGAAGTATTATGAAACTCAAGCCTATGGCAGACAATGTTTTGCTGAAGCAGCACGAGGCCCAGGAGACCACCAGCTCCGGCATTATCTTGGCCAGCTCCAGCAAGGAAAAGCCCGCAATCTACGAGGTTGTTTCCGTTGGCCCCGGCACCAAGGACGTGACCATGACCGTTACCCCCGGCGACCGGGTCGTGGTGGGCAAGTTCACCGGCAGCGATGTGACCATCGACAAGGTGGACTACAAGTTTGTCAAGCAGGATGACATCCTGGCTGTTGTTACGGATTAAGGAGGATTTTCATTATGGCAAAGATGATTGTTTACGGCGAAGAAGCCCGCAAGAAGCTCCAGTCCGGCATTGACCAGCTGGCCAATACCGTTAAGGTTACCATCGGCCCCAAGGGCAGAAACGTTGTCCTGGGCAAGAAGTACGGCTCTCCCCTGATTACCAACGATGGCGTGACCATCGCCAAGGAAGTGGAGCTGGAGGACGCCTTTGAGAACATGGGCGCCCAGCTGATTCGGGAAGTCGCCACCAAGACCAATGATGTGGCCGGCGACGGCACCACCACCGCCACCCTGCTGGCCCAGGCCATCACCCACGAGGGCCTGAAGAACCTGTCCGCCGGCGCCAACCCCATGGTCATGCGTAAGGGCATCGAAAAGGCCGTTGCCGCCGCTGTGGAGGCCATCAAGGCCAACTCCGTGCCTGTGAGCGGCTCTGAGGACATCGCCCGGGTGGGCACCGTTTCCTCCGGCGACGAGTCCATCGGCAAGCTGATCGCCGATGCCATGGAAAAGGTGGGCACCGAGGGCATCATCACCATCGAAGAGAGCAAGACCGCCGAGACCGGTCTGGATGTGGTGGAAGGCATGCAGTTCGACCGGGGCTATATCTCCCCCTATATGGTCACCGACACCGACAAGATGGAGGCCGTGCTGGACGATGCCTACCTGCTGATTACCGATAAGAAGATCGCCTCCATCCAGGAGCTGCTGCCCATTCTGGAGCCCATTGTCAAGTCCGGCCGGAAGCTGGTCATCATCGCCGAGGATGTGGAGGGCGACGCCCTGGCCACCCTGCTGGTGAACCGTCTCCAGGGCCGCTTCAATGTGGTCTGCGTCAAGGCCCCCGGCTTCGGCGACCGGCGCAAGGAGATGCTCCAGGATATCGCCGTGCTCACCGGCGGCACCGTGATCTCCAGCGAGCTGAATATGGAGCTGGCTGATGCTCAGATGACCGACCTGGGCCACTGCCGTCAGGTTGTGGTCACCAAGGACACCACCACCATTGTGGACGGCGACGGCGCTCCCGCCGATATCCAGGCCCGAGCCCACATGATTCGCTCCGCCATTGCCACCACCACCTCCGACTATGACCGGGAGAAGCTCCAGGAGCGCCTGGCCAAGCTCAGCGGCGGCGTGGCCGTGATTAAGGTGGGTGCTCAGACCGAGACCGCCATGAAGGAGCGGAAGCTGAGAGTGGAGGATGCGCTGAACGCCACCCGTGCCGCCGTTGAGGAAGGCATTGTGGCCGGCGGCGGTACTGCTCAGGTCAACGCCATCCCTGCGGTGGAGAAGCTGATTGCCACTCTCCACGGCGACGAGAAGACCGGTGCCCGGATCATCGCTACCGCCCTCCAGGCTCCTGTCCGTCAGATCGCCGAGAACGCCGGTGTGGACGGCTCCGTGGTGTTTGAGAAGATTCGCTCCTGCGGCAAGGTGGGCTTTGGCTACAATGCCTACACCGAGGAATATGTGGACATGATTCCCGCCGGTATCGTGGACCCCACCAAGGTGACCCGCTCCAGCCTGGAGAACGCTGCTTCCATCGCCTCCTGCGTGCTGACCACCGAGAGCCTGGTGGTGGACAAGCCCGATCCCGCTGCCGACGCTGCCGCTCAGGCTGCCGCTGCCCAGGCAGGCGGAATGTACTAATACCTCCTAATTTTTCAGGGACACCCTCGGGTGTCCCTGATTTTTTCTTTGTGCATATCGGTTTCACTCAGCATAAGGAGCGTTTACCGAATTTTCGTAGGGAACGCATTTATGCGTTCCAATAGGTAACGATTTTTGGGCGGTACGTTGAATGGTACACTTTCCGGTGTTTGCGTAGGGAACGGATTTATCCGTTCCGAAAGGTTCGATGATCACCGCAGTTCGTTGAGTGGCATTTGGGGGAACATATTATCGGCGTTTTACCATTTATCCAACCGATTTTGAAACGATATGGGGAGTGGAACGGATAAATCCGTTCCCTACGAAAAGAATCAACATTTTTCCATTCAACATACCCTGATAAAGACGTTACCAAGCGGAATGCATAAATGCATTCCCTACGAAACGTTAATCCGATAAAGAACAATACTGCTGACTAAAACCGATAAGCACATTTTTCTTTGTGGTCGAATGGGTGGATCATATTCCAACCGACATAAAAAGAGGCTGCCTCGTTGCATGAACGGGGCAGCCTCTTGAAATGAGTAATCAGTCCTTTTTCCGGAACCGGGCGAAGATGGCCTGGAGGACAATGAAGAAGCACAGCAGAATGGCGGTGACCACGTTGGGCCAGGCGGAGCTGAGCTTGCCGTTGAATTTCACCAGGCTGGAGATGGTGCCGTTGATCAGCACGCCGAAGAAGGAGCCGATCACGTTGCCCACACCGCCGGTGAGCAGGGTGCCGCCGATGACGGCGGAGGAGATGGCGTCCATTTCCAGTCCCAGGGCCTGCCGGGTGGTGCCGCACATGGTGTTCAGCACGTAGCAGATGGCGCCGATGGAGGTGAGGAAGGAGCACATCACATGGGCCTTAAACCGGGTCTTTTTCACATCCAGACCCATCAGTGCCGCACTCTGCTGGTTGCCGCCCACGGCATAGAGGCTGCGGCCAAACTTGGTATAGCGCAGGATGAGGAAGGTGGCAATCAGCACCACCAGAGCGATGATGACATAAATGGACACGTTGGGCACCATCAGCTTGCCCTTTTTGTTCAGATAAGCGCCGATTTCAAAGGGCATGTTGAACTTCATGGTGGAGAGCTTGCTCATCAGCGGGCTCTTGGTAATGGAAACCTGCTGGGTGGAGATCACCGCCGTCATGCCCCGGGCGAAGAACATGCCTGCCATGGTGACGATAAAGGGCTGGATTTCCAGATAGCCGATGAAATAGCCCTGTACCAGGCCGAACACCAGGCCGATCACCAGCATCAGCGGCAGAAGCACCACCGCAGGCAGCCCCCATTCCTCCACGCCCACTGCCATGAACATGCACTCCATGGCAATCAGCGCACCAACGGAAATATCGATACCGCCGGTGATCATCACGGCCGTCATGCCGCAGACCACGCAGATCAGACCCGCGTTGTTTTTCAGAATGTCCAGGAACACCTGGAGCTTGGTGAAGCCCTTATCCGCATAGGCCACGCAGCCGGAGATATACATGGCCGCAAACAGCAAAATGGTGAGCATCAGGAGAATGGAATTGCTGTTCATTCTTTTCTTTTTCATCATGCATGCACCTCCACACTGCTCTGAGCCAGCTTGGCAGCCTTGCGCTTTTTCATATAGGCCTTTACCACAGGGGACTGGATGGTGACAATGGCGATGACGATGATGGCCTTGAACACCGGTGCCTGGGCTGAGGAGACACCCAGCGCGTACAGCGTGGTGGTGATGGCCTGGATGGTATAGGCGCCGATGATGGAGCCGGACAGCCGGAACTTGCCGCCGCCCAGGCTGTTGCCACCCAGGGCCACCGCCAGAATGGCGTCCATTTCCAGGTTCAGGCCGATGTTGTTGGTATCGGCGGAGTAGATACGGCTGGTGGCCATAATGCCCGCGATGCCGGCAAACAGGCCGCAGACCACATAGCACAGGAAAATGATGGCGGCGGACTTATAGCCGGAGATGCGGGCCGCGTCCTTGTTGATGCCCACGGCCTGCACATAGGTGCCCAGGGCGGTGAATTTCAGCACCAGGGCAGTGACCAGCACACAGGCAGCGGTGATCAGCAGGGGAGTGGGGAAAATCCAGGTGTAGCCGCCGAACATCTTAAAGCTCTCCACGTTGATGTAGACGATGGCGCTGTTGCACAGCAGCAGGCCGATGGCCCGTCCGGCGGAGAAGAGAATCAGGGTTGCCACCATGGGCTGAATTTTCAGGAACGCCACCAGGAAGCCGTTGAAAGCGCCGCACAGGCAGGCGGTGAGAACGCCCGCCAGCACGCCCACCCAAAGGGGAACGGCGTAGCTGTTCACGTTCACGTTGCCGAAGCCCGCCAGCAGCACACAGCACACGCCGCCGGCCAGGGACATGACGGAGCCCACGGAGATATCGGTACCGGCGGAGGCGGAAACCACCAGGGTCATGCCGATGGCCAGGATGGCGGCCTCGCTGCCCCGGTTGAGGATGTCAATCAGCCGGCCATAGAGGATGCCCTGGCTGTTGATGGAAATGGTGAAGAAATTATAGAATGGATTCCCGTGGGCCACATCGTAGATGATGTTGATCAGCATCACCAGCACCATGGAGAACAGCGGCAGAAACAGCTGCTTCTGGGTGACTTTTTTCAATGTTGTCATCTGCTTATCCCTCCGCGATGGTCTTCATAACCATCTCCTGTGTCATCTCGCCGCTGAGCTCGCCCACCTTGGCCCCGTCCCGCAGGACGGCCAGGCGGTTGCAGGTGCGGAGCATCTCTTCAATTTCCGAGGAGATGAACAGCACGCCCTTGCCCTCCTGGGCCAGCTTGATTACCAGCTTCTGAATTTCGGTTTTGGTGCCCACGTCGATGCCGCGGGTGGGCTCGTCCAGAATCAGGAAATCCGGGTCGGTGGCCAGCCAGCGGGCGATGATCACCTTTTGCTGGTTGCCGCCGGAGAGCTGCTTGACGGGAGTCTCCCGGCTGGCGGTTTTGATTTGCAGCAGCTCGATGAAGTGATCGGCGATTTCCTCCTGCTCCTTCATGGGAATCAGCTTGGTGATGCCCCGGCGGGCCTGCATGGCCAGGATGATGTTCTCCCGCACACTCAGGTCGCCGATGATGCCCTCGGCCTTCCGGTCGTCGGGCAGCATGCCCATGCCCAGATTCATGGCGTCGATGGGGTGCTTGATATGTACATCCTTTCCCTTTACCCGCAGGGTGCCGGTCTGGGCCTTGTCCGCGCCGTAGATGGCCCGGGCCAGCTCACTGCGGCCGGAGCCCAGCAGACCTGTCAGGCCGATGACCTCGCCCCGGGCCAGCTCCAGATCAAAGGGCTTGATCTTGCCGGCGTGGCTCAGTCCCTTGGCATCGATGAGGGTTTCGGTGCCGCTGTGGAGGCCCCCTTCGGGCTTGATGGAGGCCAGATCGTCGAAGTCCTTGCCCATCATGGCGGCAATCAGCTTCACCCGGGGCAGCTCCGCGATGGGATACTCGCCCACCAGCTGCCCGTTACGCAGCACGGTGATCCGGTCGCAGACGGCATAAACCTGCTCCAAAAAGTGGGTGACGAAGATGATGCCAACGCCCCGGTCTCGGAGCTGGCGCATCAGGTTGAAGAGCTTCTCCACCTCGGTATCGTCCAGGGAGGAGGTGGGCTCGTCCAAAATCAGCACCTTGCATTCCATATCCACCGCCCGGGCGATGGCGATCATCTGCTGCAATGCAAGGGAATATTCATCCAAATTCCGGGTGACATCCACCGGAAGATTCATCTCGTTCATCAGCTTCTGCGCCCGCTTCACCATTTCCCGGCGATTGACGGTGTGCAGCTTGGTCATCGGCTCCCGGCCGATGAAAAGGTTCTCTGCCACGCTCAGATTGGGGCAGAGGTTGACTTCCTGGTACACGGTAGAAATACCCCGCTTCTGAGCCTCCAGGGTATTGCGGTTTTTAATGGCCTCTTCAATGCCCTCAATGTGAATTTCACCGGCATCGAAATTATTTACACCGGTGAGGCATTTAATCAACGTGGATTTCCCCGCGCCATTTTCGCCCATCAGTGCGTGGATTTCTCCTCTTCGCAGTGTGAAATCCACGTGGTCCAGCGCCTTTACGCCGGGGAAGGTCATCGTGATGCCTCGCATCGTCAGAACAACCTGATTCTCCATCCACTTTCCACGTCCTTTCTGGATTGTCTCGATTGGCACATATGCCGAAAGGAAGAGGCCAAAATGGCCCCTTCCCTTTCAGTGATTTACATCAAAATCTTAGTAGGCGCGGCCGTCCAGGATTTCCTGAGTCATGGTCTGAGCCAGCTCGGAAGTGATGCCAGGAGCCACAAAGGCTTCATCGGGAACGATGGTCACGTCGGGAATCTCTTCGCCAGCCTGAATCTTGGCAATGATGTCCATGACACCGGCAGCCTGCAGGGGGTTGCACTCCACGTTGCAGTTGATCTTGCCGGCCAGGGTACGGGTCAGGCCTTCCTTGGTGGCGTCGAAGGAGATGATGATGACGTCGCCGTCAACACCGTAGGTAACGCCGGCAGCGTCCATGGCGTCCATGGCACCGTAGGCTTCGTTATCGTTCTGGCAGACAACCACGTTGAACTGACCAGCGTAGGACTTCAGGTAGGACTCCATGACTTCCTGGCCGCCAGCCTGGGTGAAGTCACCGCTCTGGCTGTCCAGAATCTTCCACTCGGAATGCTCGTCGGCAACCTTGTTGAAGCCGGTGGTACGGCCCAGGGTAGCGGAAGCGCCCACGGAGCCTTCAATCACCAGGATGTTGGCATCCTTGCCGTCCAGGTACTCAGCCAGCCACAGACCGGCGGTCTCGCCTTCCAGAGCGGTATCGGTGCCCAGGAAAGTGGTGTACAGTTCGGGGTCGGCGGAAACGGTACGGTCAGCGATGATCACGGGGATACCAGCTTCCTGAGCTTCCTGCAGGACGACTTCCCAGCCGGCTTCCTGCACGGGGCAGATGACGATGTAGTCAACTTCCTGCTGGATGAAGCTGCGGACGGCTTCCATCTGAGCAGCGTGGTCGTTGTCGGCGTCCACAAAAATCAGCTCGTAGCCGTTCTCTTCGGTGAAGGTGGTCTGATAGTCGTTGGTGTTGGCAGCACGCCAGTCGGATTCGTGACCGACCTGAGCAAAGCCGATGACCACATTGTCCTCAGCCATGGCGGGGGCGCACAGGGCGACAGCAATCAGCAGCGCCAGCATGCAAGCGATAAGTTTCTTCATGGGATTACCTCTTTCCATAAATTTTTGATTTGCCCACGGCGTGTGGGCTTCTGCTCATATAAAAGCACAAAAACCGGCGTTCGTCAACGGATTCTCCGTGGATAAAAACAAAACTGTGATTCTGAATAAATACCATTTTAGAGGAATCAAACAAAAAACCGTACAACTTTTCTGAAACCTTGCTAATTGACAGAGCAATGGTGAATATTTTATGATAAGGATACTGAAATTTTCGGATTTGCCTGATTTCTGTTTCTTTTCCCTGGAAAGCAATCTGCTGTGCAAGCGGGGGAAAAGGTGCGTTTTTTTGGGATGCGTTTTTTGAAAGAGTAAAATTTTTGTATTCTTTTATAGAAACTACACAATTTTTCATCGTTTGGCAGGACAGAAATTGAAATATTTCGACAATGATTCCGGTTCCTGCCCCATCATGGAAAGGAGCGTTTTTATGGCTGCCAAGTATCTTGTGATTGCTCAGGAGCTGGAGCGGCAGCTGCGCCGGGGACTGCCGGAGGGGCAGAAGCTCCCCACCGAGGCCGCCCTTTGCAGGCAATATGAATGCAGCCGGCAAACCGTCCGCTCCGCCCTGGCCATTCTGGAGGAAAAGGGGCTGATCCACCGCCGGCAGGGCAGCGGCTCCTATCCCACCCAGGCTGCGGTGAAAACCAGCCGGCAGATTGCCCTGGTGCTGGCCGATCAGGAGGAATACCTCTCTCCCACTGTGGTGCGGGAGGCCCGGAAGGCCGCCTCCCAGGCGGGGTTCACCCTCTCCTGCCTGGAAACCGGCGGCGACAGGCAGGAGGAGGCAGTGCTGCTGGAAAGGCTGCTGCGCCAGCGCCCGGCGGGGATTATCCTGGAGCCCATCACCGATGCATTGGGCTGCTTCCATTGGGAGCTGCTTTCCAAGCTTCGGGCCGCCGGAATCCCCCTGGTTTGGCTGAACGGCCGGTATGACACCCAGTCCCCGGCGGTGCTCCTGGACGAATCCATGGGCGCCGGACTGCTGATGGGCCGCCTGGCCTCCGGCGAGCACCGGCGGGTTGGGGCGATTTTACAGAGTGACGATTCCCGGGGGGCCCAGCGGTTCCGGCTGCTCTGCCGCAGTGCCGGGGAGCTGGGAATCCGGCTGTCTGACGAAAACTGCCTGTGGTATTCCCAGCAGGAGCGCCTGCGGCTGCTGGAGGGGGACGATACGCTGCTTCGGCGGTTCCAAAGCAGCTACCGCCGGGACTGCTCCGCCGTGGTCTGCTTCAGCGATGAAATTGCCTACCGGCTGCAAAAGCATCTGCTGGCCATTCACGCTCCCATGAGCATTGTCAGCTACGACAACAGCTACCTGGCCGCTTTCCAGGATGCCGCCCTCACCACCCTGGGCTTGGACGGCGGAAGCCCCGGCAGCCAGGCGGTGCAGCTGATTTTGGAGCAGATAGAGGGGCGCCCCACGGCGGATGTATTGCTGCCCTGCCGCCTCTACCCCCGAAAAAGCGGATAAGAGGTTTCATTCCACGGGAAATACTATGTGATTATCGGTCTATCGCAGCATCAGAAGCGTTTACCGAATTTTCGTAGGGAATGCATTTATGCATTCCGAAAGGTAACGATTTTGGGGCGGTACGTTGAATGGCATTTGGGGGAACATATTATCGGCGTTTTACCATTTATCCAACCGAGTTTGAAACAATAAGGGAAGTGGAACGGATAAATCCGTTCCCTACGAAAAGAATCAACATTTTTCCATTCAATATACCCTAATAAAAACGTTACCGGGGCGGAATGTATCAATGCATTCCCTACGAATCGTTTGTTAACAAAAGCATAATTAAGCTATAATATGATAAATATGTTGAGGTGTCAATGGGAACCGCTTGTTTTGGCGGTTCCCATTCTCTTTTTTTGTGCTCCTGCCAGAACGCTTTCAGGTCTGCATTTTTGATGCCTGTGATTGACACGAAAAGAGCCCATCTCAAAGCTTAACACAAAATTCATGAACTGTTCACGGATTTTCGCCAAAAAATGACATAATCTAACAGGGTTAGCAAAATGGAAGGAGCATGGACGATGGCAACGAAAACGCAGGTTGAAGAGGTGTTTGAAAAGATACAAGGGGTTTGTCCTGCGGACTTTTTCAATCTGATTAATGATACCAAATCGGGCATGGCGGCAGTTCTTCGCCTGCTGAGTGAATCCGGCGGAATGGCAACAGCAGGTAAAATCAGTGCTGAATTGAATGTCAGTACCGCCAGAGTCGCTGTTTTGCTGAAGAAAATGGCCGCAAAGGACCTGATTACCAAAGAAAAAGGCGCTCTTGACGGTCGCATTACGGTTGTGAAACTGACAGAGTTGGGAGAGGAAACCGTTTCAAGACTAAAGGAGGAAATCTTCCGGCAAATCGGCTCTGTCATTGATGGGATTGGTGAAGAAAGGCTGTGTGAATTTCTTGCTGTTTTAGGTGAAATCAAGACGATCATTCATCAGTCCGATCATTCCGGGATAGAGCTGAAATAAAAATGGCAGACAACCCAAAAGTACGAATCAAAAAAGGATAGATTATGAAAACATATAATTCAGGTATTGATATTGGCTCAACCACAGTGAAATTGGTTGTGCTGGATGAAAATGATCAGATTGTTTTTGGTCAGTACCGACGCCATCACGCCAAGACCCAGCAGACCCTGGCTGCGCTTTTGAAAGAGGCCAGGGAGCAGCTGGGAGACTGCATCCTGCAGCCCAAAATCACCGGCTCCGGGGCCATCAATCTGGGGAAGGCCATGAACATCGGCTTTGTCCAGGAAGTTGTCGCCGTGGCAACGGCACTGCGCGCTGTGGCGCCCCAGACGGATGTGGCCATTGAGCTGGGGGGTGAGGATGCAAAAATCATCTATTTTAAGGGCGGCCTGGAGGAACGGATGAACGGCGTCTGCGCCGGCGGCACCGGCTCCTTCATCGACCAGATGGCAGCCCTTTTGCAGACAGATGCCCCGGGCCTCAATGAAGCGGCGAAGGATTACCAAAAGGTCTACCCCATTGCCGCCCGGTGCGGGGTATTTGCCAAAACCGACATTCAGCCCCTGATCAACGAGGGCGCCACCCGGGCGGACCTGGCGGCATCCATTTTTCAGGCGGTGGTGAACCAGACCATCTCGGGTCTCGCCTGCGGCAAGCCCATAAGGGGCACCGTCGCTTTTCTGGGCGGCCCCCTGCACTTCCTGACGGAGCTGAAAGCCGCTTTTATCCGTACCCTGAAGCTGACCGAGGAAACCACCGTGGACCCGGAAAACTCCCACCTCTTTGCCGCCATGGGCGCGGCGCTGGAGGCCGGGGATGCCGAGGGCGTGGCTTTGGGCCAGCTGATTGAACGGCTGGAACAGGGCGTGGCGGTAAGCTTTGAAATGCCCCGCTTGGAACCCCTGTTCCGGGATGAGCTGGAATACGCTGAATTTCAGTGTCGCCACAGCCGGGCGGTGGTACGCAAGGAGGAGCTGGAAACCTATCACGGGGACTGTTTCCTGGGCATCGATGCCGGCTCCACCACCACCAAGCTGGCCCTGATCGGCGGGGACGGCCAACTACTCTACCATTTCTACCGGGGCAATCAGGGAAACCCCATCCAAACAGCCCAGCTTGCCGTTGCGGAGCTGAAGCGGCTGCTGCCGCAGGGCGCGAGGATCGTCCGGGCCTGTTCCACCGGCTACGGTGAAGCGCTCTTAAAAGCCGCCTTCTCTCTGGACGAGGGGGTGGTGGAGACCATTGCCCACTGTACTGCCGCCGCTTTCTTCGACAAGGACGTGGACTGTGTGCTGGATATCGGCGGGCAGGACATGAAGTGCATCAAGCTGAAAAACGGAACCGTGGACACCATTCTTCTCAACGAAGCCTGTTCCTCCGGCTGCGGCTCTTTTATTGAAAATTTCGCCACCAGTCTGGGCTTTACCGCCGAGGAATTCGCGAAAGAGGCCCTGTTTGCCAAGGCTCCCGTGGATTTGGGCACCCGCTGCACGGTGTTCATGAACTCCAACGTGAAGCAGGCCCAGAAGGAGGGGGCATCGGTTTCCGACATCTCCGCTGGGCTTGCCTATTCCGTCATCAAAAACGCCCTGTACAAGGTCATCAAGCTGGCATCCCCGGAAGATCTTGGCAAGCATATCGTGGTGCAGGGCGGCACCTTCCACAATCAGGCGGTGCTGCGCTCCTTTGAGAAAATTGCCGGCGTGGACGCTACCTGCCCGGATATCTCCGGCCTGATGGGGGCTTTTGGCGCTGCCCTGGTGGCCCGGAGCCATTACGCGGGGCAGGAAACCAGTATGCTTTCCCTGGACGACATTTTGAATCTCTCCTACTGCTCCTCTTCTGTGCGCTGCGGCGGCTGCTCCAACAACTGTATGCTTACCGTGAACAAGTTTCCCGGGGGCAGAAAGCACATCAGCGGCAATCGCTGCGAAAAAGGCGCCGGGGGTGGTGACAAGGAGAAGAAGGCCCCCAATCTGGTGCTCTATAAGCGTCAGCGGCTGTTTGACTACCCGCCGCTCCCCGAATCGGAAGCCCCCCGGGGCATCATCGGCATTCCAAGAGTGCTGAATATGTACGAAAACTACCCATTCTGGGCCACCTTCTTCAAGGATCTGGGCTTCCGGGTGGTGCTCTCTCCTTTCTCCACCCGCAAAATCTATGAAAAGGGTATGGAGTCGATTCCGTCCGAATCGGAGTGCTATCCTGCCAAGCTGGCCCACGGCCATGTCCAGTGGCTCATTGATCAGGGCATCAAGACCATTTTCCACCCCTGCGTGTTCTATGAGCATCAGGAGACGAAGCAGGCCCAGAACCACTACAACTGTCCCATCGTGGTGTCCTACGCGGAGAACCTGAAAAACAACGTGGAGGCCATCAGCGATGGCGACGTGCATTACATCCGTCCGTTCATCGCCTTTACCAGCGAGAAGACCGCCGCCGACCGGCTGGTGAAAACCGCCGCCGAAGAGTGGAATATCCCCGCAAGGGAAGTCCGTGCCGCGGTCCATCAGGCGTGGCTGGAACAGCAGCGGGCCAAGGCCGATATCCGTGCCGAGGGCAAACGCCTGCTTTCGGAAATGGAAGAAAAGGGCGGGCGGGGCATTGTCCTGGCGGGCCGACCCTATCACATCGACCCGGAGATCAACCACGGCATTCCCGAGCTGATCTCGTCCTACGGCCTGACGGTATTCACCGAGGACAGCCTGCCCATTGACTTTGAGCCGGAGCGGCCCATTCGTGTGGTTGACCAGTGGGTGTACCATTCCAGGCTTTACAGCGCGGCCCAGTTTGTGTCCCAGCGGGATGATCTGGAGCTGATTCAGCTGAACTCCTTTGGCTGCGGCCTGGACGCCGTCACCACCGATCAGGTGAGCGAGATCCTGGAAAAGAGCAACAAGCTGTACACGCTTCTGAAAATCGACGAGGTGAACAATCTGGGGGCTGTTCGCATTCGCATCCGCTCCCTCCTGGCCGCCATGGATATGCGCCGGGAGAAGCACATTACGGCCCAGCCCACTTCCATCACCTATGAGCGTAAAACGTTTACCAAAGAAATGTTCCGGCAAGGCTACACCATTCTGGCGCCCCAGATGAGCCCCATTCACTTTGACCTTCTGGAACCGGTGGTCCGCAAGCATGGCTACAACCTTGTCCTGCTGGATAACGACAACCGGCAGGCCATCGATACCGGCCTGAAATTTGTCAATAACGACGCCTGCTTCCCCTCCATCACCGTGGTGGGCCAGATTATGCAGGCCATACTCTCCGGCAAGTACGACACGGACCACTTGGCGGTGATGATGACCCAGACCGGCGGCTGCTGCCGGGCCAGCAACTATGTAGCCTTTATCCGCCGTGCCCTGGAAAAGGCAGGTCTCAGCCAGATCCCAGTGATTTCCCTGAACGCCAACGGCATGGAGAAGAACGAGGGCTTCCACCTGTCCCCAGGGCTGCTGAAGGATATGGTCAAGGCCGTGGTTTACGGCGACCTGCTGATGCGCTGCCTGTACCGGGTGCGGCCCTATGAGCTGACCCCCGGCTCCGCCAACGCCCTGCATCACCAGTGGCGGGACATCTGCATTCAGGAGCTCACCGGCAGCGGACCCCACCGGGAGTACAAGGAGCTGTGCACGCAGATTGTGGAAGCATTCGACCATTTCCCCATGGACGAGCGCATCAGAAAGCCGAGAGTTGGTATTGTGGGGGAGATTTTGGTCAAATACATGCCCCTGGCAAACAATCACCTGGTGGAGCTGCTGGAGCGGGAGGGGGCGGAGGCTGTGGTGCCCGATCTGATGGACTTTTTGAACTACAGCTTCTACAACGGCAAGTACAAAACCGAGTTCCTGGGCGCGAAGAAGAGCAGCGACCTGGTGGCGGACTCTGCCATTATGCTGCTGCGCCAGATTCGCAAGCCGGCGTTGGAGGCTTTGGAAAAGTCCAAACGGTTCGTTGCCCCCATGCCCATTGAGGAAATCGCGGAGCAGACCAAGCCTTTCCTGTCCATCGGCAACCAGTATGGCGAGGGTTGGTTCCTCACGGGAGAGATGATCGAGCTCATCAAGACCGGGGTGCCCAACATCGTGTGCATCCAGCCCTTTGCGTGTCTGCCCAATCATGTGGTGGGCAAGGGGGTCATCAAGGCCCTGAAAAAGGCCTACCCCCAGGCCAATATCGCCGCCGTGGACTATGACCCCGGCGCCAGCGAGGTCAACCAGCTCAATCGCATCAAGCTGATGCTGTCAGCCGCAAAGGAGAATGAGAAGTATCCCGCCATGGCGTGAACGGCTTGCCTTTGATCATCGGGACGGCAGCGATTACCCGGCAGAGCTTGGGCCGGAAGAATGGCGAGATCATCCCCAAAAAGAAACGGAGCGAGACGCATGTCCCACTCCAAATAGTTATTTGATTTTCTTGCTGGAAACCGCCAGAACGGCTGTGCAGAGGATATTGGGCAGTACCGCAAAGAAACTGGGGGCAATTTGTGCTAATGTTTGTGTTAAGATGCGTACGCGGCCTCGACTTAACGCCTTCAGCAAATATTGCAGATGAAAACCAAAATCAGCACCATTCACATATCTGGAAATCGTTCCTGCCAGATTGCGCGATGCCTCTGATGCCGTTGCTGTGTTGGCCAATACAGTGTAGCCAATGATGGATGCAATTTGCAGAATGAAAAGCACCAGACAAATGAGAAATACGGTCTTAGTAACAGCTTTCTTTTTCTTTCCTGCAAATGCCGCAAACAAACACAGACACGGAATCACCAGTGCCAGAAGATACCGAACAGAATACCGGCGAATTACCAACCGAAAAGGCAAGGCACTGGAATTGTAAAGCCAGATAAAAGAAAGCAAAACAGATGCGAGGGAAATAAAACCAATCACCATCATCCAACGGCTTCGTTTGTTAATGATTTTTTCTTTTCTTGCACGCTCCTGCGCTGCTTCAATTGCCTCTTTTTCCGCTTCTGCGCGCTGCACTTCCTCTATCACTTCTTTTGGAGCTTCCTTTGCGATGGAAACAGCAGCGGGGGTGAACACTTCATGGTCAGCAAATACAACAGAAAGGATTTCCACGCTGAAAGCGCGGGTGGTTGCGTCCGGCAAATAGATGGGCTTGCTTTGACCAAATTCTTCGCCCGCCGCCACAGACAAATCAAGATAAGAAAAGGAATCCATGCCAGCCAGGGGGCAGCCTGCGGTGTCGCAGGCATTCACCTTTACCTTAACGGATTGGATGGCTTTTTGTGAAATGTTTCGGAATTTCAGCTGTGCCAGAACCTTTCCGGTCTGGTTGTCTTTCAGCAATGCGCCCGCCGCAATCAACACGGGGGAACCCTCCGTGTATAAATTGGTCGGGAGGGAAAACAGCCGGGAATAGCGTTCGCTCATATTTGTGCGGCCTCCTTACAGCGGGGGAAGCTCGTCATTTGCTTCCACTTTCGCGCTTGCCCGGTTGGGGAGAGCGATCACCAGCAGATAGCCAACCATGCCCAGGAAGAAACAAATCCAGAGGTATTTTTTCCCGGAATAGCCTTTTTCCCGTGCCGCAAAATAGAATTCTCTTGCAATCAGATAATCAATCCAAAGCGCAATGGCACAAGCGACAATACTGACAATCAAAATTTCCATAATTCCGCTTGCGAACCATGTCGTCCACCAAGGTCTTCTGTTGCAGATCGGGTGAGTGAAACGGTTCTGATTCGGCAGAGTCAGGGCTGAATGACGACCTTTTGGGCGGACAGATTTTTGCCTTCCACCGTCAGAATCGCCAGCGCAATTTCCTGGTCGAATCGGCGCTTGCCGCAACTGCCGGGATTCAGCCAGAGCCGCCCGTCAATTACCTGCTCAAAATACTTGTGGGAGTGCCCGAAGATCACTGCGTCGATGCTGGTTAGGTCTTTGGGGACTTCCTTTTTGTTGTGCACCAGAAAGAACCGGCAGTCCTCAATCTGGAAGGTCAACGTTGCGGAGATATGCTCTGCCCACTCCTTGTCGTTGTTGCCCCGGACTACATAAACCGGAGCTATTTCTTTCAGCCGGTCGATGATTTCCGGCTTGTTGATGTCGCCGCCGTGGATGATGGCGTCACAGCCAGAAATGGCGGACAGCACCTCCGGGCGGAGCAACCCATGGGTGTCGGAAAGGACAGCGATTCGTTTTGCCATTCGTTTACTCCTCTTTCTGTCTGCCAATCTGTTCGGCTGGGATTCCTGAATCGTCTTTCATGACGATTGCGCGCCAAGCATCATGTGCGGCAATGTATTCGATGACTTCTAATGGAGACATTTTCCGATTGCGAAACTGCACGTGAGACTTTGCGTAATCTCCCGTCTGAAAATTGATTTTTACGCTGCTTTCATGGTAGAGCGTAATTGCGCTCTGGTGATAATCAAAGCACCAATCGGAAAGTTGTGTTGTAATAATGACGGATTGATATAGAAAACGGTGCTGAAAGCCGTGAGCGGCGCATCCATCCGAGATTGTCTGCCGCAATTTCTGTTCCGCGTGTTTTCTGCAGAGTTCGGCGGAGGCTTTTTTACCGATTACCCTTGTGAAATTCGTTCTTTCCTTGCAGATGGTGCATTCAAAGGAAAAGACTTCTCCTAATTCAGGGTAGGGCTCTGATGAAAACGCAATCTGTTTCCTAGTACTGCATCTGAGACACTCACATTCATAATGACGCATAGCTTCGCTTACTTCTTCCTGTTTTCCCCAAGCAGGAAGCCTAAATATTCCTGGAGTTCCGGGCTGAATTCTTTCAGATCATCCCGCGTAATGGCGCCATCCCGCAGCAGACTCGTAAGCTGTATGGGCATGTCTCTTCTTCGTAATTGAACGATCACACCAGGGCTGCGTTTATCTTGATATATTCGCTTTTCCAATTCCCAGAATTTGTCGGAGGCTTTTCCCTCTGAGCTTAAAATTTGAATGTATTCCTTGTTCAGCCGTTCCATATAGGCTTCCTGCCAATCGGGAAGTTTCGAGCGGAACAGATTCCAATCCTCTTTGGAAAAATCCATAATTACACCTCCTTTCCCAGACAATAAGCTTTTTCCATCACATCCGGATGATTCACCGCGTCCTTCGGGTCGCCGATTTCCGGACCTGCTACCAGCCCGCAGAGCTTCGCCTTGGGGAAGCAGTCTACCCAGCCCTGCAAGCCGTTGTAGGCTTTTTCAAAGGTGGCGTCCCCGCCATCGGCAGCCGTGGCGATCATGTAAACCTCCCGGAAGGCATAGTCCGACTCATACAGGGGATTCATGCGATCCAGCAGGGTCTTCATCTGGCCGCTCATCTCGTAGTAATAGATGGGCGTGGCGAAAACCAGAACATCCGCCCGGCGCAGCTTCTCCATGATTTCCGGAGCGTCATCCTTCTGAACGCATTTCCCGGTTTTAATACAGGAAAGGCAGCCGATGCAGTATTGGATTTTCTTGCCCTTCAGGCTGAGCAGTTCCACATGGTTGCCCGCTTCCTCCGCACCTCTGGCGCACTCCTTTGCCAGCAGTTCGGAATTGCTGCCGCCTCTGAGACTGGTAGAAATAATCAAAACATTTTTCATAATATTTGCTCCTTTTTATATGTTAATGACGCAGATTCGATATCTATTAGGGGTTCAGCGTCCAGCCGTTGTCGCCGTGGTAGATCATCAGCCGGGTCTGACCGCCATCAATGCAGATGTTCTCGCCGGTGATGAAACCGGCTTTGTCGGAAGCCAGGAACAGCACCATGTTGGCGATGTCCAGCGGATTGCCCACACGACCGGCAGGCTGCTGGATGGCGTCGGGGCCTTCGTAGACGGTATAGGCGGTGTCAATCCAGCCGGGGGAGATGGAGTTGACCCGCACCTTTCCGGCGAAGCTGACTGCCAGCGCATGGGTCAGAGCGGAGATTCCGCCCTTGGCAGCGGTGTAGCTCTCACTCTGGGGCTGGCTCATCCGATCCCGGGAGGAAGAGATGTTGATGATGCTGCTCCCCGGGGCAAAGTAAGGCGCAAACAGCTTGCTCAGATAGAAAGGCGCGGTAACGCCGATTGCCATGGACTGCTGGAACTGCTCATAGGTGCATTCGTCGATGCCCAGAAAGAGGGGCGGTGCGTTGTTCACCAGCACATCCACCCGACCATATTTCCCGATGACTGTCCGGGCAAAGTCCTCCAGCGTGGCCTTGTCGGCGAGATCGCCTACATAGTGGGCACCTTCTGCCCGGTCAATGACGCATACATGGGCGCCGTTTTTCTGAAATTCCTCAGCGATACACTCGCCGATGCCATTGGCACCGCCGGTGATGACGATTACTTTATCCTGGAACATAGCTATCCTCCTACAAGAGTCGTTGCCTGTGTGTAGTGCTTGAGAACATGATAACACAAACAATCCCGAAAAGCTATTGACATTAAAAAATCATTTCGCTACGATTACAGCAGAGCGTCAAGGGGGCGTGTGTATATGGACGGAAACCTGTATCCAATGATATTCGAGCGGAAATCCTTTCATCTATTCAAGGATGTTGGAAGTATCCGTCAGGAGGAATTGTCTCAAATCGAAGATTTCTTCTGCAGGTGCAAGCCGCTGCTCCCGGAGATTCCCGTGGAAATGAAAATCGTTCCGGCGGCAGAAACTACCTGCAAGCGGGGGCAGGAATACTGTATCCTGCTCTACAGTGAAAAGCAGGAGGGGTATCTTCCCAACATCGGATATATTGGACAGCAGTTGGATCTGATGCTGGCATCTATGAACATTGGCACCCTCTGGTTTGGTATCGGGAAGACGGAAGTGGGGAGTGCATCCGGGCTTGACTTTGTCATCATGCTGGCCATTGCCAAGGTGGAGGAAACCGCCTTTCGGAAGGATATGTTCAAGAGCAAGCGAAAACCGCTGGAGGAAATCTGGACCCACGACCATTACCACAGCATTGCCCAGATTGCGCGGTTTGCCCCCAGCGCCTGCAATACCCAGCCATGGATTGTGGCCAGTGGGGAGCGGGAACTGAAGGTTTACCGCTATCAAAAACCCGGCAAGCGGGGCATCATGCCCGCAGACAAGGTAAGCTGGTATAACCGAATCGACATTGGCATTTTCCTCCTGTTTCTGGAAGTCTGCATGGAGCATGAGGGCCTAGCCTTTGAACGGACGCTGTTCGCGGATCCCCGGGAGGAAGAGAAAACCTTGGTCGCGGTTTATGCAGTAAAATTAAAAAAGCCCCAACCGGGGCGTAATGCAAAAAGAAATAACCCTTGATCTATCGACTAATCACTTCGACGATCAAGGGTTATTCCTTTTCAAAGGTGGGTTCCATCTGTGGTTAACCTCGCTTTCTTCGGATTTGGAGATTACTTAGTACATTGGACTCACTCCTTTTTTGTATCTTCATAATAACGCAGGTTTTCCTGTTTTGCAAGATGGGATGATTCACAAGAATGCGCGACAAAAGTTGGAGAAACTGAGAATGGACATTGAGGCGCAAATATGGTATACTGGATATGTTGGTGTGCAAATGGGAACCGCTTTTGGGCGGCTCTCATTTTTTGCACTCCGATTTTTTATAGCTTGTGTTCCTGATAGAACGCTTTCAGGTCTGCCTTCACCGCATCCGGAAGCCCTGTTTTCTTGACACCTTGAATCGCACCCTCCAAAGCCAGCAGGCGATGGATGCAGGCAGACGGATCGATTTCCTGAATTTTCAGCCACGCGGCTTTGGCTCCAACTTGCCGCAGAGCTTCCGGGGTTTCAATTCCCACCTGAGTCAGCTGCGTTTCCACAGCCTTGCCGATGTTCGGCAGCTTCGATTGTACTCCCATTTGAATACCTCCCGTTTGTACCGCTCGGATTCCGGGCGGTTCTTTTTTTGCCCACATTGCGTGGGTGCTTCTTCAAACCTAACGACAGTATACCGCAAATTCCGAGCCGGCACAATTCATCTCCAACCTTCGATACTTGCTACTATTCACAAATATTGCCTGGGAATTTTGTTCAACCATACAAAAATGAAAAAGTTTTGTATCAGACCCGGACAAAACTGCGTTTTCGCTGCCTACCAATTGAGGGGACTTTTACAAAACTGATAACACTGTCTGAAGGAGGTTCATAAAATATTTACATTTCAAGCGGGACAAAATCGCTTTTTCGCTGCCTAGTAAGTGAGAGAAAAAATTTTCTTGAGAATTGAGTTCCGTTTTTCGTCTTCTTTGCAACAGTGGTATTATGAGGGACTTTTCTAAGGGCGGCAGGGGATGCAAAAAAATTTTTGAAAGCAAATGAGAAAAAAGGAGGGGCTTTGCTACAGTGTATCTATGAGGGGGTAATAAAGAAATTCAAATTCATTTGAGCGTTTTGGGTGTTCCGTGTCCTAGTGTAATTATGAAGGGACATTTCTGGACGGCGAGAAAAATTTTTCTGCGAGTGAGACTTTCAGGCTTCGCGTGTCCTAGTGTTATTGATGAGGGGACTTTTTAAGGGTGGTGAAAAATATTTTTTGAGGTAAGTGAGAAAAACGGGGCTTCCGTGTCCTAGTGTTATTTATGAAGGGATTTTTTTAGAACAGGTCAGCAAAGAAACGAAAGGAGAGGCCTATGCCGAGAATGAGCAAGAAACTGAAACACGAATGGTCGCTGTTCCTGAACCACCGGGGACGGCGCTGCTACAACAGCTTGTGCAGGCGGTGCATCCACAGCTGCAAGCAGAGCTTTCGTGCCACCGTGGTAGAGTGCCCGCGGTATTTTTCCAAGCGGGCAGTTGGGAGGGAGGATTATTATGCGTAAACGAGCAGAACCGCCAAAGCGAAACCGCACAGAGCAAATCAAATTCTGGGCAACCCCGGAAGAGAAAGACCTGATTCTCCAAAAGATGGAATTGTACGGAACCAGCAACATGGGCGCTTATCTTCGCAAGATGGCCATTGACGGCTATGTGATCAAGCTGGAGCTTCCGGAGCTGAAAGAGATGATCCGGCTGCTGGGTATCGCCAACAACAACATCAACCAGATTGCCCGTTCCCTCAATTCCACTGGGCGGATTTACGAGGCGGACATTCAGGAGATTCGCGAAAGAGTCGACGGTCTGTACGACTATGCAAGAAAGATTCTGGATTCTCTTGCGAAGATTCCTTAAGCGCCGGAACGGTGCGCAGCCGCAGATTTTTCTGCGTATCGGGGGATTGGGGGAACCGCCCCAACAAGCCAGTTCGCAATCTGGGTACCGGGTTGCATTGCTTGCCCCTAGTGAAAACAACATATTTTTATGGAAAGGATATTAAAAACATGACAAATACTTATACCTCTATCGATCAGCTTCCCATCACCCTCTGCGCCGAAGATGTGGCGCAGGTTCTGGGAATTTCCCGGGCAGGAGCCTACACGCTGATGCACTCCAAGGGCTTTCCCACCATCCAGATCGGCAAGCGCATGGTTGTTCCCAAGGACAAGCTGCTGGCATGGATGGAAGAACAGAGCGCCGCGTAAGGGAGGGAGTACCGATGCAAACGACTGAAATTCTGCGAACGGAAGTAAAATTCCGCTTCATCGATTATCTGAAAGCCGCCCAGATTCCCTATTACGAACCCTCCCTCACCGTCTGCCCGCATTGCGGGCAGCACGCGCAGGTGGTCGGAGACTTTCTCTGGAACTGCCCCAACTGCGGCAGCAAAGGAGACGTGGTGGACTACGCCATGGAAAGCCACGGTTTCCGAAAAACAGCCGATGCCCTCAAGCACGTTTGCCGGGTGCTGGGGGTCAAGATTTGCAGCCTCGACACCATTGCAGCGGACGAGCTGATGGACATGCAGTTCCCGGACAACCCGGAGCTGATCGAAGGGCTGCTGGGCAAGGGGCTGTATCTTTTGGCGGGTGCTTCCAAGATCGGCAAGTCCTGGCTGGTGCTGTGGTTGGCCCACTGCGTCAGTCTGGGGCTGCCGGTGTGGGAGCTGAAAACCCGGCAGTGCGGTGTGCTCTACCTGAGCTTGGAGGACACCGACCAGCGGCTCCAGCGTCGTCTGGTGGAGGTCACCGGCGGCGAAACCGGAGACCTGACCATCGCCACCGACGCAGAGCTCTTGGGAAGCGGGCTGGAAGAACAGCTCACCAATTTCCTGAGCGACCACCCGGAGACAAAATTCGTCATCATCGACACCCTGCAAAAAATCCGCCAGCTGAAAGCGGACAGCTACAGCTACGCCGGGGACTACGCCACCCTGACGGTGCTGAAGCAAATCGCCGACCGGTTTGACCTGACCATTCTTCTGGTGCATCACACCCGGAAGCAGGAGGCCGACGACGCGGTGGACAAAATTTCCGGCACCACCGGGCTAATCGGCTGTGCCGACGGTTCCCTGATTCTGGAAAAAGAAAACCGGCTGGGGACGCAAGGCTCGCTTACCGTCACCAGCCGGGAGCACCCGGACAAAAAGCTGCTGCTGGATTTTGACCGGGAGAAAAAGATTTGGAAATTCTTAAGCTACGCGGATTCTCAGGAGGAGGAACCGGAGGATCCAATCCTTGCGGCGGTGGGAATTCTCCTGCAGGACAAGCCTTCGTGGAAGGGGACTGCCACGGAGCTTTTGGAAGCCCTTCTGAAAATCAATTCCTCGCTTCTTGCCAAGCCCAACTCTCTGGTGCGAAAGCTCAACGCCAAAACCAGAGAGCTGTCCGAACGCTACGGCATCCGCTACTTAGGGCGACGGGAGGAAAATGTGAAGTATCTGATTCTGGAGAGAATGTCCGATAAGTCCGATACTTCCGATGCAGGGCGGGGTGACTCAGATACCGACCATGTCGGACATATCGAACAGAGCTGAAAAGAAAATACGGGACAAGCCCACAGCGAGCTTGTCCCGTACATTCAGTCTGACACCGCAGATTTTTCCTCTTTCCCATTCAGGAGAAATTGATTCAAACGCTCAAACTTGGCATGGGTATATTCTTTGGGATCTACCGCATTACTCTCCAAAAGGGCTTTCAGGAGCCATGGGTACGAAGTGACTTTGTAGGAATTGTCACAAAATGTGATTTGACGAAAGTTCTCAGTCTTTAACTGGAATTTGTCCTGTTCAATATCCGTATCAAAGTAGAGCATAAAGCTGTTCCGGCGAAGTTCAAATTGGGCTGCATCGTGGTAAGTCCTAGCAAGAGATAGCGTATAATCGACACCAAGACGTGATGCGATAAAGTCTGGCATATCCTTTTTAAGTGACTCTTTTTGAATCGCTTCAGCAATTCGCTTTTCTAAAACAGCTTCGTCTGTGCTGGGGCTTACATTGTAAATATCTGCATATATCAAGGCATACTTATGCCTACGAAGGCGGATTTTCGGAACTGTCCGATCCAACTTTTGGATTAACTGCAGATAGGAATGATAGACCAAGTGTTCGTCATCCCAATTGCTGGACAAAAGAACGTAATACTGGAATGTGTTGAAAAGATCAATATAACACCAGAGAGCGCGGTTTTGACTGAACAGAATCAAATTATGATAGAGCTGAGTTTCTGTTTCAAGTTCCAGATAATGGTCCATTGGATTTAATGCAACAAAGGGCAGCAATGGATAAGTAAATGAAATAGCTGATGGAGACCCTCCCCCAATTTGGACATTCATCCCATGTTGTAGTTTTTCAGGCGGGATACCACATTCCAATGCATAGTTAAATGCGATCTTACCCATACCACTCCTGAATGAGTCGTTATCAATGCGAAAATCATACGAAAGGATTGCCCAGTCGAGTTCCTTGACATTCTGTTTGAGCTTTCTACTGAGCTCGGGGCAAGAAGTCACTTTCCCATCTTTTATTCCAACGTCGTAGATGACTCCGTTATGGATCGCTTTACCTGTGCAAGGAGGCGAAGATTTTCCCTTGTTGGTTTTTGCAAAATTATCGATTTGACTGATTATTGGATTGAATGTTTTCGTAAAGGGCACATCGATTAGCTTGCCAACGAGTTCGTTGCAATCCGGGCAACATATGCCAGTAGATTCATAGAGACCGCCGAGAGCGTTATGAATGATGTGCTCTTTGCTTGGTGTTGTGATAGGACGACCACAATAAACGCAATGAGTAATGCGATTCATATTCCGCACCTCCATTTTGAAAATATTATAGCTTACATTCCAAATTCTTTCTATGGGAGAAATTAACAAAAAGAAACTTCTCCGAAAAATTCGGCGAAGTTGTGCCGCCGCAAACTTTACAAAATAAACCGCCATGCTGTACAATGACCGTGACGAAACACATTGTGCCAGCGGAAAGGAGTTCAATGGCAAAGAGAAGAACCAACGGCGAGGGAACCATTCGCCGTAGAAAAAACGGTCGTTGGGAATGCACCATCATGGATGGCTTTCAGTCCAACGGCAAACGAAAATACAAATCCTTTTACGGCGATACCCAGGCCGAAGTAAAAAAGAAAATGCAGGCCTACTGCCGGGCAAAGGAGGCGGGACTGCTGTCCGGGATGGATTATTCCTTCCCGGAGTGGGCGGACATCTGGTACGACAGCCACCTGGACAACATCAAGCCCACCACCCAGGAAAGCTACAAGTACACCCTGTGCCTGTTGAAAAACGGTTTCTCCCGGCGAAAGCTGGCGGACATTAAGGCCTACGATGTGGAGCAGCTTCTGAAAAAGCTCCGACGGGAGGGGCGCTCTGATTCCTGCCTTGCCCATTGTCGGGGAATGCTGTTTCAGATTTTCAACAAGGCCGAGGCCAACGATCTGATCCCCAAGAATCCGGTGCGGTTCGCGGAGAAAATGCGTAAGGGTCCACCCAGTCGGAAGGAAGCCTTCACAGCTGAAGAAGTCCAGCTTCTCATGGACAACCTTCCCGAAAACCAGATCGGCTGGAGCATCCGGTTGATGCTGGGCACAGGAATGCGTACCCAGGAGCTGCTGGCTCTGGAACCTCGTCACATTGCGGAGGACGGTTCCACCATCACCATTGAGCAGGCAGTGGTTATGGAGAAGGGCACAGCAAAAATCGGAACGCCCAAGTCTTTCGACAGTTACCGCTGCATCCCGGTGCCGGAGAACGTTCGTTACTGTGCCAAACTGCTGCGGGAGACAGACAAGAAGTTCATCTGGGAGATGCGCAAGCTCAACATGCCCTGCAACCCTTCCACCTTTCGGAAGAAATTTGACGAGGCTGTGAGAAGCGTGGAAGGCGTGCGCCCACTGACGCCCCACAGCTGCCGGCACACCTACGTTTCCCAGATGCAGGCATTGGGCGTTGACCTAGCCACCATTCAGAGCATCGTGGGACACGCTGATGTGGATATGACGGTTCATTACCTCCACGTTCAGGAGCCTATCCGGCAGGAAGCAATCGGCAAATTTTCCGCCGCGTTTTCAAACCGCCGGAACACGTCTCATCCAGACACATTGGACGCATTGGAACCAGCCTAATTCTGGTACAATTCTGGTACGCAAAGTACCGCGAACCGGGGTGTGTCGCCCCGGTTCGTGGAAAGGCTGAAAAGACGGAAAAACCGCCAAAATGCAAAAGAAAAAGTCCTAAAAACCAATGGTTTTCAGGACTCGTGGTGGAGATAAGCGGGATCGAACCGCTGACCTCTTGAATGCCATTTATAACACGCCCATTTTTTATCGTTTAATATCGTTTTGAAAAGTCCTTTATTTGCAACGGCTTTTCCGTTGCTTTTTGATTTTTATGGGGTATCGTTTGGTATCGTGAAATATGTTTGTTGACACATTCTGTTGACAAAAATGTTGACAATCAACCAAGCACCGCAGCCAAGCCGTCAGCAGCTTTTCGGAGGGTCTCCGGCGTTGTACCTGCGTAGAATTTGAGTGTGGTTTTTGCATCCTCATGCCCAAGAAAATCCTGCGTATCCTTTATGGATGCCTCACCAGATGCCAACATCAAAGAGCCGCAAGTGTGGCGCAGATCATGGGGGGATACATCGGGGAGATTATGTGCTTTGACAAAACGAGAGAGCCAACGAGTTGGAGCCGTGGGGAACATGGGTTGATATATATCCGTTTCAAGTGCGAAGATGTACGCATGGGGGAGCAAAACTGCACCGCATTCCTCTGCCTGTACCTGTTTCCATTCCCGGAGCAGTAACAGAGCCGGAGTGGACAGCGGCAGAGTACGGATGGAGTTTTTGCTTTTGGGTGTGCCAACGGTTACGCCTTGCCCAGGAACATAGCCAACGGAGCGATTGATGCTGATGGTGCATTTCTCAAAATCAATATCCGACCATTGCAGACCGACAACCTCACCACGGCGCAAACCCTCCAGAATTAGGATGGTCATCATGCACCGCCACCGCAAGGGAGCATTGTCCAGAGCCGCAAGGAAAACCTTTGCTTGTTCGGGGGTCAAGAAATCAACCTGCTTTGCCTCTGCCTTGATAGGCTTTACTTTCCGCATGGGGTCTTTTTCAATGAGATCATGCGTTTCTGCATACTTGAATAGGATTCTCAAAACATTCTGATAGTGCTTTAGGGTGGAGGTGGACAACCCCTCTGCCCGGAGGTCATTTAAGAACCGTTCAACATCCACACTCTTGATTGCAGCCAGATCACGGTTGCCAAATCGCTCCACGATGCGACCAGACATATTCTTGTAAAATTCCACCGTTGCCGCCTTGTGTTCACCGTTCAGCACATGATTTTTCCACCATATTTCCTCCACGAAATAGCGGAAAGTGTTGCGCTTGACAGGGACACGCCCAGAGAGAATATCTTTCTCCCAGTTGTCCGCTTGCCGTTGCATTTCTGCCTCCAGTTTTTTGGGGGTGAGTTTTGCCTCCCTGTCGGAGAGTTTAACCGTCTTTGTGGCGAACTGCTGCTTGCCCAATTCGTCCCGACCTACACACGCACGGAAACGATAGGAAACAATAACGCCGTCTTTGTTTTTGTAGGGTGTAATACTTGCCATAGTTGCCGCCTCCTGTTTGATTCTGTACATAGTATATCATTGTTGATAGAGGAAATCAAGAGGTCAAACAAGAAATATTATAAAAAAGTTATAAACTTTTATATAATTGTCAACAACTTTTTGAATTACAGGACTCAAATGTTCAAAACAAGAAATAACAAGGGGTTGACAAAAATAAAAAAACGAGTATAATATCAGTAGAATTCAAAAACTGAATAGCACAGTTACCGAGTGCGACCACACGCAAGGAATGAAAAGGCTGTTTGTCTGGAGGCAACGGATCAAACAGAAATGCCATTTTTGCAGTACATGGCGGCGGTACCGTTATACCGCTAAAAGAAACTGGAGAGCTTGAGTAAAACGAAGCCCGATGAGAGATAACCGTGAATGTGTTATCTCAATAGGCGGTTTTGGGACAGGGTAACGCAAGGATCAGATAGAGGCAATCTGTCTATTTTTGTGTGTCCTGTCGTTTTTTTCGTTGTAGGGAGCGACACACAAAGAGTGTGCCGTTCCTTTTTTGTTTTCTAAATCTTATGTGAAAGGAAACGAAAAGAAATGTACAACGATGTAAACAGAACGCAAACCCCTCCCCGGATGCTGACCATTCGACAAGTGGCACAGACGGGAATCTTGCCAGAGCATAGCCTCCGGCTGATGGCAAGGGCTGGACAGCTCCCCTCCATAACTGTTGGAGAAACCAAAAAGATTTTAATCAATTATGATCGTTTGGTTGAACAGTTGCAGCAGCTTTGAGGGGGTGATGATGTGGCAATGAAAACAAAGTTAATCACCAGACCGAGCATTGCAGCCAAGTTGATGGCGGCAGGATTCAAGGGAAACCAAACTATCAACCCATGGTCACCCGAAAGAACGGCATGGGTATTTGATGCAACGCCGGAGTTTATCGCCGTATTGGAGAAACTGGACACCAGAAAAAAGGGCGGTGATTCCTCTGGCAGGTGAGATCGATTATCAGTTTGATTTTCTTATTCGGCACATGGGAACGGATGGATATGCAGAGGCTATCAAGAGGGACAATTTCAAAAAGGAAGAATTGTATAACCATGTAAAGTATTGCGTGGACAACCATCTTGATTGGCGAACAGGTGAACCCATAAGCGAAAAAGCAAGTGACAATCGGGATGCCGTGTATATGTTGCTTGATAAGGAATATAAGAAAATCAACGGTGAGAAAACATTGGTTGTATGCCGTACTGCATCCAACTTTTTGACAATCCTCCGAAATGACGAACATTTCCGAAATGTGAAATATAACACTTTGCGAGGGTTGCCGGAGAAGATCATAAACGGCAAGGCGGTACAATGGACAGATGCAGACGATGCAATTTCACGAACCTATATTGAATCGTGCTATTACATATCGAACCGCCAAAAATACGAGGATGCTTTTTGTGAGTTTCAGCACGACCGGGAATATGACCCCATACAGGATCGCATAAATGCGGTTGAGTGGGATGGTGTGGCAAGAGTGGAAACCATGCTGCATCGGTGGTTAGGTGCAGAGGATTCCCCATACATTCGGGAATGCTCCCGGCTACTGTTTGCAGGTGGTATCAATCGAGCATTCCGACCGGGGGCAAAGTTTGACGATGTTGTTGTATTTGTAGGCAAACAGGGCGGAGGTAAATCCACCTTTGTCCGTTGGCTTGCCCTTGCTCCAGAGTTATACAGCAGTATCAAAACCATTTCCGGGCAAAAGGGTCTGGAGGGCATACAGGGCAAATGGATAGTGGAAATCGAGGAACTACTTGCGACGATGGCAAACGATTATTCCGGCACCAAGAGCGAGGAAAACACCAAGGCATTTATCTCTACTGCATCCGATTTTTACCGAAAGCCTTATGATCGCAGACCTACCGACACGCCCAGGCATTGCGTATTCATTGGAACAACCAACCGAGAAACATTCTTGACGGATAAAACTGGCAACCGCCGTTGGTATCCTGTTCGGGTTGATGTTGATGGGCGGTGGTTGTATGAGCATGAGGAAGAATGCAAGGCGGATATTCTGCAAGCGTGGGCGGAAATGAAACACGCCTTTGACAATGGTTTATCCCTTGCCAAACCTGTGGCAGATGTCGCATTGCTGTCCACCATTAAGGAAGAACAGGCGGCAGCAGAGCAGGACGATTGGAGAGAGGGATTGATCGAGCAATATCTGGATGGCAAGGAAAAAGTTTGTTTAATCGAGGTATGGCAAAGGGCATTGTATCCAGATCGCTCCCCATACTACCCCGAAATGTCAAGGCGTGATGCCTATGCGTTATCGGCTATTATCTGCAACAAAATGGGATGGGTGCGAGGCAATGTGAGCGACTTTGGCGATTATGGCAGACAGAAAAGTTTTTACAAAGAACCTCCGAAGATAGACTTTGAACCCCTTTGATTGCAACCAAGTCTTGACGGTTGAATGTTGGTTGATACCGATGGTTGACCGAAAAAATGTTGAAACACAATGTATTTTTGACCATTTCAACTAAACAACCAAACAACCAAGTATGTAAAAGATTATTTTAGAATTACAGAAAAATAAAAGTCTTGAATATGCGTGGTTGTTGGTTGTTGGTTGATTGGTTGCACCAAACGAATAGAAAGGAATGATTTATTTTGACAGATGCAGCAAAAGAGGCACGCAGGGAATATATGCGTAAATGGAGAGAGGAAAACCGTCAATCCATCCGTGAGTATAACAGAAACTGGCGAAGAGCCAACCGGGATGCAATGAACCGATATGCAAAAGAGTGGAGGGATGCCAACCCTGACAAGGTGAAAGGCTACCGAGAATCGTACTGGGAGCGCAGGGCGGAACAGACCACTTTGGAAGGGGGTGCGGTTTGATGACGAGGACACCGCAAGAGGCATACCAGATGTTGATTGATATGCAATGCGAAAAAATCCGCCACCTTGAACAGGAAAAGGATCGGCAGCGGAAAGAGATCAACCGCCTAAAGCGGCAGATTAAGGAAATGGAGAAAAAGCTGAATGCGAAAGCTGATTGATTTAATTCGGCGGTTATTTTTGAAAACTGCCACGAAAGAAAGGGGTGCCGACGTTGTCAACGATGAACAACGAGCAGATCATGGCTGCGCTGATTGCGTGCGGAAGTGTTCGGGCTGCTGCCAAGGCTGTAGGATGCAGCGAAACCACGATTCGGTCAAGGCTGAATGACCCCGATTTTCGCAAGGAATACGAAACCGCAAAAGGTGCGGTGCTGACAGAGGCTTGTGATGCTTTGGGTGCAAGGCTGACCCATGCTGTCGATGTTCTTGTGGAAGTGTTAGACAATACGGAAAACGCCGCCACGGTGCGAGTATCAGCCGCTGACAGTCTGCTCCGGCATGGCTTGCGGTACATCGAAATGGGCAACATTCTGCTCCGGCTTGATGCTTTGGAACAGAGAACCAACGGCGAGGGGTGACGGAATGAAAGATTATACAAACCGCTTGCAGGTGCTTGAACGGTTTTTCTGTGTCAAGTCAATTCCTACTTTTGACCAATTCAAAACGAAATGGGCGGAGGCAGACCCTCTTTCCCGGTCTGTTTTGGCAGCATTGGCAGAAAGCGGAGATTTTGATGGATGGGGCAAATCGTGGAGCCGGTATATGACCGCTGTGCGTGGGTACCTGCTCCAAATGGGGGGGATTGACCCCGATGCACAGAGCCTCCGGCAGCTTGCCGCAGAGATGGAGGGGGAATGCTTATGAAAACTATTCTTGACCGCCTACAAGCCATGGAACGGCTTATGCCGTCATTGGTTACGGTTACATATCCCGATGGTACACAGACCGCTGTGGAGGCTCTGAAAGCCTTTGAGATAGCCGTAAATAACAGGAATGCGATATTCTCTGTCCCCAACAATCAAGCCATGGAAACCCTTTTGCGAGCCGTGGCGGATGCCGTCGCAGATGATGAATAAAGGGAGTTGATAAAGATGGATGAATGGAAAGTTGACGAACACGGAAAACGATACCGGGAAACGGCACCGGGACACCGTGAATATGAAATGACAATCACATTGTCCGGCGGTATTGAAATCCCTGTGTCCCAGTTGGACGAATACCACCGCCGTCAAAAAGAGGCGGAAGAAAAACGCCGTCAAGCCGCTTTGGAGGAAATGGAAAACAGACCTGCTCCCCGAAGCTGTCCTTTTATGGATGGATGCAATAATACTTGCCGTCGTGAAAAGTGCATGATATTTCTTGATGGCAGATGTAGTATTGCTGTCATTGCCGATGCTACCGGCGCAGAGATCGAAGAAGCACCGGCAAGGGATAAGAAATGCCCATTTTCAATTTATGGACATTGTGAAAACTGCGCCCTGTATTCTAAAGGTTGCGCCATTGTACGGATTGCAACCGCCACCAATAAATGATTATGAAATGAGGTTTTGAAAGTATGAGTAAGTTTAGCAGTTATGCAAAGAGAATGAATGAGATTGCAAATGCCACCTTTGCCGAATACCGGGAAAAGAGTGATGCTGTCAAGTCTGCAGAAAGCAGGTACAGAGCCTATCCGTGGAGGGATGGCGCAGACCCTACCTATTTAGCAAAGAGTGCCAGGGCAAAGGCTGACCTTGCAGAGGCAAACGCACAGTTTGAGCATTGCCGCCGTCATCTGTTCGAGGAACAGCGGAGAGATGTTGCCGTTATTCGTGCGGAGTTGGTGGAGGCTTTGAGCAAAGAGTATGCCGCAGACCCCTCCAAAGTGGATATGCAGACTTTGGAACTGCTGCGTAGCGGTATCATGTCCGCCGATGAATATAGCCGCCTGATTGATGCAGCAGCCTCCAACGGCAATCATACAATGGTGAGGTTGATTGCAAAGAATGCCGCTGACATGGCAGAAAAGGCAACTGATGCCGATGTTGCCCGGAGTTATAGACTTGTTTCCCATAGGGGCAAGGGCAACGATGGCAACGAGTATCTGCGAGCCTTTGACTTTTTGGCTGACACCTTTAACCGCTGCGAGCGAAATTTTGCATTGTCCACCAAATGGGACGAACTGACCTCCCCTGTGGTTGAAAGTTTCTAACTATGGCGGTTAGTGACAAATTCATGAAACGGCAAGCAGAGAATGCCAAGGCTGATGCCCTTGTATGCTTGAACTGCACAAAGTCAGAATGCAATGGATCGGCGCAATGCTTCCGTGAAATGAAAAAACTATCCCAAAAGAAAAAGGGGCAAACCGATGAAAAAGACACTTGATGCCCGAATGAGGGCAATCGAACACAAGGCGGATATGCTGACAAAGTTTGCACCTGTCCATGTTGCAATCCGCAAATCGTTTTTCTATGATGAATTGCCGGAGGAATGGCGTGACCTTTACTGTGAGTATGTCGCCATTGACAGAGCCGTGATGGAACACATCATGCTGACGGCTGTGGGTGACCTCCATTTCATTCTTCATGAAATTGAGAAACCTACCCCGGAAGAATTGCAAGAGATTATTGCGTGGGTAGAATCGAGGGTAAACAATTCGGAGGAATTGGAGACCTAAAAAAAGATATTTGCATAGTGCATTCGGCACATGAGTTTCTCCTTTCGGGAAAGCCGTCCAGTTATCCGCTGGGCGGTTTTTCTGTGCCTTTTGGGTGCTAAAAATCCGATTTGTTGACACTTTTAGTTGACAAAACCCAATTTTGCCGATTTTGGGCGAAAATCAATTTTGTGTAAAATGTTTGGAATTTTCCTGAAAACAAAGAAAAACACCGCAAACCAAACGGTTTACGGTGTGATTTTCTGTGGTGGAGATAAGCGGGATCGAACCGCTGACCTCTTGAATGCCATTCAAGCGCTCTCCCAGCTGAGCTATACCCCCATATTGCTGACTGCGAGAAATATATTAGCAGAACAGCGGACAAATGTCAAGAATAAATATGTCCGCAGAAGCGGATTTCACGAAAATTTTTGCCGAAAGTCCGGAGAAGAAATTCTCCGGGCTTTCAGTTATCGCCTCTGCCGTAATCGTCGTCGAACATATATGTAACGTCCTTTTTGTAGCGGAACTTCTTTTCCTTGCCTTTGAAAAGCCGCACGATGCTGCGGCGATACTCAATCAGGACGAGCACTCCTATAAGGAGCACAAGATTTCTCACTACCACCGCATCGATGCTCATCACGGCGACGAGGCACATGAACGCCATGGCGATGATCGCCGACAGCGACACGTAGCGGCTGACGAGATACACCACCGCGAAAACGATCACGCCCGCAAACGCGACCTCTCCGCTCACAAAAAAGCTGCCGACGGCGACGGCCAGCAGGCTGGGCTCGCCCCTGAAGCGATAGAGGATGGGGAAATTCGTCCCCAGCACAACGCAGAACAGCGCAAAGGCAAAGCCCACGTCGGCGTGACCGACAATGAGCATGAGAAGTCCGCCGATGGATACGGGAATAAGGACTTTAAGAACCTCTACGATCAGCAGCTTGGCTACGCCTTTCCAGCCGTGATGCTTCAAAAAGCGGGTTATGCCCACGTTATCGCGGCTGTAATTGAGGATGTTCTCGTGAAAAAAGATGTGTGAGGACAGGATAGGCGTGCTCAGACTCCCGAAGGAGTAGGAAATAAGCGCGGTAAGGCACAGTAAAAAAGCGGTCATTGCTTATCTCCCTTCTGCCGTATCACCATGCGTATGGGCGTGCCCTCGAGTCCGAAAACGGCGCGGATCTGGTTTTCGATATAGCGCTGGTATGAGAAGTGGAACAGCTCGCGGCTGTTGCAGAAGATGACGAAGTTAGGCGGCTTGATGCCGGTCTG
>JAQYLT010000040.1 GCA_028719885.1 Bacillota bacterium
CTGACTGAGAAATTCTTTTTTCTTTGTCCGCACCTGCGCCAGTTCATCGCTGAATGCGGAAATCGTCATTTGTTTATCCATGGTTTTATTATATCACACCTGGCGGTATCTGGCACTTTTTTCTGTGCGGTATTGCCTTAAACAAAACATATCCCACTGTTGCGGCAAATTGGAATTTGGCGGGTTTGTTGAATTGAAAATGTTTCAATATGTGCGTAGGGAACGGATTTATCCGTTCCGAAAGGTTGGTTACCATCCTTGGTTCGTTGAACGGGAAATGTTCCAGCGTGTCCGTAGGGAATGGGCTTGCTCATTCCGACTGCGTCAGCAGCTTTTCCTCCACAGGCGGTCTCCCGAAGAAACCACCAAATTCAAAAATATGAACAGCTTCCAGGGCGGCTTCGCCGACGGAATGAGCAAGCCCATTCCCTACGGTTTCGTCCAACCTGATACCATTCAACGGAAACGCCACAGAATCGTTACAATCCGGCGGGGGCAAGCCCCCGCCCTACGGTATGCACCATTTTCCCATACGCCAATCACATCGCCAAATTCCAATTTGCTGGCTGAAACCGGCATGCAAAATATAAAATGCGAAAGGAGGACAGCGATTTGCTGACCTATGAGCTGAAAAAGAAGCCCGGGCTGCCCCTTTACGAGGCCCTTTACCGCTGCATCCGTCAGGACATTCTGGACGGGAAGCTGAAGCCCGGTGAAAAGCTGCCCTCCAAGCGGGCGCTGGCAGAGCATTTGGAGCTTGGAAAAATCACAGTAGAGACTGCCTACGCCCAGCTGCTCGCCGAGGGGTTCATCTGTTCCCGGGAGAAGGTGGGCTTTTTTGTAGAATCCATGGAGCGCCCCGCACCGGCAGCGGAACCGGCCCCCAAAAGCAGCCCCGCCAAGGAGCCGGAGCCGGTGCTGCTGGACCTCACCGCCAACGGCACCGGGCATTTTCCGTTCACCGTTTGGAGCCGCCTCCAGCGGGAGGTGATCCTGGACTACGACCGGCAGCTGCTGCTCCCCCTGCCCAACCAGGGCATCCCGGAGCTGCGGACGGCCATTGCTCAGCATCTGGCCGCCTTCCGGGGCATGGCCATCGACCCGGAGAACATCCTCATCGGCGCGGGAACGGACTTTCTCTATAACCTGCTGATTCAGCTTCTGGGGCGGGACAAAATTTACGCCGTGGAGGAGCCGGGCTACGGGAAAATCCGAAAAATCTATGCCGCCGGCGGGGTGCGCTGCGTCAGCGTGACCATGGACTCCCTGGGCGTCCGGCCCGGGGAGCTGGAACAGGCCCAGGTGCTCCACTTCTCTCCCTCCCACCATTTTCCCACCGGACTGGTCACCCCCATGAGCCGCCGCCAGGAGCTGCTGGCCTGGGCCTCCAAGGGAAACTGGATCATTGAGGACGACTACGACAGCGAGTTCCGCTTTGCCAGCCATCCCCTGCCCGCCCTGCAATCCATGGCCCCGGACCGGGTGATTTATATCAACTCCTTTTCCAAGAGCCTGGCTCCCTCCATCCGCATCAGCTATGCGGTGCTGCCTGCGGGGCTCATGGAGCAGTTTCGCAGCCGTCTGGGCTTTTACAGCTGCACGGTGCCCAGCTTCGAGCAGTACACCCTGGCCCGGTTCCTCAGCCAGGGTCATTTTGAAAAGCACATCAACCGCATGCGCCGGTTTTATCAGAAGCGGCGCAACCTGGTGATCGACGCCCTGTCCCATTGCCCCGGAGGGGAAAAGCTCACCATTTTGGAGCAGGACGCGGGGCTCCATTTCCTCCTCCGGGTGGATACCCAATGGACGGACCGGCAGCTCACCCAATGGCTGCTGGAGCTGGGCATCCGGGTACAGCCCCTGAGCAGCTTTTACCATGAGACAAATCCCGGGGACCTGCACTGCCTGGTGGTGAACTACTCCGGCCTGGAGGAGCCCCAGCTGGAGCAGGCGCTGAATCGGCTGGAACAGGCTCTGAGGGCGCTTTAATCCCCAATTCTCCCCTTGCATTCCCGGGTTCTTCCATTTATAATAGAAGCATACTCATCTCACACAGGCAAGGAGGGACGGCATATGCGGCTCAATCAGGCGGCCTATCGGGGATGCCTTTTGGGCATGGCGGTAGGCGACGCCATGGGATATCCGGTGGATTCCCTGACCCTGGGCGAAATCCGGGACAACTACGGCCCCAACGGGCTTTTGGGCTACGACCTGGTGAACGGCTATGCGGACGTCACCTCCTACACCCAGCTGGCGGCATTCACCTGCAACGGGCTGCTCATTGCCGTGACCCGGGGGCAGATGATGGGAAAAATGGCGCCGCTGGTGAAATACGTGGGTCTTTCCAGCCGGGAGTGGCTGGCCTCCCAGCGTCCCTGGGAGCGAAAGGAGCGCACCTTCTGCTGGCTGCTCCACCGGCCGGACATCTGCCGGCGGTTCTGCATGGACACCCGGATGCTGGACACCCTGAGCCGGGAGAATCTGGGCACCCCCGAAACCCCGGTGAACAATTTCACCACCCCCGGCGGCCTCACCACTGCCATCGGCGTGGGGCTCTTTCACCACCCCGACCGGATGAAGCAGCCGGAGCTGGACCGGCTGGGGGCGGAGACCGTGGCCCTAACCCACGGGGGACCTCTGGCCTTTCTCTCCGGCGCGGCCCTGGCCCATCTCATCAGCCGCAGCCTCTATGCCCCCCAGGTTCCCCTGGGGCAGCTGGTTTTGGAAACCGCCCAGATGATTTCCGCCCAATTTGCCCACCAGTACCCCGCCCAGTGCTCCGAGCTCACCACGCTGCTGCGGCTGGCGGTATCCATGGAGCGGGATGTGAGCCTGAACACCTGGGATGTGATGGAGAAATTCCACTGCCAGTCCGCCGCTCAGGTGCTGGCGGGAGCGGTTTATGCCTGCATGGCCGGTGGGGAGGAATTCGACGCCGCCATGATCATCGCCGTGAACCACTCCGGCAGGAGCTCCGCCGTGGGGGCCATTGCCGGTGCCCTGCTGGGGCTGCGGCTGGGAGAGATCGCCCTGCCGGAATTCTACCTGGAATGTCTGGAGCCCGCCGATACCCTGCGGGAGCTGGCGGACGATTTGTGGACCGGCTGCCCCATGGAAATGGGCAAGCGGCTCTTCGACGCCGACTGGGACCACAAATACATCCACGGCGGAAAGTAATGCCCGCCCTGATAACAAAAATTCTCCCCTCCGATTTTGGAGGGGAGATTTGATTATTGTGATTACTTCAGGCCAGCCTGGGACAGCAGAGCGGGAATCTTGGCCTCCCAGCCCAGAGACATGATGTGCACGCCCTGGCAGTAGGGCTTGCACGCCCGGATGATCCGGGCGGCGATCTCCACGCCGGTGATGCCGGCCTTGGTCTTCTCCTTGTCCGCCTGGAGTTCGGCAATGAGCTCGTCGGGGATGTGGACACCGGCCACGTTGTTGTTCATGAACTTGCACATACCGGCGGACTTGGGAATGATGATGCCCACCTGCACGGGCTTGCCAAACTGCTTGGCGGCTTCCATGAACTTGATGAACTTTTCAGGCTCGAACACGGCCTGGGTCTGGAAGTATTCGGCACCAGCCTTCACCTTGCGTTCCATCTTCACCAGCTGAGCGTCCACAGAGTCGGAGCAGGGGGACACCACCGCGCCCTTGGCAAACTTGGGGGGCTCACCCACCAAGTCATTCCCGCCCAGGTCCTTGCCGGTTTCCAGCAGGGAGGCAGTGTGGAGCAGGGAGACGGAGTCCAGGTCAAACACGGGCTTGGCCTGGGGATGGTCGCCCAGCTTGGTGTGGTCGCCGGTGAGGCACAGGATGTTGTCGATGCCCAGCATGGCGGCGCTGAGCAGATCGGACTGGAGGGCGATGCGGTTCCGGTCCCGGCAGGTCAGCTGGAAGATGGGGTTCAGGCCCGCATCCTTCAGCACCTTACAGGTGGCGAGAGACCCCAGGCGCATGACGGAGGACTGGTTATCGGTGACGTTGACGAAGTGTACGCCAGTGAGATACTTCTTGGCCTCCTCTACCATGCCGTCGATATGAATTCCTTTGGGAGGGCCGACCTCGGCGGTAACGACAAATTCACCGTTGTCAAACAGTTCAGTAATTCTCATAATTCTATTCGCTCCTCAATTTATTCAGATTCTTTGGCGGCCTTGGTAGCCTCGTCCGTATTAAAGTCATGCAGCTGGGTGGGGCACTTCAGAACATCCAGCCGTCCCTGGGCCTTCAGGCGGGCAATGATGCGCTCCCAGCCGCAGTCCATGTCGGGGCAGACCTCGCATTTGCCGTTGTGGCTGGTGCCGCCGCAGGGGCCGTTGACCAGGCTCTTGGAGCAGGCGGTGATGGGGCAGATGCCGCCGGTGAGGTTCAGGAAGCACTCGCCGCACTGGCCGCAGTCGTATTCCAGAGGCGTCACGCCCTGGAAGCCGGGCAGCTCGATGGTGTCGCAGCAGGCGTAAACGGGCTTATCCTCCAGCACCTCGCTGATGGTCTGCACGCCCACGCCGCAGGAGAACACCAGCACGGCGTCGGCTTCGGCGATTTTCGCCATGCAGCTGCGAAGCCGCAGATTCAGCTCCGTGGGGTTGCAGATGTAGTCGGTGGTGAGCACGCCCACGACCTTGCCTTCGTCCGCCAGCTTTTTCTGCAGCGCCTTTGCCTCTTCCTCGGGGAAGCCCACTTCCTTGCAGCCGTGGCAGTTGATGAGGAAGACCTTGCCGGAAGCCAGGGAAGCAATGGCTTCTTCAGATTTCAGTTTCGTCTTTAACATGGTTCTCTTCCCCCTTATTTCTTCTTCAGCAGCGGCGCCACCAGACCCTTGGCGGCATTGATCTTGGACACCAGAGGAATCTTGGACGAGCAGATGTATTCGCAGCACTTACAGGAGAAGCAGTCCATCACATTCAGCTTCAGCAAGCCCTCGGCGTCGCCCAGCTGGCCCAGCTTGTAGATTTCCAGGGGCGCCAGCTCCATGGGACACACGTCCACGCAGCGGCCGCACTTGATGCACTCTTTTTCCTCGGTGTGGTCGGCAGCAATGGCGATGATGCCGTTGGAGCCCTTGATGATGGGCACATTGGTATCATTGATGGGAGCGCCCATCATGGGTCCGCCCATTTTCAGCACCACATCGTCGCCGGTGATCCCGCCGCAGTGGTCGATGATCTCCTGGACGTTGGTGCCCAGCTTTACCATGTAGTTGCCGGGGTGCTTGATAAACTCACCGGTGACGGAGACCACCCGCTCCACAAGGGGCATGCCTTTCTGGATGGCGTCGGAGATGGCCTTGGCGGTGGAGGTGTTGCTCACCACGCAGCCCACATCGGCGGGCAGCTTGCCGCTGGGCACCTGGCGGCCCATGACCTTTTTGATCAGCATCTTCTCAGCGCCCTCGGGGTACTGGGTCTTGGCGGCGCAGATGCGGATATTGTCGTAGGGAGCCACCTTTTCTTCCATCAGGGCGATGGCATCGGGCTTGTTATCCTCAATGAGGATGACACCCTCGGGGGCGCTGACGGCCTTCATCATGGCCCGCAGGCCGAACACGATGTCGTCGGCGTATTCCAGCATGACCCGATGGTCGGCGGTGAGGTAGGGCTCACACTCGGAGCCGTTGATGAGCACGGCGTCGATGGGCTTGCCAGGCTTCAGCTTTACGTAGGTGGGGAAGGTGGCGCCGCCCATGCCCACGATGCCCTTTTCCTTGACGATGTCGATGATCTCGTCGGGGGTGAGCTCTTCCAGAGGCTTATTCGGCACCACGGATTCGTGGAGGGTGTTCTTGCCGTCGTTCCTGATGACCACGCTCATGACACCGGGTCCCTTGTTGGGATGGGTGTGGGGCTCCACCGCGATCACGGTGCCGCTGACGCTGGAGTGGACGGGCGCGCTGATGAAGCCCGCCTGCTCGCCGATGAGCTGGCCCACTTTCACCTGGTCGCCGGGCTGCACCACGGGGTTGGCCGGAGCGCCGATGTGCATGGCCAGGGGGATGATGACGGTATCTGGCTCGGGGAACTTCTGCAGGGCCAGATGCTCGGTGAATTCCTTGTTTTCGGTGGGATGGACGCCGCCGTAGAAGCCCTCGTACCGCTTGGCCCGGGCTTCGGCCACGTAGGCCTTGATCTCATCCACATTGCAAACGGAGTAGTCCCGCAGCTGGACGGGCTGGTCCAGGAACTCCTTGGTGCGGCCCTGCTTTTCCAGGCGCTGATAGATCTTCTCCCAGGCGCAGTCTTTCTTGGGGTCGATCTCGCACTTGCCGTTCTTGGCGCCGCCGCACTGGCCGTTCACCAGGCTCTTGGTGCAGTCCACAATGGGGCAGATGCCGCCGGTGACATTCAGATAGCACTGGGCGCAGGCGCCGCAGGTCTTCTTGGTCAGGGCCATGCCGTGATGGCCGATGTAGTTCAGGGAATTGGTTGCGGTGAAAACAGGGACGGCTTCCATATCCGCCACGGTCTGCACGCCCAGGCCGCAGGAGATGACCACCACATTCTCGGTGCCCTCGGGGAGTGCCAGCTTCTTTTCGGTTTGGACCTTGTTGCAGAGGAAATCCACTCTGGCGGTGCCGGTGATGTGCTTGCCCTGCTCCTGAGAAAGGCCAACGAAGCTGTCAAGCTCCGGCTCGGCGGTGGTGTCGAATTCCTTGAAGCACTTGTTGCAGGCCACGACAAAGAAATTGTCCTTCCCCGCAAGCAAGCTCTCCAGCTCTTCCTTGCTCTTTAACACATACTTGGTATAATCCACCAAATATCACCTTCTTATCCATTTGTTCTTCGTTTGCAAACAAACGATTACAGCATGGATTATACCATACAGTCCATACAAATGTCCAGTATTTCCCATGCATTTTTTCGGCAATTTTCCTTGTTTCTCCCTTTTTTGTGGTTAGCTTATGCTAATAAAAGGTGCGTACCGCCAATCCCCCGGCTGCGTCCCCCTTTAACATAATGGTCGCATGCAGTCAGAAGCTTTTGGCTGGTACGGATTCGCCGAGGCTGGCGGTGATTGCAGGTTTGTGCTGCACGCGCCGAAAATATGCCCCGGGGGTGGCTGTGCACCTCCGGGGGATTTCTTATGCAGGCGGGTTTCCGAAAATCAGCTGCTCCAAAACGCTTTTCAGCACTGCCATGTTGATGGGCTTTGCCAGGTGGGCATTCATGCCCGACTCCATGGAATTCTGAACATCCTCCGCGAAAGCATTGGCCGTCATGGCCACGATTGGGATGATTTTTGCATCGGGACGTTCCAGCCCCCGGATGGCCCGGGCAGCCTCGTAGCCGTTCATCACCGGCATCTGAATATCCATCAGCACCGCAGCAAAGGAGCCCGGCGGCGTTTGCCGGAAGCGCTCCAGGGCCTCCTGGCCGTTTACCGTCCGCTCACAGCTTACGCCCTCGCAGGAAAGAAGCTCCTCCAAGATCTCCGCGTTGATGTCATTGTCTTCGGCCACCAGCATCCGCAGGCCCTCCAGGGAATTGGCGCCGGAGGTGGGAAGGCTGGTCTGCTCCCGGGGGCCGGTTTCCGCCGGCTGGGCATCTGGGTATCGCAGCTCTAACTCCACCCGGAAGGTGCTTCCCTGTCCCTGGGTGCTCTGCACGGAAATGGTGCCGCCCATCAGGTCCACCAGGTTTTTGGTGATGGCCATGCCCAAACCGGTGCCCAGAATGCCGCTGGCAGTGGTGTTGTTTTCCCGGGTAAAGGGGTCGAAGATGTGTTCCATGAATTCAGGGCTGATTCCGATGCCGTTGTCCTGCACCTGGAAGCGCAGATGGGCATAGCCCTTGGAGGTCTCCGGCAGGCCAAGGACGGTCAGCGCAATCTTTCCGCCCTCCGGCGTGTACGTTGCCGCGTTGGACATTAGATTCAGCAGGATCTGACGCAGACGCGGCCGGTCGCCCAGGAGGCGTTCCTCCTTCAGGCCGCTGACCCCAATCTCCAATGACTGCCGCTTTTCCTGAATCTGGGGCTGCATCGCTGCATCCAGCTCTTCCAGCAGCTCTTTCAGTTCAAACGGAGCGATATTCAGCGCGCTCTGGCCGCTTTCGATTTTGGACATATCCAGCACATTGTTAATCAGGTTCAGCAAATGCTGGCCGGAGGCGGCGATCTTCCCGTTGTACTGGCGCACCTTGTCCGGCTGTTCCGCATCCCGATCCACCAGCGCCGAGAAACCGATGATGGCGTTCATGGGGGTACGCATATCATGGCTCATATTGGACAGGAACACGGTCTTTGCCTCGTTGGCCGCTTTCGCCGCCCGGTAGGCCTCCTTCATGGCCATGCGGTTTTTCAGCTCCGCTTCTTTCAGCTCCGTCACATCCTGCACCGCCATCAGGACGGAGACGGGAACGCCGTTTTCCCGTTTCAGGCACAGCACGGAAATCTGCTTCCAGCGAATGTCATCCTCCCGGACCCGATACTCATACTGGAGAAAGGGGGTGTCCTCTTTCAGGTTCTGCTGGATGGCGCTGATGGCGAACTGCTTCCGAATCTGCTCATCTTCCTGAACAAAGCGGGCATTCCAATAATTCCGGAGCTGAGAGTATATCCCTTTCCGCAGAAATATCTCCCCGGAGCCAGCGTCATCCGCTTCTTCCCGTTCCCGGATATCACTTTTCAGATATTCATAGGAATCATTTTTCAGGTCAACAAGGATAAACCTGCTGAACAGCTGAGAGGTGCTGTCAACAATATCCCGCATTTCCTGCTTTTCCATCACCAGCTTTGCCTTCTGCCGCCGGTTTTCCATGACCAGAATCAGAATATATCCCACAAAGAGCAGAATCAGCCAGAGCTCCAGGCCCATGGCAATAGCATTGGATTCCCTCAGCATGGAATTGGTGACCTTGACGGGGAAAACCTGCAAGAGCATCCAGTCCTTCCCCGGCAGCTTGGTGACGTACGCCGCATTGGAGCCCTGCCTGCTGGTGTAGGTCAGGCTTTTGGAGCGGCCGTTTTCCAGGGCATCCTCCAGGGTTTCCAGTGTTTTTTTGTCCGCGCTGTCTTCCTTTCGCAGCGCAGTCAGGATATTTTCCGGCGAGTCATTGTCGTTGGAGCTGGAAAAAACCGTCCCGTCGGGCAGGCACAGATAGGTCGCCGCCGGCTCCTCAAAATAGGTAGCGGCAATGATTTTCTGCATCTGCTTCTCACCGTAGCGGCCCGTCAGGATGCCCACGACCTCTCCGTCCACCCACAGCGGGGCGTAAAAGATCATCAGATTCTCATGGGCAATCCGACCGTTGAAGATCATATCCACCCCGGAATGGCCGGCCATGCCATCCTGATAATAAAACCGGTCCGAGACCTGGGCCTGCTTTCCGCGATTATCCGTATAAATACCGTCAGGATCTACAATTCCGAAATAATCAAAGGGGGTGTGATCCACCATTTTTTGCAGCGTTTCAAGGTCGATCCGTTCCGGCTCCATGGTCTGCGCGTACAGATGGGCAATGGCATTGATGCTGTTTTCCGCTCCCACAAGCAGGTCTTCGATTCGTTTGGCCGTCTGATTCGCCGCATCCTCCACATACTTCGCGTTTCTGGATACCGTCATGCGGCGGTTGGCATCCAGGAACACCGCAAAGCTCGCAATGATGCAAATAAGCAGAATGCTTGCGGGAATGATGCGTTTCCAAATCGTCCGCTTTCCGGGCATATGGGGATTCACCTCCAATTGGAACTCAAAGCCGGACTTTCCGGCTGTGATTCGTTGTTATTCCGGGCCGTTTGCTTCGTCGGCAAATTCGACTGTCTTCCACATTTTTCGTCATCCTATTATACGAGATTCTATCCGTCTTCGCAAGAGTGAGTTTTGGCATTTGACAGGCAAACGCTGGACAATTCCCCCACAATTCCTGCGCCCCTCGGCCAGCACCGCCCAGCAAATTGGAATTTGGCGATGTATTTCGTAGGGAACGGATTTAGACCTTCCGAAACGTCAGTTAACATCCATGGTTCGTTGAACGGGGAATGGTCCGTACACACCCTTGGGAATGGGCTTGCTCATTCCGTCGGCGAAGCCGCTTTTGCGGATGTTTTTATCATAAATTTGGCTGGATATTCGGATAACTTGGCCCTTTGTCAGATAATTGGGGGCGGTAAATCCGCTTCGCGGTCGGAAGGTCTAAATCCGTTCCCTACGCACATATTGGAACATTTTCAATTCAACAAACCCGCCAAATTCCAATTTGTCAATATGTTTATGAAACCCGGCAACCAGAATTGATAGCCCTACGAATGGTGCGGTGATCATTGGTGAAACTTTCCATTGCGGAGGCGCATTGCATAAAACGCCGTCGATGTGAATGGATTGCTCACATCGACGGCGCTGTTATATTTTTTATTTCTGTTTACTTTACGGCCACGGGGCGGCTGGCCTTCACTGTTTTCCCGTTGTAGGTCACAGCGGCGGTGATCAGCGCGGTGCCGGGGGCTTTGGCGGTGATGATGCCGTCGGAATCCACAGCAGCCACGGCAGGGTTGGATGAGGTGAACACGGGTTTGTTCTTTTGCAGGCACAGGCGGGTGGTATCCTCCAGGGTGGCGACGACCTTCAAGCGGCCGGTCTGCCCCGGGGTGTACACCGTCTTATCCTGATCCGCATAAACCGTGGACAGCTCCGCATCCCACTTGCCGACCACCGTGAAGGTATCCTGGCAGGGCAGGTTTGCGCTGTCGGGGCCGACGCAGACCTGATACAATCCCTCTTCAATGACCATCTTCTTATAGAAATTACTCCAGAAGGTCACGTCCTTCAAAGGCACCTCAATGATAACGGTTTTGGTCTGGCCGGGCTGAATCTCCACCTTTTCAAAGCCCTTGAGCTGCTTGATGGGCCGGTGGGCGCCGGGGACCTCCCCCTCCACCACCCGGCTGATGTACAGCTGAACGATCTCCTTGCCGGCCATGGAACCGGTGTTGGTCACGTCCACGCTGACCTTCAGGGTGCCGCCGGCCTGGATTTCCTTTTGGGAAAGCTTCAGATTGCTGTAGGCAAAGGTGGTATAATGCAGGCCATAGCCAAAGGGGAACCGGGGCTCCTCGTCGAAATACCAGTAGGTACGGCCGTGATCCTGGGTGAGCACGTCCGCCTTGCGGATGCCGTAGTCGTTGATCTGAGGAAGCTGGCTGTCGTCTTTATACCAGGTGGCGGTGAGTTTGCCGTTGGGGTTCACCTTGCCGAAGAGCACATTGGCAATGGCCGCGCCCTGGGACTGACCGGCGTAGGTGGCGCACAGGAGGGTATGGGCCTTGTCCAGCGCGGGATCGCCGATGGTGCCCATCACCACCAGGACGGTGACGGTATTGGGATTGACCTCCAGCATTTTTTCCAGGAATTCTCCCTGGCCCGAGGGCAGGGCAATGGTCTGGCGGTCGGAGCCTTCGGAAGCGGTGCAGTTGTCTGTTCCAGCCACAAAGATGACCAAATCCGCATCCTTGGCCTTTTCCAGCGCCCGGGCCTGGAGGACAGCATTGTCCGCCTTCCGGTCCGGGTCGGGACGGTCCTTATGGGGAATGAATTCCGGCATATCCGAATGGTCGGCGGAGGCGGATTTCTGAACGCCCATCATGGAGTTCAGCATGTCTCCCACATCCACACCGGGCACGGCCTCCATCATTTCCATGATGCCGCCGCCGTATTCCTTCTGGGCGCACCAGCCCTTTTCGTACTCCACCTGGATGCCGGTGCCCGCCACTGCGTCCCGGATGCCGTCCAGGGCCATGTAGTCCACGGTGGTATCCAGGTTGCTGAACAGGCCGCCCTGACCGGCGGAATAGCCGCCCAGCTCCCGATAGTTGGCGTTGGGGCCCACCACCAGAATCTTTTTCAGGCCCTCGGTCTTGATGGGCAGCAGATTCTTTTCGTTTTTCAGCAGCACAATGGTGTCGTTTGCCATCTCCGTCGCCAAGTCGGCATGGGCCTTGCTGTTCAGGCTCTCGGCGCCCAGGCCGTCCCAGGGGGTGCTGCCCTTGGGGTCAAACAGGCCCTGGCGGAACAGGGAGGTCACATTCCGAACCACGGCATGATCGATCTGATCCTCCGTGATCAGGCCCCGGTCATAGGCGGATCTCAGGTTGGTCAGGTGCTCGTTGCCGCAGGACAGGTCGCAGCCCTCAATTAAGGAGGCGGCGCTTGCCTCGTCCATATCATTGAAATAGTAGTGGGCCAGGGGCATTTTGGCATTGCCCTGCATCATGGTGATCATGGGCTGGACATAGCACTGGGCCACGGCGCCGCAGTCGGAGGTCACATAGCCGTCGAAGCCCCATTCCTCCCGGAGCAGGGTGGTCATCACAAAGGGATTCACCGCGGCGGGAACGCCGTTGATGCGGTTGTAGCTGATCATCACCGATTCCGCCTTGCCCTCCCGGAAGGCATACTCGAACACCCGGGCATAGTATTCCCGCTGGGTCTTCTCATCGGCAAAGGAGATGCCTGTGTTGCGGTTATTCTCCGAGGAATTCAGCATGAAATGCTTGGGCGTTGCAGCGGCCTTCACATATTTCTCGTCACCACCCTGGAAGCCCCGGATGTAGGCGGCGGCCATTTTGCCCCCCAGGAAGGGGTCCTCGCCGAAGTTTTCGTCACTGCGGCCGTTTCTGGGGTCCTTGCTCAGGTTAATGGTGGGGCACCAGAAGCTCAAGCTCTCCCCCGAGATATTGTGGACGGCCCGAATCTCGTCGGAAATCTGGGCGGTGACCTGGCTGATCTTCTCCCGGTCCCAGCTCTGGCCCATGGCCAAGCAGGTGGGGTAGGAGGTGACATTGTACCGATTGTCGGTAAAATAGTTCAGCGCGTTGATGCCATGACTGGCCTCATTGGCGAAGTGGTGGGCAGGGATGCCCAGGCTGGGGATCGGCGCCGTCCAGGCACCGCACCAGGTGATTTTTTCCTCCAGAGTCATGCGGCTGACCAGGTCCGCCGCCCGCTCCTCAAAGGAAAGGGATGTGTCTCTAAATTTTTCCATCATGAGTGACTCCTTTCGTTTGATTCCATGGGTAAATTCTTTTTCCACGGGCCAACCCGATAAACGACATAATGAATGACCATGCCCAGGGTCCAGGTGATCAGCATGGAGCCGAACAGGGCCTCCGGTCTTCCGTTGGGGTATTCCGGGCAGCGGGTGAGGTAGGCCAGTCCATAGGCCAGGGGCAGCCGCAGTCCCACCGTGGTAAACAGGCTGATCCACATGGGACTCACCGTGTCCCCCGCGCCCCGCATGATGCCGCCCAGCACCTGGCTCACTGAAATGGCAATATAGCCTGCGGCCAGAATCCGAAGCATACGGATGGAGAGTTCAATGAGTTCCTCCGTATCCGTAAACAGATACATCAAATTTTTGCCGAAAAACACCAGCACAATGGTAATCACCGCCGCAGTGGACGTGGCCAGGGCAACGCCCTGCTTGGCCCCATCGTGGACTCGTTTTACCTTACCGGCTCCCACGTTCTGCCCGGCGTAAACGCCCATGGCGTTGCCAAAGGTCATGTTGGGCATCATGGCGAAGCCGTCCACCCGCATGACGATCACATTGCAGGCAATGACCATTTCCCCCAGGCTGTTGGTCAGGCTCTGCACCACCAGCATGGAAACGGAGAAAATGGCCTGGGTGATACCGGAGGGCACGCCCAGCCGAATGATTCTCATGGCATGGGCCTTGGCCAGGGCCAAATCCGACCGTTTCAGCTCAAACACAGACTTCATGTTGATCAGCTTGAGGAAGCAGAACACCGCCGACAGCATCTGGGCCAGAATGGTGGCCAGGGACACCCCAGGAACACCCATGTGAAATCCCGCCACAAACCAGATGTCCAGGCCGATGTTCAGCACCGTGGACAAAAGCAGAAAGGCCAGGGCGGACAGAGAATCCCCCATGCCCCGGAGGATGCCGGAGAGGATGTTATAAAACGTGAACCCGGCGGCACCCAGGAAGAAAATCGTCAGATAGCTCTGGCACCAGTCGATGATGGATTCCGGCGTACCCAGCAGCTCCAGCAGCGGGCGGGTCGCCAATGGCCCCACAATCATGGTGACAATGGAGGCAATCAGAGACAGCGTCAGGCAGTTGCCGATGGCCTTTGCCAGGTTCTCCCGATCCTTGGCTCCATAATACTGAGACACCACGATTCCGGCACCGGTGGCCACCCCCACAAACAGAGCCAGCATCAAATTGAGAATGGGCCCGGCGCTGCCCACTGCCGACAGGGCCAGGTCCCCCACATATTTGCCCACCACGATGGTATCCACCGTGCTGTAGAGCTGCTGGGCCAGGTTGCCGATGAGCATGGGCACAGCAAATTCGGTGATGCGCCTCCAGGGTGGGCCCACGGTCATGTCCTGGGCGGCAAAAAGCTTGTTCAAATTCATGAAAAATCCTTACCTTTTATTGGGAGAGCCCCGGGGCTCCCCACCGTCACGCCCCGGCTTGGGGCGGAAGCTTCAAAATTACGGTTATCAGCGGCGGGTATAAACATCCTCCCCCAGGATCAGGGTATCGCCGCCCTTGATGGAAAAGTCGATCATCTCCGTGTTGGAAACACCCATCACGTTGACGGTCAGCCGGAGCCGTCCGCCCCGGAGCACCTCATAGGTCATGGTGCCAAAGGAGTCGGAGTCCTGGGTCACCTTGGTACCGTCCGCGGCGGTCACCTCTTCATACAGTCTGACCTGGCCATCCTTTGTAAAGGTGGCGTATTTGCCGCCATTGCCATTGAAAGCATCACAGAACCACTCCCCCACCAGCTGTTCCTGATTTCGGGACTGGAGAAGCGGCGGCAGGACCATGGAAAGTACAAGCAGAACGATCAGCACACCGCAAAGGGCGATGGCGATGAGATAGGCAGTTTTCTTCATAACACGAAAACCTTTCCAGTTAGAATTTGTGCGCCCCGGGGGCTTACCCCCCAGGGCGCAGCCTTGAGAACGGATTTGAACGGGAATTATGCCACTACGGAATATTTCTCATTGGCAGCCTTGGCCACCGCCCGCTTGGTCTTGATTTCCGTAATCAGGTTCTGATTGGCGGAGAACACCAGCAGCGCCAGCAGGAAGACGCCGGTGAGGATCTGGTTGACGGAGCTGCTCAGGCCGCAGGACACCAGGCCGGTATTCAGGATCCGCATGGTCACAACGCCCACGATAATGCCTACCGGCAGTCCGCAGTAGCGAGCCAGGAAGGAGGCCACGAAGAAGCCCATCATGGCGTCAAAAATGGAACTGACGGAGGACAGGTTGCTGGGGACTGCGATGCTGGTGTGGTTGCCCACATAGATGACCGCCGCGATGCCCGCAAACAGGCCGGTGAGCATGTAGGACAGCAGTTTGGTCTTGGGCAGGCTGACGCCGGAGCGGTAGGCAACATCCTGGTTGGCACCGATCACCGCCATATTTTTGCCGTGCACCGTAAAGGTCTGGATGACGAAGTAGATCACAAACGCCACCGCCAGCACAATGAAGCAATAGGGGCTGGTGGACAGGATGCCATGGGCCCGCTTGGTGCTCAGGCCGCCGGAGACAAACAGCCGGGGCAGGCCCTCATACACCATGGCCAGGCCGATGGACAGCACCAGGGAGGGAACCTTGAAGAAATTGTAAGCCAGGCCGCTGATGGTGGAAACGCAGATGGCAATCAGAATGCAGAACAGAGCGATTCCGGGAACGCCCCAGCCCAGGTTCAGGGCCAGGTTGCCGCCCAGGATGGCACTGACGGTAACCACAGCGCCGATGGAGAAATCCCACATGCCCATGGTCATGTTCATGGACATTGCCATGCACAGGATGCACGGATACACAGAGGTGCGGAGGATTGCCAGCATGATGGACGAGGACGCGAACCGGCCGCCGGTGGCTATCAGGAAGAACAGGTAGAACAGCACAGGGAGCGCAATCGTCATCAGTAGTTTTTTCACAAATTTCATGTTGTTGCTCCTAACATTGGGGATCGCTTCCGGACTGAAAAAGGAAGCAATTCAGTCTTTTGGATTCCGATTATCCCAGACGATCCTTTACGGGGCAGGCCTCCAGCAGATGAGCATTGGAAGCAGCCACATTCTCGATGGTGTAATCCTCGGCGTACTGCGTGTACAGGGCCTCATCAGCATCGGGGTTGAACTCCACGCACAGGTCCAGAACCTGCTCAGCGGTCATGGGGAAGATGTTCAGGAAGGACATGTTCCACATGTTGCACATCTCTTCGTAGTTGTGCAGCTCCAGGAAGTGACGGCGCATCTGCACGGAGGTGTCAGCCATGATCTCATGGCCGGTGAGCTTGTTGTACAGCAGGGTGGTGGCGATCACCAGGGAGGGGAACTGGTCGGTGGCGCAGTAGGCGATCAGGTCATCCTGGAACAGGTCCTGATAGCTCTCGCACAGGTCAGTGACAGCCAGCTTCACGCCGCGGTCAGCAGCGCCGGTGTTGTACCAGATGGAGGTGACGTCCAGGCCGTTGGAGACAACCAGGCCTTCCAGCTCGGGGTAGGCGCAGAGGATCTGCTCGATGGCGTTCAGGGACTCGTCACCGCCGGCGGTGGAGTAACGGTAAGAGGTCAGCACTTCCAGCTCGGGGTAATCCTCCAGGGCATCCATGATGCCGGAGGAGCGGATCTCGGCCTGGGTGGTGCCGGGCTGAGGAGCGACCCAAGCGATCTTGCGGCAGCCAGCCTCATACAGAGCCTTTACGGAGTTATAGGTGGAAACATAGTCGTCGTCGATGACGTTGCCGCAGAACAGGCCGCTTTCATTGGCGGTTTTCAGCATTTCGTCATTCATCTGGTTCAGGGCGCCCACGAAAGGAACATTGGCACGGATACAGGCGTCAATGGAAGCGCCGTCCATCATACCGGAGACGATGCCGTCCACACCGGCCTGGCACAGGTTCTCAATGGCGTCGGAAACGAAGGTGGTGGAGCTCACATCCCACTCCACGAAGATCAGTTCGCAGTGCAGAACATCGCAGGCATAGCGCACGGAGCGCTCGTACATGGACCACAGCAGGTCGGCAGAGGACATCCAGGAGAAGCCGATCTTGAAGCTGGGTTTGGTGCTCCAGTCTACGTCAGCGTACTTGCCGTAGTCCAGAACGTAGTCAGAGGTTTCGCCCATGGGGTAGGCATCCTCGGCCATGGCCGTGGTACCGTAGGCAGCGATGCTAAGGAACATCATGACTGCAAGCATCGCGCAGAGAATCTTTTTCAGCGTAGAGTTTGACATTTTTATTCCTCCATTTCAAATTTTTCTAAAACGCGTCCGCGTCTTTAGATGAGTTTTCTCAGCTGACCAGCACGCCCTTGCTCTTGTCGTAGGTGGAGAACACGATGATCAGGTACAGCACGCCCTTGAAGGTCTCCAGCAGAGCGGGAATCAGGCCCATCAGGGTCAGGCCGTTGGTCAGGATGGTCACGATCAGTGCGCCGATGATGGCGTTGATCAGCTTGAACCGGGAGCCGCCGGTGAGGGGGTTGCCGCCCAGCACCATGCCGATCATCACGTTCAGCATGATACCGGCACCGGCGGAGGCGGTGGTGTAGCCCATGCGGGTCAGGGTGAAGAAGCCGCCGATGCCGCAGCAGGCGCCCAGAATGCAGAAGCCGATGCAGGTGACCAGCACCACATTGATGCCGCCCTGAATGGCAGTTTCCCGGTTGGCGCCGATGGCCTTCAGCTTGGGTCCCAGCTTGGTCTGGTGGAACAGATAGTAGGTAATGCCCAGCACGATCACCAGCGCCACTGCACGGACGGAGGCGTCATTCAGCCAGGAGGTAGCCCGGAAATCGATGGTGTACTCCTTCTGCACCAGGGTGATCAGCACACCCTGCAGGGCGTACATCATGCACATGGTCACAATGAAGACAGGCACCTTCAAATACTGGAAGATCAGGGCAGTGATCAGCTCCAGCACCGCGCCGGTGAGCATGGCCACCAGCAGCGCCACGAACCAGGGTGCTCCTGCCCGCAGCGTGACGGCGGCGGAGAAGCAGCACATACCCAAAATGGCACCCACGGACATGTCCATGGCGCCGGTGGCATAGATGAAGCAGGCGCCCGCCACCACGATGACGCTGGTAAAGCACTGATTCACCAGGTTCTCCACGTTCTGACCGTCCATGAATTTGCTTCCGCAGGTGATGCAGAAGAAGATGATGATGAACACCAGTCCGCAGTAAGGCAGCAACGAGGTAATCAGCTGCTTCCTCTTTGCTTTTTTATTCAGGGTATCCTGAATGGAAGTATCAACCGTTGTTTGCTTACTCATATTGCACTCCTCCCATCAGATGATGTACTCAATCAGCTGGGAGTCGGTCACATCGGGAGAACGCATGACCTCCGTGGCAATGTGGCCGTCCTTCATGATGACCATGCGGTCGCTCATTCCAATCAGCTCCACCAGCTCCTCCGAGATCATAACGATGCCCATTCCCTGCTTCTTCATGTCGTTGATCAGCTTGTACATATCCGCCTTGACGCCGATGTCGATGCCGCGGGTGGGGCAGTCGAGAATCAGAATGTCACAGCCCGCGCCCATCCATTTGCCAAAGGCCACCTTCTGCTTGTTGCCGCCGGACAGCTCGGTACAGAACTGCTTTGCAGAGACACATTTGATGCGAAGGCTCTTCACCTGCTCGTTGGCTTCCTTGTCACAGTCCTTCTGGGACAGGTGGAAATTCTTTTGCAGCCGGTCCAGATTGGGTAGGACGATGTTGTCCTCGATGCTGGACTGGAGCATCAGAGATTCCTTGTCACGGTCCTTGGACACGTAGCCAATACCCTGGCGCACCGCGCTGACAGGATCGCCCACGCTCTTGCCGGTTTTGGTGACGATGACCTCTCCGGTGACAGGCTTGTCGATGCCGAACATGATTCTGCCCAGCTCGTGCATGCCGCAGTTTGCCAGGCCGCCCAGGCCAAGGATCTCACCCTTGTGCAGCTGGAGGCTGAGGTTTTCAATATAGCCGTCGGCAGAGGTAACGTGGCGAACATCCAGCAGCACCTCATCGGTGAGGCGGCCGCCCCAGTCGCTGCGGAAATAGTCGCCCTGCAGGTCCCGGCCAACCATCAGCCTACGCATGTTGTCCACGGTCATTTGGTCGCCGTTCAGGGTATCGATCATCACGCCGTCCCGGAGCACGGTGATGGTGTTGCACACCTCGATCAGCTCATCCAGGTCATGAGAAATGAAGATAACAGCCTTATCCTCCTCCTGCATTTTCCGGATGATGTTGTAGATGATGTTGCGGCCCTTGGTGGCCAGGGCGGTGGTGGTCTCGTCGATGATCAGCACATCCGGCTCCAAATACATGGCCCGGGCGATCTCCACGATCTTTCTGTCCTCGAAATTCAGCGCTGCCAGGGGCATATCCGCCTTGATTTCCGGGGCGCCCACCTCCGCCAGAATGCGGTCGGCCTCGGTTTTCATCTTCTTGACATCCAGGAAGCCATGCTTCTTAAAGCGCTCCAGGTTGCCCACGAACACGTTGGTTGCCACGTCCACGGTGGGCAGCGTGCCCGCCTCCTGGACCACCATGGCCACCTTGTGCATCTGTGCCTGCACCATGTTGGCAGGCTTGTAGGGCTGGCCCTTGCAGAACATCTCACCCTTGTTCGGCGGCTGTGCACCTGCGAAAATGGAGGTCAGGGTGGATTTGCCGCTGCCGTTCTCACCGATCAGGCCGCAGACCTGACCCCGGCGGATCTCAAAATCCACGTTGATCAGCGCCCGGGTGGGGCCGAACTCCTTGCAGATGCCTTTGCAGCTTAACAATACTTCTTTTTCCAAATTCTCACTCCCTCATGAAGAACGGTTTTCTCCCTCCCCCGGTTTCCCGGGGGAGCGCTTGCGAATTTACCAAATCTGCTTGGCGCAGCCTTCCGCTGTGGCAAAGGGTCCGGGGATGGTGGAAACGCCCCGGTGGTCGCCCAGGTAGTCTTCGTTGAAGATGATGTCGGTGCCGTCGGGATTCTCGAACCGCTCCTCCGGCTCGAAAGCATCGCCCAGAATGTCGCTGTTGATGATGCCGCACTTAAAGTCGCCCAGGAAGTCATAGACGTTGGTATCCAGGGTGTACTTGCCGTCCTTTTCCACCAGCTCCAGCTTGACCTGGTTTTCGTTGTCCACCAGCTTGTTGGCCTCCCGGTTCCAGGGCCGGGCGCCGCCGAAGTAGGCATTGCCGTCGATCCAAACAGGCAGGTGCTCGAAGTGGTAATCCATCAGCTCCATCATGGTCATCATGTCGGCCCGCTCGCCCAGCTTGAACTTGGCGATCCACTCCTCATAGGTGGGGTATTCATCCCACACGGCATTGCCGGCCCAGTCGTTTTCCACAGCCTTGAAGCCCATGGACTCAGAGCCGCCCTCTTTCTCCACATGGGGATACTTCTGAACGAAGATATTGTTGTAAACCCGGTTGTCACCATGGAGGATGGTCATGAAGCCCGCCACCTCGGTGCGGTGGGGAATGTGGTAGGGGGTGTAGCGGCGCTGGGTGGCACCCTTGGAGGTGACCATATCCGTACCCGCGCCCACGCAGGTGAAAGCACCGGCCAGGATGTTGTGCACCACAGCGACGCCCTGGGTAGCCCAGCGAACGGAGGCCTTGGACAGCAGCACGTTGTTGTCGATCAGCGTGGGGCCGTGTCCCACTTCCACGAAGATGTCCTGGCACATGTCCATCATTCCGGCATCGGTACCGGCGGGAACATGATTGTCGTGCATCAGATTCTGGGTAAACCGGGTACCCTGAGCCTGCCAGTCGGTCCAGATGCCCATGGTGCAGTGGTGGATGTGGTTCCGGCGGAAGATCACATCGATGGCGGCGTGGAACTTGATGCCGCCCATCTCTGCGCCGGTGAGCTGCTGGGAGTTATTGATGTTGTGAATGTGGTTGTCCTCGATGATGGAGAACGCGCAGCCCATCCGGCCCACAATGCCGGCCTGGCCGCAGTCGTGGATGTGGCAGCGGCGGACGATGTGGGACCCCACCGTCTCCTTGGTCCAGCCGTCGTACTGGGCGATGCACACGGCGTCCCGCTCCATCTGGGTGGGGCTCTTAACGTGCTTGTAGGTGAAGTAGTTGTCGTTGCCCTTTTCCGTCTGATGGTAGTTGCCGAAGGAAATGCCGCAGCAGCGGGAGTTGGAGATGTCGCAGTCCTCAATGATCCAGCCCTTCGACCAGTGGGCGCCGATCATGCCGTCCTGGAATGCCGCGGGAGGGGCCCAGTTGGTAGCTGCCTTGTCCACCACGAAGCCGCTGAGGGTGATGTAGCCCACGCCCTTCTTATCGGGCATGAAGCAGTTGTTGCGGACGTTGATTTCCACGCACTCTTCATTGGGATTCTTGCCCTGGAAGTTGGCGTAGATGGTGGTTTCCTTCTCGCCCACCTGGGCAAACCACTTGTAGATGGACAGCTCCGGCTGCCAGGATTTTTTGAACACCTCGCCCTTGACGCATTCTTCCAAAGTAAAGGTCTCGTAGAACATCTGGTCGTTCATGTACACCGCGCCCCGGTGCATGTCCAGGATCTTCCCGGTGGCAGGGTCCTTGGGATAGAAGTACCAGTCGCCGATGACGGGCTCCTTGAAAGGATTGAAGCCATTGAACACGCCGTTATCCACCTTGGCCATCCAGGTGGTTCCCTCATAGGGCACCCAGCCGGTGAGCAGCTCGGCGCCGGTGATCCGGGCCCCCAGGGGCACCTCACTGCGGTATTCGATTCGGGCATCCTCCCGTCCGGCGTGGATGGGGTTGACATACTCCCGGTAAACGCCGGGGGCGACGGAAACCACATCGCCGGGCATGGCGATTTTCGCTGCATCATTGATGTGCTTGAAAGGCATTTGCTTGGTGCCGTTTCCCTGGCGGGAAGCTGCTGCGTTGACATAGTAAATCATACATCTTTCTCCTTCACCGGAATTTGCTGCATCCAGGCGGCCTCTCACCGCTCGGATACGTTCACGCAATACCGCAGAAGCCATTTGACCCAGGCAATACATTGCGTGTACGTGTATAACCGAAATATATCACCGTACTTTTAGAACGTCAACCATTTTCTGCCGATAAACCAAAACTTTGTCAGTTATATATGGTTTTATTCTGTCAAAAATATGCAGGTTGCACAACGAACGGTACCTGTTTTGGGCGGTTCCGGTTTTAGGATGCGTTAACGTGCACACATCAGAATCATGTAACATTACACGCAGAACATAAAAAGGAGCCTGGCATCCCAAAGTGCTGGGATGCCAGGCTGAAAGGGTTGGATGGGGAAGGCTACAGATTCTCCCGGATAATGATTTTATTTTCCGTGTAAATTTTCTTCTCTCTGGGGACTGCGCCAAAGGCCAGATAGTCAAACAGCATCAGCACTGCCTTCCTGCCCTGGCGAACCGGCTCCTGGCCGATGGTAGCGGAGATAACTCCCTTTTGCAGCATCTCCCGGATGCCCGGGGTTTTATCGTAGCAGACCACCTTGGGCAGCTTCGGAAGCTTCAGCCGTTCCAGTGCCCGGCAGGCACCGTAGGAGCTGCTGGTGGACAAAAACAGAGTGTTCACCTCCGGGTGCAGCAGCATCTGCTCTTTTACAATGTCGAAACAGTCAAATTCGTCGTCATTGCTGCATTCCACAAAGGAAAGGCTCCAGGGCCTGCCCTGCTCTTCCAGCCCGGCCGTCAGTCCTGTGAGGCGGCGGTTGTGGTAGAACCGGCTGCGAAAGCCCAGAATCACTCCCAGGTGGATCTCCTGCCGCTGAATCAGGTGGATCAGCCCCGCCGCTGTCTGTCCGGCACGGTAGGCGTTGCTGCCCACAAAGCCCAGCTGGCCGCATTCCGGGATTTCCGATCCCACGGTCATCACGGGGATGCCGGACTGGGTGATTTCCCGAATCCGCTCCACCACCGCCGGGGCACTGGTGGCGAACACCGCGATGCCGGCAGCCCCGTCCGCCACCGCTTCATTCAGCCGGGTCAAAATCTCCTGTTCGCTCCAATTCTCCAGATAACGGAATTTCAGGATGACGTCGCTGGCCTGAAGCTCCTCCACAGCGGACAGGGCTCCCTGCCGAATGTCCAGGTAATAATGGGCCTTCCCCGGATTAAACAGAATAAACTCAATCAAAAAGTTCCGCTTTCCCGATGACAGTGCACGGGCCGCCTTATTGGGAGAGTATTCCAGCTGAGCCGCCGCCCGCAGGATGCGCTCCGTGGTCTCCGGGCCCACACCCCCCCGGCCGTTGAGCACCCGATCCACCGTGCCCCTGGACACACCGGCCAGGCGTGCAATTTCCATCATGGTTGCCATGGTTTTCACCCTCTGCCCCGGCCCCGCGAAGGCCGATTCTTTCTGTTTCCATTATATCCAATCCAAAGTTTTTGTCAACGATTCCGGAAAGCCCCTGAATTATTTCTTGACGGCCAAAAGTAATGTTGCTATACTTTTGAATGAAATGCAGAGGAAGCAGGTGATTTATATGGCAACGGTAAAGGAAATTGCGGAGAAATGCGGTGTGTCCATCGGCACGGTGGACCGGGTGCTCCATAATCGGGGGCGGGTCAATCCCGCAACCCGGCAGCGGGTTCTGGAAACTGCAGAGCAGCTTCAATACGTCCCCAACCGGGCAGCCCAGAGTCTGGCCGTGCGGAAGAAAAAGCTCCACCTGGGCTTTATCGCCCACCGGCACGAGGCCCATCCCTTTTTCGACGATGTCAACACAGCTGCCATGAAGAAAGCCGAGGAGCTGAAGGAATTCGGCGTTACCGTATCCATTCTGTACCACGATGTCACTCTTTTGGACGATGGTTCTTTCAAAGTAAACCTTTGTGTCCCGGAGGGGTTGAATTTGGATTCCCTGGATGGCCTTGCAACCCCGGGCTCCACCTCCGCTCTGATACGGGAGGACGGCACCCGGCGGGACATTCCTGTGGTCTACTACAACATCCCCTCCAAAAAGGATGACGGAATTCTCACCGTTTGCTCCGACTATTACAAATCCGGCACTATCGCCGCAGGGCTTTGCGCCCTCACCGGAGGGGAGCATCCCAAAATCGCCATCATCTCCGAGGGAATGGACACCAGCCAGGTGGAAAGCTACTCCCAGCGGGTAGAAGGCTTTCGCCATCGCATTGAGGAGGGGTATCCTTATTGCGAAATTGCTGCCCCTCTGTTCATTCACAACGAACCTGATTATGATGAAAGGCTGCTGCGGGATTTCTTCCGGGACAACCCAGGAATCACCGCGGTGTACCTGGTGAATCCCGGTAACTACGATGTCTGCCGCATCATCCGGGGGCTGGACCCGGAAAAGAAAGTCAGCATCATCACCAACGACCTGGTGCCCGTGCAGGAGGAGATGCTGCGAAACGGCATCATTTCCGCCACCATCACCCAGGAGCCGGAAAAGCAGGGCGCCATGCCTCTGGATGCCCTGTTCCGCTATCTTGCCTTTGGAGAGCTGCCGGAAAACAAAATCTACCACACCCAGCTGGATATCCGAATCGCCAGCAATCTGTAAAGGGACATCTGATGGAAATCATTCTGACCGACGAAGGCACCCCGGTGAAGTGCACCGCCTCCGGCCGGGAAGTTCTGGACTTCAACGGCCAATACCGGGGGCTTTATCCGAGCTGCCGTTTTACCGCCGCGGCACGGTGCAAATCCGGCTACTACCTGGCCGGGCTGGACGACACCGGCCGGGCCCACCTGTTTTGCTCCGCCACCGGAAGCACCTGGGTGGAGACGGTCATCTCGCCCCAGAGCCACCCGGAGCTACCGGTCCAATGCGGGAAAATCCTGTCCATTCTGGACTCCCCCACGGATTCCCACCTGTATCTGGTGTGCGAGAACGGCTATGTCGTCACCCTGCCCGGCTGTCCCAAATGCGTAAAAGAGAGCGCCTATCCGGAGAAATTTCTTTCCGCCGCCATCCACGATTCCACGCTGGAGATCCAGTGTCAGGGCGGCGGGACTGTGTCGGTGCTTCTGGCCGCCCTGCAGCAGCTTCGCACCAGCTGGAGCTATGCTCTGCCCGCCCTGAAAGCCGGCGCACTGCTCATTGACCTGCGCGGCGAGGACGAGGGCCGGGAGCTGCCCTATGCCGTTCACGACTCCATTCAGGGAGCCCTCCTGCGGGTGAAAAAGCTGCCCAAAAACACGCCATTGTTCCTCTTCTGCCATTCCGGCACCCAGGCAGACACCGTAGCGGAATACGCCCGTCACCTGGGCCATGCGAATACATTCTCCCTGGGCGGCCCAGAGCACTTGCTTGCCAAAAACAACGGCATCTGGCCAATTTGATTGCATTTCCATTTGCACCTATTTCCACTTGACTTAGCCGTACGGCTTGATTTATAATGAACTTATCCAAACTTCGCCGAACGGCTTATTTTGTTTCAAGAATTTGAGAAACAGTTCGTACGGCGTTATCAGGAGGTTCTGATGGCTATTTCTGATCCCACCCAATTCGGCGCGTATCTCAAACAACGCCGTAAGCAGCTTAATTATACGCAATCCTTTCTTTCCGAGGTATCGGGTCTCAGCGTCAGCTTTATTTCTGATGTGGAGAATGGAAAACCAACCGTGGAGCTGGGAAAAGTGCTGCTGCTTTCCAATCTTCTCGGTCTGGATGTTACGCTGGAGGAACGGGGATGAAACGAAATGTCCGCAGCTCATAAAGCGACCGCAATCATGCAGAGGGTTTTGGAAACCGGCGGCATCCATAATTTATAATCGAAGCCCGGGGCGCGTCCCGGGCTTTCATATTATACTAATCTTCTTCCAGGAAAGCGTCCACGAAGGCATTCTCCACCTTCTTGTAGCCGCCGACCACGGCATCTTCGATCTTCTGGTAAGCAGATGTGGCCTTTTCTGCCATACCGCCGGTTTTCAGGGAACCATCCTCTTCAAGGAAAGTATCCACGAATTTGTCCTCGATACCCTTGTAGGCGTTCACAATCTTTTCGCCCAGTTTGCCAGTTTTCAGTTTGTACTCACTCATGATAAAACCTCCTGTTTGTTTTGTATGTAAAATTTGAGAGTTTCCCGGAAGATAAAGGAACTCATCTCCGGGTTTGGCTCATCGTGGAGCAGCCGATACAGCGGATGGTCGAAGGCTTTCTCCTTGCCACCGGTATCGGTATACCGATATACATTCAACGGCAGGCTTGCCACCGCTTCGGAAAGAATACGGACGCAGGAGTACACCGCCGTCATCTGCATGGAGGTGCGTTCATTCACTTGCTTGCCGAAAGCAGAGCCGCCCATGAAGAAGCTGTAGCTGCTGCCAGCGGTCCTGTTTTGGGGTGCATCCCTTGTGCGGAACAGCCCCTTGAAAATGCCCATTGACATCACTCCTTCTGAAAAAGGCATAAGAAAAGCGCCTACCGTTTCCGATAGACGCTTTGGAGACTATGTTGTGTTTACAGGAATTTCTTCATCACTCGCATATAGTCGCGTTTCCCGTTAAAAATTGCCATGATTTGAACCGTGTGCGCTTCCTTTTCGTACAGGTAAAAGAGGAGGTAATCCTTGTGGGCAAGGAATCGATAGCCGCTGCTTTTCAGCACCCGGTCTCTGGGAATCGCACCGCATTCCGGGAACTGCTCCAGAATCTTTGTCTTTTCCTGAAGCTCCCTGACAAACCGGATGGCCAGATTCTTATCCTTTGACAGCTCCGCAAGATAGACAGCAATGTCCCGGAGATCTGTTTTGGCGGTATCCGTAAATACAATTTTACAATTCATACCTCCAGGTTCTCCAATTCACCGAGAATGTCTGCGAAAGCATCATCGGCAGACTGCACTCTGCCGAGCTTGATATCATCCATCGCCTGTGCCAGATGGGAATACACACTCAGCTTTGCTTCCAGTTCGCTGATATAGTGAAGCTGATCCTGGAAATCCTCATGGCTCAGAAGAACAGTATCTTCCTTGCCATTTACGGTAATGGCTACAGGATTCTGTCTGGTAAGGGCAGAAATCTGAGCATAGTTTGTGCGAATATCCTTTGAAGGACGGATAGAAATGCTTGGACTCATAAAAAAACCTCCTGCACTTAGTAGTCATATTATATTCTAATTATGCCACCATGTCAACGGGGATATGAAAATGGGTAAGCGTAATGCCTAATCATATAAATAAAGCGCTCCGGTCGTTGTAGACCTAAGTTCTCGAAAAAGGGGACGACAGTAAAGCCCATGCTTTTTGATTCTACACCATTTGTATACCGCCCTAGCCTGCACAATTTCGTTTAGTGTTTTCATAATAACCATGCGCTGTTGGAGCCGTAGTAGTAGAAGTATCCATCGCCCATGTAGACGTAGCTGCTGCGGTACCAGCCCTCAAAGACCAACTCCGGCTTGCCGTCCACCAAGGTATAGAGGGCGTTGGTCATTCCGTTGCGTCCTCCTACCGCCAGCTCCGGGATACCGTCGCCGCTGAGGTCTTCTATCAGATAGCCCATCTCATACACGGCATTGTCCCCCGCGGCCCGGGCGGTCTCCAAAACACCCATTTCACCGGGCTTATCACTGTCCTGACCGAAGGGGTCGGACACCAGGGTGCGGAATCGCTCCACCAGCTCGCTGTAGGCTAGGTCGGGGTCGTTGGCCGGCTCCGATGTCTGCTCCGGGTCTTTCGTGCCCACCGACTTTTTGTCTCCCTGTTCCGGAATCTGTTGATCTGCTCCAGAAGCAGGGGACGATTCCCCGCCGCTTGGCGAACTGTTGACCGCTGGCTGTCCACCGCAGGCAGTCATGGTCGCCACCACCAAAATACTCAAGAAAAAAGCAATATATTGTTTCATATTCTCTCCCTACTTGGTTCTTTTCCGCATTTTGCCGGTCGATTTGACCGTGTGGTTCGTTTTATCGGCTCTCCCACACGGTAAGGAGAGTCTCCGCTATGCCCACGGGTCGGAAGCCTTAGGAGTGCGTACGCCGGTGAGCAGATACTGTTCCCACAAAAACCACTTGCCGTCGCTGCCCCGCTGACGGAGCTTGATAGGGCGGGGATTGTCCGCACCGCCGCAGGGAATGAACAGCTTCCTATATCCTGCTTCATCATCGGATACATGATTGCTCTCGATGATGATCGTGTACGGTGTAGTCGGGGTGTAATGATTGTCCGGCGTAGAGCCGACAAAATAGGTGAACGGCAGATAGGTTTTGCCGTCACGGAAACGGTCATTGAGGAAGGATATCTCCTGTCCGTTCAGGGGACGGGGACCGCGCAGCCAGTTTAACATCTCGGTACCGATATTCTTATCTGCGGCATAGGCGCAGAGCGCCAGCACTGTCAGCGCCGCCGTTTTGAACGGCGTGTCGAGACTAGCTTCGGGGAGCGCCTGCAGCTCGGCAAGGCTTTCCGGCAGGGCGGCAAAGGTAAAGGTCTCCCGCTTACTGCCCGCCGACTGGACGGCGGTGTTTGCCGCCTGCTGTGCCGTGTTCTTCAGCTTGTAAAAAATGCTCATATTCAATCACCCTCAGAATGTTTTGTTTGTCCTTATTTTAATATATCCACCAGGTGACAAGATTGCAACAAAAATTCGCACACACTCACCAAATAAATGTGTGCGATAGGATAATAGCAACCAGAGCGAACGTTCTGATCGTGCAGTCCGTTACCCCCAGGTAGGCGGAGCTAACACTATTTGTGTCAGCCAAGTGACACAACCCGTCCCCGTTGGAAAGCGATGAAACCAGTACAATTTGCATGAAAGAAAACCCTAAACATGAATCTTGCTACGAAAATAAGTCGTAGCGTGAACCTTGACAAACAGGTTTCCAACGCCTCATCAATTTCTCACTGTTCCCACCTCCATCTGTATTTTAGCATAAAGAAAAGGCAGACAACATGGTGGTTTTCCATGTGTCTACCTTTATCTTACATCTTCACTAGGCCGGTGGTTGTGTTTTTATGAATGTAGCGTTTCCTCAAACCGCCGCAGAACCTTCCGCAAATCCTCCGGCAGACGCTCCCGGCACTGCTTCTTCAGTTCCTCCGGGACGCCGTAGAAGCCTTCGGCGATGGAACCGGCGATGCAGGTAAGGGTATCGCAGTCGCCGCCCAGGGAAACGGCGGTGCGAATCACATCTTCAAAACTCTCTCCCTCCAGAAACGCGGTGATAGCTTCCGGGACGGTTTCCTGACAGCTTTCCACATGGCGGTAGGCTGGGCGGATTTCGTCACAGGTGCGGCTCAGGTTGTAATGGAAAGTTTCCTCGATGTAGGCTTTGATTTCCGACTTGGTGCTGTCGGTGCGGGCAAGGTAAATGGCGCTGGCAGTGGCTTCCGCACCCTTGATGCCCTCGGGGTGGTTGTGGGTGACTTCCGCAGACAGTCGGGCCATGTGCCGGACGGTTTGAAGATCGTCAAACAGCCACGCAGCCGAAGATACCCGCATGGCAGAGCCGTTGCCGTAGCTGCCGTAGGGCTGGGGGTTGGGGTCTTTCAGCCACCGCCGGAACATTCCGCCGTAGCCGGCGTAAGGGTATTTCCGTCCATAGGTCTGCATAGAGCGGACAAGAAAGCGGCGAATCTCGACCTCCGACGCTTCGGGCGGCAGCGAAAGGAAGGCATCCGCCACCGCAAGGGTCATTACGCTGTCGTCGGTAAATTTTGAATTGCGGGAAAACAGTGGGAAATCCTTCGTCTTGTATCCCTGGTCAAATTCATAGGGGCTTCCAATGATGTCGCCCAAAATTGCTCCGTACATTATCTCTTCCTCCCTTTGAAGTCCGCGTCGATTCTCTGCTTCCAGTTTGCTTTCAGCGGGGCGGCGCGGCGCACCTGACACACCGCCTCGCAGACGGATTCGTAGACCGCTTCCGTGCCAATGCTGTCGGCGTGGTAGTCGGCGGCGCAGTCCGCCCGGATGCCGAACCGGGCAGCTTCCCGGGCTGCGTCGATGTTGGCTCCCAGGAACAGGAACTCCCAGCCATATTTCTCCCGCTGCCGTTCGATCATGGATTTGACTTTGTCGTAAGTATAGCGGCGGCTGGCGTTCTCCAGCCCATCGGTGGTGATGACGAACAGGGTCTTTTCAGGACGATCTTCCTCCCGGGCGTACTTGTGGACATTGCCGATGTGGTGGATGGCGCCGCCCACGGCATCCAGCAGGGCGGTGCAGCCACGGACGTAGTATTCCTTTTCCGTCAGAGCGGGCACCCTGTCCAGAGGCACCCGGTCGTGGATCACTTCCGTTTCGTTGTCAAACAGCACCGTGGAGATCCATTGCCTCCTGCCGCTCCAGCCGGGAAATCTCACGGCCCAGGTCATTGATCTCCTGCTCCATCTTGGCGTAGGTGGCATCGTCCTCGGCGGACAGGGTGCCGTTCTCTCTGCGGTGGGTTTCCAGGAAAGCCTTGGTGCCTTCCCACAGCTTGGCGCGCTTAGAACGCAGTTCGTTGATGGTCATATATATTCCTCCATTTCAGTATTTCAAAAGGTTAAGGCGCTCCATCAGTTCATTGACGGAACGCCCGGTGGATATTTCCGGCTTTGCCGGAGGGGTGTGTTTTGCGGTGGGTTCAGGTTGTGCAGGGGACTTGGGCTTTGCCTTGGCGGTGATTTTATTCACCAGCGTCTGCTGGACTGCCTTACCAGAGAAAGCGTAAGCGGGAATCTCCGCTGTCAGCTTTTCATCCTTGAGGGTATCGTCCGCAAAGCCCAGCTCAATGGCTTTGTTGGCGTTCATCCAGGTTTCCTCATCCATGAGATGGGATAGCTTGGTGCGGGACAGGCCCGTGCGGATTTCATAGGCGTTGATAATGCTTTCCTTCACCTCGTTCAGCATATCAATGGCCTTCTGCATATCCTCATGGTCGCCAAAAGCCATGGTAGCGGGGTTGTGGATCATCATGAGTGCGGTGGGAGCCATCAGCACCTTGGTACCGGCCATGGCGATCACGGAGGCTGCGGATGCCGCCAACCCATCGATTTTCACCGTGACCTTGCCCTTGTAATCCATGAGCATGGAGTAAATCTGACTGGCTGCAACGCAATCCCCGCCAGGGGAATTGATCCAGATGGTGATGTCCCCGGTACCGGCATTCAGTTCATCCCGGAACATTTTTGGGGTCACATCGTCATCGAACCAGGATTCCTCGGCAATGGTGCCGTAGAGTTCAAGGACCCGCTCGGCTACTTCGCCGTCTGTCTGATTTTTCCACGCCCAGAACTTCTTGTTCTTCATTGGGTTCCTCCTTTTCTGTCGTAGTTGGGGAAATATTCGCAAAAGCCCCGGCGCTTTCCAGCGGGAGCATATTGCCGTTGATGAGATAGAGGTCACCGCCCAGCTCTGCCGGGATTCTGTCCAGATCCTCCAGCTCCCGGATGTCATTGGCGGACATCCAGCCGTTCTGCCGTGCAGTGGCATAGCCCTGCATTCTGGACTGGTAATCTCCCCGGAGCAGTCCCTCCACATTGAATTTGAAGAAGTATGTTTTCTTTTCCTCTTCCGAAAGAAGAGTGCGGTAAAGTGCCTGCTCCCACCGGATGACCCAGGGGTCGAGGGTGTATTTCACAAATTCCAAGGACTGCTGCTCAATATTAGAAAAGCTCGACTTTTCGAGGTCACCCACCATATGGGGCGGCACCCTGAAAATTCGAGCGATCTCATTTATCTGAAATTTCCTTGTCTCCAAAAACTGTGCTTCATTCGGAGAGATGGAAATCGGTGTATATTTCATGCCCTCTTCCAGGACAGCAACCTTGTGGCTGTTGGAAGAACCGCCGAAGGTGGAGTTCCAGGAATCACGAACCCGGGCAGGGTCTTTCAGCGTTCCCGGATGCTCCAGCACACCGCTTGGGGCTGCTCCGTTGGCATAGAACTTACTCCCATATTCCTCCGCCGCAATTGCCAAACCGATGGCGCTCTTCGCCATGGCAATGGGGCTATAGCCTACCAGTCCGTCAAAACCCAGACCCGGAACATGGAGGACATCGGAGGGAGCAAGGATGACCACCCCACTTTCCATGGTAGGTGCGTCATCATTGGACTTCCGGTACTTGTAGTACAGTCTGCCGTTTTCATCTCTGTCCACGGTCATGCGGTCAGGCATCAGGGGATAGAGGGCGATCACTTCACCCTTGCCATTGCGGATGATCTGAGCATAAGCGTTGCCCCACAGCAGAAGATGGGTCATGAGGGTTTCTCGGAAAATGAAGGAGCTCATCTCCGGGTTCGGTTCATCGTGGAGCAGCCGATACAGCGGATGGTCAAATGCTTTTTCCTTGCCGCCGGTATCGGTATACCGATACACATTCAGCGGCAGGCTTGCCACCGCCTCGGAAAGAATACGGACACAGGAATAGACCGCCGTCATCTGCATGGAGGTGCGCTCGTTCACTTGTTTGCCGGAAGCAGAGCCGCCCATGAAAAAGCTGTAGCTGCTGCCAGCGGTGCGGTTTTGGGGTGCGTCCCTTGTGCGGAACAGCCCCTTGAAAATGCCCATTGACATCACTCCTTCTGAAAAAAGGCATAAGAAAAGCGCCTACCATTTCGATAGACGCTCTCAAGATATGTTGATATTTACAGGAATTTTTTCATGACTCGCATATAGTCACGTTTTCCATTAAAAACCGCCATGATATAGACTGTGTTTGCTTCTTTTTCATACAGATAGAAAAGAAGGTAATCCTTGTAGACAAGAAAACGATAGCCGCTGCTTTTCAGAACCCGGTCTCTGGGAATTGCACCGCATTCCGGGAAGTGCTCCAGAATCGTAGTTTTTTCCTGAAGCTCTCTGACAAATCGAATGGCCAGATTCTTATCCTTTGACAGATCCGCAAGATAGACAGCGATGTCCCGGAGATCTGTTTTGGCGGTATCCGTAAATACTATCTTACAATTCATACATCCAGGCTCTCCAATTCACCGAGAATGTCGGCGAACGCATCATCCGCAGACTGCACTCTGCCGAGTTTGATATCATCCATCGCCTGCGCCAGATGGGAATACACACTCAGCTTTGCTTCCAGTTCACTGATATAGTGAAGCTGATCCTGGAAATCCTCATGGCTGAGAAGCACAGTATCTTCCTTGCCATTTACGGTAATGGCCACTGGATTCTGTCTGGTAAGGGCAGAAATCTGTGCATAGTTTGTACGAATATCCTTTGACGGCCGGATTGAAATGCTTGGGCTCATAAAAACACCTCCCATGTTTGGTGGTCATATTATATCCTAATTATACCACCATGTCAACAAAGATATACAAAACAGGAAGCTGTCCGATCATAGAAACAAAATACCTCTGTTATCATAAACAGAAGCACTAGTATCGTTACCGCATCGGATTGCCCTGTCAAGTGCCATAATGGTTGCCACCGCACCGTCAATTTTCTCTGTACTTTTCGCTTTGTCTGCCTTGATGTTTCCGGCGGGATCGGTTCGGATGAAGATGTTATCCATGTTCCACCGAAGCACCGGATGCCCTCCGTGAGCCAGTTTCTTTTCCAGGGTCAGCTTCATCAGTTCCTTGGTAGGAGGGGACATGGAGGCAAAACCCTGACCCATGGGAACCACCGTAAAGCCCATGCCTTCCAGGTTCTGCACCATCTGAACAGCACCCCAGCGGTCAAATGCAATCTCCCGGATGTTGTATTTCTCACCCAGATGCTCAATGTATTTCTCAATGAAGGCGTAATGCACTACATTACCTTCCGTGGTTTGGATGAAGCCCTGCCGTTCCCACACATCATAAGGGACATGGTCACGATTTACACGAAGGGGAAGCGTTTCCTCCGGCAGCCAGAAGAAGGGCAGGATGTAATATGGTTCTTCATCGTCATAAACGAACGAATTTCAGTCATTCCCAACGCACCATCGGACGGCGCAAAGTAGCCGCCACCATTGCGACAGGTGGACAGAATCAGCTTACCTTCTGCCCGTTCCTTTGCAATTACCATCTGCAAATCCCGGTTGGTTTTGAGTCCTGTCCATTTCCGCAACTCACGGGACGGGACGGCATTCCGTTCGCCTTGCATCAATAATTCATAAACTATAACTGTTCACCTCCCAAATTGTTTAGCTGATCTATCAGCTTATCCAGATTGACCAGGCATTTCACGCCCACGAACATACAGGGAAGTTTCCCTTGCTTTTGCATCTGCCGCAAGCAGTTTTCGCTAAGAATCCCCAGCTTCGCAACCTCTCGAATTGTCCGCATCCGGGGCAAGTTCGTCTTTTCTTCTGTCATTCGCCCTCCTGCATCTGCCGCCGTTCCACCATTCGGTCAATCACCCTGAAAATGTGTTCCTTCTGATCGGTGGGCAACTCACGGCGAAGTTTCCGGGACAAATTACCATCGTAAATTCCTAGTGCTTCCGCAAGTTCCCACAACTTAAAACCATTTTCTTCTACTGCGTTTCTAATGTCCTGATTGGGTTTCATTCTCTTTCAACTCCATTCACTATAATTTGCACTTGCAATCTGTTGTTGCTTGTGTTATAATCATAGTAACATAATTGTTCTGTTTATGGAACGACAGCGTTATCTTAATTTATGTTACAAATACTAAGGATTGGAGTTGAAACAATGGAAAATGTAACAATGAACCCGTGGAAAGATGTTCCCTCCAAAGATAGGGTCAGGATTTGCCGTGAAAGAATGAACCTGACACAACTCGAACTCATGGACAGAATTCGGGAACTTCCTGAGAACGGGGACAAAGAGAGGAACGAAAAGCAAATCGGATATATAGAAAACGGAAAAAGAAAGCTGTCTGCTGAATATGCACGGCTTCTGGGAAAGGTTTTTGGTGTCCAGCCTTCCTTTTTGCTAGGTGAAACCGATTTTGAAACAGAAACCGCCCGTTTTCATAGCGTTTTTGACACAATGAACCATGAAGGCAATCTGTTGTATACGGGACTATGTGCCTTCGCTATGTTGACCGATTACGAAGTAACACCGCCGAATTTACCGAATACTGGTTCTGTTGAAAATTATCTCAAAGAATTAAAAGCCGGGTACAGAATTATGAAAGACAATCAGACTGTCACCCTATCTTTGGAAGAAATGAACCGTTTTGAAAACGAAGTGTGCGACTTCGTAGAATTAAAGCTGAAACACTTATTCAAGCAGAAGGGAGTTGACATCAATGGCTAACATTCAGGAACGCCGGGACAAATCCGGGAAGCTGATTTCTTTTTCCATCCGTGTCCACCGGGGACGGGGCGCAGACGGCAAGCAGTTAAAACCATACACCGCAACTTTTGAAGTTCAGCCCACATGGACGGAAAAAAGCGCAAGAAAAAAGGCTGAAGCCTTCGCCGCAACCTTTGAAAAAGAAATAAAAGAAGGGCGAATCTCCGACAACCGCCAGAAATTCGCCGCCTACTGTGATTATGTAATTGATCTGAAGGAAAAACGAGGGGTCAAGCACAGCACCATCACCCGATACAAGGAATTGACCGGGCGCATATATCCGGCAATCGGTCACATGAAATTGACTGCTATTCGTGCCGATGTTCTCAATGATCTATATACCGCCCTATCTGCGGACGGTCTGAACAAAAGAACAGGCGGCAAGCTGTCAAACAAAACAATTCTAGAGCATCACCGCCTGATTTCCACCGTTTTGGAACAGGCTGTCAAAGAAGGTCTAGTTCCCTTCAATGTAGCTGAACGGGCAGAATTGCCAAAGGCAACCCGGAAAGAAGTCAACTACTTCCAGCCGGAACAGGTGGAAGCCATCCGGGACGCCGCCGAGACTGAGCCCATCAAATGGAAAACCCTTGTGCATCTGTTCCTAGTGACGGGCGCAAGGCGTGGTGAAATCTTGGGACTCAAATGGGCAAATGTGGACTTTGACGGAAACCGCATTTATATCTGCAACAATGTTCTGTATACGCCTGATCGTGGAATCTATGAGGACACGCCCAAAACCGCCAAATCTATCCGCTACATCTCTTTGCCCAAAGAAACAATGTCCCTACTTCGTGAATATCGTTTCTCACAGCTTGAACAGCGTTTCGCTATGGGTGATCGTTGGCACAACCGGGATTTTGTTTTCACTCAGGAAAACGGCGAACCCATGCACCCGGACAGCGTGACCGATTGGTTGACCAAATTTTCCAAACGCCACGACCTTCCGCACATCAACGCCCACGCCTTCCGGCATACAATGGCATCTATTCTCTATTTCAACGGCGTTGACAGCATCTCCATTTCTAAGCGTTTAGGACACGCCCAGCCCTCCACGACTACAAATATTTATGCTCATATCATCGAAGAAGCAGACAAGAAGAACGCCGATATTATAGCCGATGTATTCTTGAAAAAAGCCTAATTTTTAGGGCTTGTTGAATTAAAGTTGAATTTTCAAGCAAAAGGCAAAAATCCAAAAATCTGAAAAAGTTCGGAAAATAAAGAAAAACCACCCGGAATCGGCTGATTCTAGGTGGTTTTTTTGGCATACCTACTGTTCGTGGATACAATGCACCATGTTTTGAAAACGTGGTGCATAATTTTGTGGGGTCGGTTTTGATGCGCTGGGACAATGAGGACAGAAAGGACAGACTCTCGATAGCGCTTGCCATCCAAAATGAAACAAAACACTTTCAAGTAGTTTCAAGTAACTTTCAAGTACAATATTGAGTCGCTGCTTGATAATCCCACCTGCATAAAGCATCCGTCAACAATGGCAGATGCTTTTCTGTATCTTCCGCACGCTTTTGG
>JAQYLT010000041.1 GCA_028719885.1 Bacillota bacterium
AGACTCGCACAGGCCGGATACTACAGCATCCTTGACCGGTACGAGTCTTTGCACTTATGCGATTGAACCGCCGTGTACCGAACGGTACGCACGGTGGTGTGAGAGGTCGGGGTTATTTAGCCCCTCCTACTCTATTTCATATGGGTTTGGGCGGAGAAGCTATGGGGGAGCAAATCAGAGAGGGTGACCGTCTCGATGCTGCCCTCTGCGCCAACAAGGTAGATGATAAAATCATCATCGCAGAATTCCCGCATCACCTGGCGGCAGACACCGCAGGGCGGGAATGGGCCGGTGATGACGCCGTCCTTGCCGCCGCAGACAGCCAAGGCGGCAAAGTCCCGGTGGCCATCGTAGACCGCTTTGAAGAAAGCCGTCCGTTCGGCACAGACCGTGGGAGAATAGGAGGCGTTTTCGATGTTGCAGCCCTGGTACACCGTACCGTCTTTACACAGCAGCGCCGCCCCCACCTTGTAGCCGGAATAGGGCACATAGGCGTGACTCATGGCCTCGATTGCCAAAGCGGCCAGTTTTTCAGGATTCATGCTGTTCCCTCCTTACAGGATCTCCCCGGCGAAGCTCCTGCCGGGAGTTTCATATTCCACTCCCAGAAGCTCCGTCACCGTAGCGGCGATATCGGCGAAGCTATCCCGGGTGCCCAGATTCACCGGACGGACCTGCTGGCCCAGAATGAGCAGGGGTACATACTCCCGGGTGTGGTCCGTGGTGGCGGTGTAGGCCGGGTCACAGCCATGGTCGGCGGTGATCATCACCACATCCTCCGGTCCCAGCTTGGGCAGGAAATTCCCCAGCCAGATATCAAACTCCGACAGGGCATTTGCGTAGCCGTCCACATCCCGGCGATGGCCGAACTGCATGTCAAAATCCACCAGGTTCACAAAGCAAAGGCCGCGAAAATCCCGCTTTACATAGTCCAGGGTGTGCTGCATCCCGTCGGCATTGGACTGGTTGAACACATGCTCCGTGTCCCCCTGCCCGGCGAAGATATCGTGAATTTTGCCCACGGCCAGGGAGCTGAGGCCCACCTCTTTGATGGCATCCAGCATGGTTTTTCCGGGGGGCTCCAGGGAAAAATCGTGGCGGTTGGAGGTCCGCTTGAAGCTGGCAGGGTCCTCCCCCACATAGGGTCTGGCGATGACACGGCCCACGCCGTGCTTGCCCCGGAGGATTTTTCTTGCCTTGCGGCAGGCATCGTACAATTCTTCCAGGGGAATCCAGTTTTCATTGGCCGCCACCTGGAACACGGAATCGGCGGAGGTGTAGACGATCCACTTGCCGGTGCGCTTCTGCTCCATGCCGTAATCCCTGATCACATCGGTGCCGGAATAGGGAGCATTGCACAGCACCCCTCTGCCGGTGGCCGCCTCAAATTCCTCCAGAACCTCCTTGGGGAAGCCTTTCGGATAGGTGGGCAGGGGCGCGGGGGAGATCAGCCCTGCGATCTCCCAGTGGCCGATGGTGGTGTCCTTGCCCATGGAGGCCTCCCGCAGCCTGGCCACCGCTCCCAGGGGCGCGGCAGCCTTGGGCAGGCAGTCCACGCCGTCGATGTTGCCCAGGCCCGCCGCGATCAGGTTGGGAATATGCAGCTTGGCGGATGCGGCGCAGGAACGGAGGGTGTTCACCCCCACATCTCCAAAGCGCTCGGAATCCGGCATCTGCCCGATGCCAAAGGAATCCAGCACAATTAAGAAAACTCGCTTCATCATCTTACTTGCCTTCCATGGCCACCGCCACGTCCAGGGCCACCTTCATCATGGTGGTAAAGGCGGTCTGCCGCTCTTCGGAGGTGGTCTCCTCGCCGGTGACGATGGAGTCGGAGATGGTGCAGATGGCCAGGGCCCGCTTGCCGTACCGGGCGGCGTTCATATACAGGGCAGCGGCCTCCATTTCCAGAGCCAGCACGCCCATCTTCTGCAGGCCGTACACGCTGTCCAGCCCCTCGGGCACACCGATATGGTCGCCATAGAACACGTCAGAAGAATTCAGGTTGCCCACATGATACCGGGCGCCGTTGGCCTCAGCGGCCTTTACCGCTTCGGTGAGCAGGTCCCAGGAGGCGATGGGGGCAAAGGTGCCGGGCAGATGGAACTGGGCGGCGAAATTGGAATCGGTGCAGGCGCCCTGACCGATGACCAAATCATAGAGCTTCACGTGGCTCTGGATGGAGCCGGCAGAACCCACCCGAATGATGTTCTCCACGCCGTAGCCGTTAAAGAGCTCATGGGAGTAGATGCCGATGGCGGGCATGCCCATGCCGGAGGCCATGACGGAGACCTTCACGCCTTTGTAGGTGCCGGTGTAGCCCTGGACGCCCCGGACATTGTTCACCAGCACGGGGTTTTCCAGGAAGTGCTCCGCAATGAATTTGGACCGCAGGGGATCTCCGGGCATCAGCACGGTTTTGCCGAAATCACCGGGCTTGGCAGAAATATGGGGGGTTGGTGTTGGAAACATAGAGCATTCTCCTTTTCATAATAATGGGGGGCGGCGCTACCAGGTAAGCTCTCCGTCGCCGCCCATGAGCCTGGTCATTTCCTCGATTCGTTCCAGGGGGAATGGGGGTGATGACACCGGCCTCATGGCCAGGGACATGAGCTTCATGGGATTGTCGTCCGCCGCGATGCGGTTGGAGCAGAGTGTACCGCAGATTTTGCAGCGATGGATGACGGCCCATTCGCCGTTTTTCCGGACCCAGACTGCAATGGGCTCCATGGAGCCGCCGCAGTCCGCCTCCCGGTCCCCCGGGGTGATATCCAGATGCTTGCTAAACAGGCAGTAGGGGCAATGATTTCGATGGTCACTCCCCGCCCCCTGGGGGGTGACGGTTCTGCCGCAGTGACTGCACACAAAAGTTTCTGTGCAGGGATGATTCTGATAATAGCCTTTTGTATATGTTTTTTTCTTGTTTTCCCGATTCATGGGAATACCTCCTGAAAGATTGTGAATAGAATCCTCCGGGAGGCCTGCGATGATTCTGGCAAACCTCCCGGTTAGGCCACAATCACCGATACCTTATGATTAGTTTTCAAACAACTGTCTCCTTTTTAAGGTTTTTTGTATGATGGAAAATTGGAATTCGGCGGGTTCGTTGGATGGGATGCCGTCCAACTATATCTACAACTTTCAATTTGCCGGTTTGGTGAAAAAAGCCTTTGGGTCTTTAATAGGAACCGTCTCTTTTGGCTTCCTGCCCCGCCTCCATGGCCTTGGCCAGCTTCACGATCCGGGAGGTCCCCAGGCGGGAAGCGCCAAGGCGAATGAATTCCTCCGCGTCCGCCAGGCTGGAAATGCCTCCGGCGGCCTTGATCTTCACATGGGGCGCAACATGCTGGGCAAAAAGCGCCACATCATGAAAGGTAGCTCCCCCCTTGCTGAAGCCGGTGGAGGTTTTGATATAGTCCGCCCCAGAGTCGGATACCGCCTTGCAAAGGGCGATTTTTTCATCGTCAGTGAGCAGGCAGGTTTCGATGATGACCTTTAAGAGCTTTCCCTTGCAGGCCGTCTTCACGGCGGCAATCTGGCTGCACACCGCGTCGAATTTTCCCTCCTTGGCCCAGCCGATGTTGATGACCATATCCACCTCGTCCGCGCCGTTCTCCACGGCATCAGAGGCCATGAAGCATTTGGCTGCGGTGGTATCGTAGCCATTGGGGAAGCCGATGACGGTGCAGATGGGAAGCTGTTCCCCCACATATTCCTTGGCCTGCTTCACAAAGGAAGCGGGAATGCACACCGAGGCGGTGTGATACTTCATGCCATCGTCGCAGATGGCTTTGATCTCCCCCCAGGTGGCCGTCTGGGTCAAAAGGGTGTGATCACATTTTGAGAGAATTTCCTGTAATTCCATTTTCAAGTCTCCTTTTCAAGCATCCGATGATTGATGGGATGAATTGCTGATTGTTATGACTGCCCGTGGAGCTTAATAACCCGGTTTTCCCGGATGCCCCGGACGTAGCATTTGTGGCACATGGCAATATAGCTGTCGTTGCCCCCCAGCACCACCTGGGCACCGTGGGTGATGATGTGGCCGGTGCTGTCAATTCGGGCGTTCACCGTGGCCTTGGCCCCGCAGTCGCAGATGGTTTTGATCTCCTGGATGGTGTCCGCCACCTCCATCAGCCGCAGGCTGCCGGGGAAGAGCTTGGTCTGAAAATCCGTCCGCAAGCCGAAGCACATCACGGGAATATTATGCTCATCCACAATGGCGCGCAGCTGGTCGATCTGCTCCTGGGTTAAAAACTGGCATTCATCCACGATGATGACATCGCATTTGCCCAACCTGGTGCTTCGGAACAGCTCCAAAATGTCCGTCTCCGGCGGGACGATCTCCACCTCGGCCTCCAGGCCAATGCGGCTTCTAAGGATGGATTTCCCGTCCCGGGTGTCGGCGCTGGGTTTTAAGAGCCACACAGAAAGATCGTTTTCCTCATAGTTATATTTGGTAATCAGCGCCTGGGCGGTCTTGCTGGATCCCATGGCACCATATTTGAAATAAAGCTTCGCCATTCTCTTTCCTCCTTATGAGAGATATTATACAAAAATTTCCCGTTGTTTGCAACCTTTTTCCCAGGAATTCCCACATAGAGGGTGAGAGGATTCCATTGCAATTCCCCAGAAGCTCTGATATACTGAAAGAAAACAGGAGGTACCACTATGAACATGAAAAAATGGATCGCCGCCGCCCTGGTGGGTGTGATGGCTGCAGGCACTTTGGCAGGCTGCTGTCAGAAATCCAGCACCGACACCGCCCGCTACGAGGCAGCCTACGACACCGGCTACTACGAAATGGATGAAGCCGCCGGCTACGGCGCTGCCGCCCTCTCCGTCAACCAGAAGAGCGCCGCCACCGGCTCCACCACCCAGGCCCTGCCCCAGAACCGGAAATGGGTCATCACCATGAACCTCACCGCCGAGACCGACGACCTGGACGGCGCACTGGAGGCAGTCATGGCCCAGGTCAATGAGATGGAGGGCTATGTGGAAAGCCAGAGCGTCTCCGGCGGCAGCGCAGGCAGCGGCCGTCACCGGTACGCCAACCTCACCATCCGGGTCCCCGCCGACCGGGTGGACAGCTTCGTGGAAGAGGTCTCCGGGCTGACCAACCTGGTATCCAGCTCCCGGAATGTCCAGGACATCACCCTGACCTATTCCGACACTGAGGGAAGAGTCACCGCTCTGAAAACCGAGGAGACCCGGCTGCTGGAGCTGATGGAGCAGGCTGAGACCATGAGCGACCTGCTGGAAATTGAAGCGCGGCTCACCGAGGTGCGCTATCAGCTGGAAAACTATGCCTCCACCCTGCGGCTGTATGACAACCAGGTGGACTATGCCACGGTGAGCCTGTACATCACCGAGGTGGAGAAGTACACCCCCGTGGAGGAGCCCGGCTTCTGGCAGAAGATCAAATCCGGCCTAGCCGACAGCCTTGTGAACCTGGGCGAAGCAATCGTGAATTTCATCAGCTGGGTCATCATCGATCTGCCCTATCTGGCCCTCATCGGCCTGCTGGTCTGGCTGGTCACCGCAATGACCAAGCGCTCCATCCGCAAGCGGAAAGCGAAAAAGGCCGCCCAGAAGCCGAAGGAAGAGAAGTAAATCCCGGTCACCGCAGCGAAAAACCGCCGTATCCCATTTTCGGAGATACGGCGGTTTTTTACAGCACCATGACCAGGGTCCCGGCGGTGATGAGGATGGCTCCCAGGCCGGATTTCCAGGTGAATTTTTCATGGAGGAACACAAAGGCCAGCACCAAAGTGATGACCACGCTGAGCTTATCGATGGGCACAACCTTGCTGGCCTCGCCGATTTGCAGCGCCCGGTAGTAGCACAGCCAGGAGGCGCCGGTGGCCAGGCCGGACAGAATGAGAAAAATCCAGCTCTTCCGGCTGATGGAGCCGATGCCGCCCTGGCTGCCGGTGAGAAACACCATACCCCAGGCCATCGCCAGAACCACCAGGGTACGCAGCGCCGTGGCCAGATTGGAATTGACACCCTCAATGCCGATTTTGGCCAGGATGGAGGTCAGCGCCGCAAACCCCGCGGACAGCAGGGCAAATACGAACCACATAAACAGTTCCCTCTTTCTTGTTTTTCCATATTCTACCACCATCCGGCAAAAAATGCAACAGAATTCCCGCTGCAAAAAGAAGTTAGCCTATGCAAATTACCCATTGCAAACTGCTGCTGTTTCCACTATAATGGTACCAGAAAACGGAAAGGAAGAGACAGCAATGACCATTGATGATTTGAAAATCGGTCAATCCGGCACCATCGGCCAGGTGGGCGGCGAGGGACCCCTGCGGCTGCGGTTTTTGGACATGGGTCTGATTCCCGGCACCCGGGTGACCCTGCGTAAGGTTGCCCCCATGGGAGACCCCATTCAAATCCAGGTGCGGGGCTACGAGCTGACCATCCGCCGGGAGGATGCGGCAAAAATCGCCCTCAAGGAGGAAGAACTATGATTTTCGCCTTAGCCGGCAACCAGAACTGCGGCAAAACCACCCTGTTCAACGCACTCACCGGAGCCAATCAGCATGTGGGCAATTTCCCCGGGGTCACCGTGGACCAGAAAAGCGGCACCATCCGGGGCACCAACCATCAGGTCGTGGACCTGCCGGGCATTTACTCCATCCGGCCCTATACCCAGGAGGAAATCGTCACCCGGGATTTTATTCTGAACTCCAAGCCGGACGCCATCCTCAATATTGTGGACGCCACCAACATCGAGCGGAACCTGTATCTGACTCTGCAGCTGCTTTCCCTCCAGGTGCCCACGGTGATTGCCCTGAACATGATGGATGAGCTCACCGGCAACGGCGGCAGCATTGATGTAAAAAAGTTGAGTCAGGCACTGGGGGTGCCCGTGGTGCCCATCAGCGCTGCCAAGAATCAGGGCATCTCCGAGCTGGTGGATACCCTGCTTGCCACTGCCCAGGGCCGGGTTCTGCCTCAGGTTCTGGACTTCTGCCCCGGCGGCCCGGTGCACCGGTGCATCCATGCGGTGTGCCACATCATCGAGGACCACGCCCAGCGGGCCCAGATCTCCCGCCGGTTCGCCGCCACCAAGCTCATCGAGGGAGAGGAAGAGTTTTTCAACCTGCTCCAGCTGAGCCAGAATGAGAAGGAGCTGATCGAGCACTCCATCATCGAAATGGAGGCTGATACCGGGCTGGACCGGAACGCCGCCCTGGCGGAAATGCGCTACAATTTCATTGAATCCGTATGCGCCTCCTGCGTGAAAAAGGCGACAGAGAGCAGGGAGCATCGCCGCAGCGTTCAAATCGACCGGGTGCTCACCAACCGGTATCTGGCCATCCCATTGTTTGTGGCCATTATGGGGCTGGTCTTTTTCCTCACCTTTAATGTGGTAGGAGCGTTCCTCTCCGATGTGATGGAATACGCCGTGGACGGGCTGACCATCCTGGTCGACAAGGGGCTCACCGCCTATGGCATCAACCCGGTGGTGCACAGTCTGATCATTGACGGCATCTTCGCCGGTGTGGGCAGCGTGCTGAGCTTCCTGCCCATCATCGTCACCCTGTTTTTCTTCCTGTCCATTTTGGAGGACTCCGGCTACATGGCCCGGGTGGCCTTTGTGATGGACAAGCTGCTGCGGAAAATCGGCCTGTCCGGCAGGAGCTTTGTGCCCATGCTCATCGGCTTCGGCTGCTCCGTGCCCGCCATCATGGCCACAAGGACCCTTTCCAGCAACCGGGACCGGAAGATGACCATTCTGCTCACACCCTTTATGAGCTGCTCCGCGAAAATCCCCATCTATACCCTGTTTTCCGCCGCTTTCTTCCCCGGAAGAGAGCTGCCGGTGATGATTCTTTTGTACTTTGGCGGCATGGCGGTGGGCATCGTGATGGCGCTGATTCTGAAGAGCACCCTGTTCAAGGGAAACCCCGTGCCCTTTGTGATGGAGCTGCCCAATTACCGGCTCCCCTCCCCCAAAAGCGTGCTGCTTTTGATGTGGGAAAAGGCGGAGGACTTCCTCACCCGGGCCTTTACGGTGATCTTCCTGGCCACGGTAATCATCTGGTTTTTGCAGAGCTTTGACCTCCGGCTGAACGTGGTGGCCGACAGCACTCAGAGCATCCTGGCCTGGCTGGGGCAGCTGGTCTCCCCGCTGTTTGCGCCCTTGGGCTTTGGAGATTGGCGGATGGTCACCGCGCTGGTGTCCGGCTTCACCGCAAAAGAGGCGGTGGTGAGCACCTTTGGCGTGATTCTGGGCGTCAGCGCGGAGCAGCTCCAGATGGCGCTGCACAGCCTGTTCACCCCCCAGTCCGCCGCAAGTTTTCTCACGTTCTGCCTGCTCTATACCCCCTGCGTCGCCGCCGTGGCCACCATCCGGCGGGAGCTGGGCTCCAAGTGGAAAACCGTTGCGGTGGTCATCTCCCAGTGCATCGTGGCCTGGATTGCCGCGTTCCTGGTGTACCAGATCGGAGGCCTGCTGTGAAAATTGCAGACTGGCTCCTCCTCGCCCTGATTCTGGGCTACTGCCTGTGGCTGCTTTTCCATCGACGGAAGCCAAAATGTAATGGAAATTGCTGCGGCTGTAGCCGATGCGGGAAATGAGCCATCGTGAAAGAAGCGAAAAACTGAGAACACCCTATGTCCAGCGGCTGCCCGCTGCCTGCATAGGGTGTCCTCAGTTTCTGTGACGATTAGTTTTTCATGATTTTCCTCGGGCAGGCAGTGGTTCTCCAGAATGATGGTAAACTCCGGTTTGATTATCCGCCTCATTTTTCGGTTCTGAAAAAAGTCATCAATGTTCACGCCCTTGACAGATCCCTTTACCAGTTGTCCCGGTTCTGACTTTCTTCAGCAGTATTATGCAAACAATTCGCGATATACAGAATTCACATTTTTCGCATTTGCTTCTGCAGTCATGTTTTCCATCATATATTCCCTTCCAGCAGCCGCAACCTGCCTGGCTTTCTCTCTGTTATTCTGTACATATAATATTTTATCTGCCAATTCATCTACATTGCCGTATTCATACAAATACCCTGTTTCATTGTCTTTTATTAATTCAGCTGTTCCCCCAGTGTTTGAGCCAATTACAAGGGAACCGGAAAGCATCGCCTCCACCGTAACTCTTCCAAAGGCTTCCGCTTTGGAGCACACAAAAGTGATATCCGCCGATTCAAAATAGTCTTTTACATTCCCTCTTACACCCTCAAAAGAAAAGCGGTCATTGAACTCGTTCGGAATCATCGTTTGTAATTTTTCCTGAAAATTGTTCCCACTTTTTCCCACAATGTATAATTTGAACTGATCAAAGCCTGATTTCAGCAGCTTCACGCATGCCTTCACAATTTGGTCTTGTCCTTTATTTTCATTGATCGAACCAACGATTAGGAAAGTCATTTTATCTTCTAATAACAAATTTTCTCTTCCGCTGTAAAATGATGAATCAATGCCGTTATAAATTGTTCTAATCCGTCTGGTATTCAGAAGACCGCTGTATTTCTTTTTTACACTTTCAGAAATACATATTACCTGATCTGCATTTGATATCAGCTTGTATCCTTTTTCTTTATTCCATATCATCGCATTTTGATCTTCCTCCAGGAATTCCCTGATATGCCATGCATACGGCAGCTTGCACTTTTGGGCGGTTTCAGCACCGACATAGGACCAGAGCGTATTAATGTGTATCAGATCGATTTTCTCATTTCTCGCAATATTCACGCACTCATTTATACATTTTAAGTTCAAAAGTTTCTTCACCGCGATAATCAGTTCTTCTTTTACCGTTCTCTTTTTTCTTGAGTCAACAATCCAAGAATATGATCTCACCGTTTTATATCGCACACCATAAGAAGTTAATATTGTTTCCCCTGTACCTTCTTTAGGAAGAATAACAAGTATTTTATGACCATATTGTCTTTCCAACAGCTCACATAGTTTCGCCATGCTAAGAAATGCACCTGAAGCAGCGCTGTTATCTGATGCAAAAAAAAGAATATTCATATCCAACACCTTTGTTTTCGAATATCAGCAACTCGTATATCCATATCACTCAGTCAAGCTCCCTGCCTGCACAGTCTAATACGGCTGCAATAACCTGATCCATGTCGTAGTATTTATATTCGCCAAGTCGGCCGCCGAAGATGACTTTGGACTCAGCATCAGCCAGCTTCTTATATTCGGAAAAAAGCAAACCATTTTTAGCATCATTGACAGGATAGTATGGTTCATCGCCCGGTTTCCATTCACTGCTATACTCACGGCTGATTATCGTTTTCGGCAAATCATTGCCATCCTCGTCCTTGCCGAACTCGAACCATTTATGCTCAATGATACGGGTCCACGGTGTTTCGCGGTCTGTGTAATTGACGGCAGCATTGCCCTGGAAGTTAGGCTTGTCCAACACCTCATTTTCAAATCGAACGGAGCGGTACTCCAGAGCGCCCAGCTTATAGCCAAAGTAAGCGTCAATGGGGCCGGTGTAAACGACTTTCTCGGCCAGCTTGTCCAGCTCATCCTTGTGTTTGAGGTAATCTGTATTCAGGCGAACTTCGATGCCGTCCAGCAAGTTGGCGACCATCTTGGTATATCCGCCAATGGGAATGCCCTGGTACAGTGCGTTGAAATAATTATTATCAAAGGTCAAACGCACAGGAAGGCGCTTGATGATGAAAGCGGGCAAATCCTTGCAATCGCGCCCCCACTGCTTTTCAGTGTACCCTTTGATCAGCTTCTCATAGATGTCGCGTCCTACAAGGGAGATTGCCTGCTCTTCAAGATTCCTCGGCTCATTTGTAAGCTCCTTACGCTGCTGCTCAATCTTGGCAAGCGCTTCCTCCGGTGTCACAACCCCCCACATCTTATTGAAAGTGTACATATTAAACGGCAAGGAAAATAATTCGCCTTTATAATTTGCAACTGGGCTATTGGTGAATCGGTTGAACTCTGCAAACTGCGTGATATAGTTCCAGACCTTTTTGTTATTGGTATGGAAAATATGAGCACCATACTTATGAACATTGATACCCTCAATTTTTTCGGTGTAGACATTTCCTGCAATATTGGGGCGTTTGTCTATGACCAGAACAGATTTGCCATGCTTTTTTGCTTCATGGGCAAAAATCGCTCCATATAAGCCAGAGCCAACTACCAGATAATTGTACATCGCACAAATCCTCTCTACTTAGAATCTTTTTTCAATTTATTTAAAAGTTTCGTACTTGTGCTCAGGAAAACAACATTCTTTGTAAAATATAAATAAAGGACAGATAAAATGCCATATACGATCACACCTTTTACAATTTCCAAGCACAATCCCAGAACTCCTGTACCGTTCGATGAGGCCCGGAATTTAACGAAAATAAACATCAGCATCCCAAAGCCCAAAAAAAATACTGATTTTAACAAGTATTGTAAAATAGGCAGTTCTTTTTTAACGGATAGCGTTTGGACCACGCAAACAGCTATTTCCGCAAACAGAGTACCAAAAGCTGCTCCAAGGGCTCCGTACCGCGGAATAAGCAAAAGGTTCAACAGTAAATTGACACCTGCGCCAACAAAAACAGACACCGAATATTCTTTGTCCCTACGCGTTGGAATCAAATACTGCGTTCTAATTACATTTGCAAAAGCCAGAAATGGAACGGTAAAGGCCAACACTTCTATCAACGGACCGCAAGCTTCGAAATCATTTCCCCAAAAAACAACAGAAAAATCAGAAGCGACAGCGCAAAGACCAAAAGAAAGTCCCGAAGCCAGAAGCATGACATATTCCATTGAATAATTCATATACTTTCTGCTTTGATTTGTGCTTCCGTTCTTCATCAGATTGGACATTTTGGGCAACATCACGGCGCCGAAAGCACCGATTATACTATTGGGAATATTAATTGCCTTTTCAGCATTTTCATAGTATCCAACCTCTTCCATCTCACATAAATAACCCAACATGATTTTATCCATCACCTTATATAGACTTATGGCTACAACCGGGATGAATAAAACAAGCATCGGCATTATGTGCGTTTTCATTTCTTTTAATGATGGTTTGACAAAGGTAACATATTTTCTCAAAAACAGCCATACGACCGACTGACTGATAAATGATCCCAATGCCATAATGAATACATATTTCCATAGGTCGTCACGACTGCGTACAAAAGTAAAAATACTAATTACCGTTATAATTTTAATGCATGTGTTTCTGGTTACAGTCAATTTGAATTCTTCCAAGCCAAAGTAAAACCAGTTAATATCAAACAGTGCGCCTATAATATACAGAATCTGAATCACTGCACAAAGATTGTTTTCCTTGACCATGAACACGAGATATACGATATACATACCAATCATGATCACTGAAAGCAGTGAATGAACTGCAAAAATATTACTAAATGTTTTATTTAATTCATCCTGATCATCTCTTACCATGGCAATTGTTCTGTTGCCATAGTTGTTAATGCCCAGCATCGCAAATAGAACAAAATAGTTTGCAATCGAACAGGTATATGAATATATACCCAAATTTTCAGCTCCCAGGACTCTGGATACATAGGGCGATGTAATAAGGGGCAAAATGATTGTAAGCATTTGGTATGCTGTTTGATAAATAATGTTCCGCTTGAGTTTTCCCATCTAAAATTTTCCTTTGCTCCAGTGAATGCTTTGATGTCGCATTTCGTCAGTTTTTCAAAATCCTATATGGCAATCAAACAGCCAACCGAAAACATACTTTACTTTCTATGCTTTATGGACTTCGCTAATGAGATAAGTGCATGATTCTCCAAATGGTATATGGGTAAAGGCACAGTTTTAATGTCATTTTTTATAAGCCATACATTAAACAGCCTTTCAGCCAAGAAACCATATACACGTTGCTGATATGTGTCTCGATTACTGATGTCAATCTCCTTTTCAAGCAAAAAAAGGATTTGAAACAGCCACTCACAGTAAGAATCAAACAATTCTTTTTTCATGGCCACCATATTAAGCATAACACTTTTGTCATTTGAGAAAAAAGAATCAAACGCATCGATATATTCTGGATATATCCTGCTAATTATTTTTCTTATTTCAATCAAATCCGACTCAAAATGATGCTCGCAATAGTACTTGTAAACAGATTCATTCACGATATATTGTCTGGACGTAACAGCGTCATATGATTTCAATAGATTCCAGATATATTTTTTTCTGGAAATCTTTGGGATAAACCGATTCATAAAAAACCGCCGGTAATGTTCAATTGATACATACTCTGAAGCTTTATCATTTTTCCATATCCAGTAGATTCCTGTTAACTCACAATAATTCTTATTCTTTGATGAGATATTATCCCCCTCGGAATCAGCTAAATATCCTGCCTTGTTGTCTCCGGTTCCTACAAACAAGGGAACTCTATCCTTAGGAATTTTATCAACCGGCTTATGTGTCACCATATACATACAAAAATTGTCCATTTGTCTCACCCTCAAGCGCTTAATTTCTCCTACTATTAGAAGAATTTGAACATTCCATCGGTCATAAAAATTGCTCAAAGCAATACAGCATACTCTGGGAGTTTCACCATTTACTCAATAACAGTCAGATAAATCAAAAAGCATTTAGCAAGTCAGTTATATCAATATATCTGCTTCTTCCAAATGGCTCATAGGAAGCCATGATAAAATCATGTTTGGGGAACTGTCTGATAATTGTATACTCCCCCTGTACATCAGGCCATTGTTTACAGGTGAAGAACAGTTTGTTTTGATATGGCATTTTCATGAACGCCTGTACTTCTTTTGCAGTACATCCATTCTGATCATTAAATTTTACAAGCAGCTTATCCCAGTTGATTCGTTTACTTCGCCGACTCCATTTGTCTCTTGCCTCTTCTTCACTGTGATAGTGTAGGAAAAAAATTTCAACTGAATTTTTACCATTGGATAGAACCCCAACAGGATAGGAACCAAATCTCTTATCTCCTGAAATCTGCGGCATATCTTTCCAACGAGATTCTTCAGGCTTGATAAAAGTCAATTTTCCATTGACATAGCCTTTTAAGTCAGACAAGAATTCAATATAATCTTTTGCAATAAAGAACATTCCAACCGTAGGCGATTCTTTGGGCAGGTTATAGCTTTCATAAATCATGCCGCCCCAACAATTATTAGAGATAATCGTGAAATCTGTATACTTCAGCTGCTTTTTTCTATAATTAGCTAAACCAATTCGCCAATACTTTAATACTTTTAGCCTCAGCCCTTCATATGTAGGCATAAAAATCTCCTTTCATGAACTATATGTAGCTTAATTGTTGATATTTTTCTTAATTCTTCTTTTATTTCTTTTTTAGTAATTTACACTCATAAATATTCTCAACCAATTTTGCGGATTCTTTAATATCATAATGTGCAATTTGCTTTACATGTTGCAAACGATATTGCTTTCGCTGTACTTCTGTCCTTTTCTCCATTGATAAAATTGTATCTGCCCATATTTGTGGATCATTCTCTATTGATTCCCAAATAATATCCCCAAAATCCACCTCTCGTGTTACTTTATCCGACACGATACAAGGCAATCCTGAAATTTGTGCTTCGAGAAGCACGACAGGTAACCCTTCAAACCTAGAGGGTAAAGCAAAAACATCCATAGCAGAATATAAATTTTCCGGATTCTCAGTTGCTCCCCAAAAGATAATACGATTTGCACAGGCTGTATGCTGCGCCTGATTTTTTATTTCCTCCAAGTCCGGCCCATTCCCCACCAAAAGCAGTATTGCTTTATCATCTTTATGCGTCAGTTTTTCAAAAGCACGAATCAAATAATTTTGATTTTTCTGGTAGTTAAATTTTCCTATATGTCCAATTACTAAATTATCTCCTACCCCTAGTTTTTTTCTAATCGATAATCTAGTCTCTGAATTCAAAACAAATGCATCCGTCTCAAAAGCATTCGGAATAACCTTAAACGCTCCATCACCATACATCCACTTTCCTGCAAGTTCACCACAAGCCAAATAACAATTTGACACCACTTTCAAAAGCGGTTTTAGTGTCTTATGTAACAGCGGATGTGAGCAAATTGTATTATGACTATGAGAAACACGAACCGGCACTCCTGCCAACATAGCGATTAGAAGTTCAACGGTAATCAATGCACTGCTGCCGTGTACATGAACAATATCTGCTTTTACTTTCTTCAGATAAGAATAGATCGTCCTATAATATGCATAAGCGTTCTTCTGCTTCTGTGGCAACTTACATAGTTCTATATTGTTTTCTTGGCACATTTTTTCATAGCCGATATCATAAGGTTCTCCGGCAGCAATAAACACTTGAAATCTATCCTTATCCAGATTCGTAGCATAACTCATGACTTGGGATGTCACACCATTTCTATCAAAATATGATGTTATCATTACGACTTTAATTTTTCTCATAAATAATCCCATTTCAAATAGTTTCCAGTTTTTGCAGCTCGGCAGAGAAATCAATCGGATGTTCTTTCAAATACTCAATAGTCTTTTTCATTTGAGAAGGATTGTTATACAGGCACTCAATTTTATCTGCTATGGCTTCTGCACTTAGTTCTGCAACATATCCATTGATACCATCTTGTATCTGCTCTCTTGCCGAAGGAATGTCTGAAGACAGAATTGGCAAACACAATGTACGTGCCTCTACTAGAGTAATTACATACCCTTCATGGCGAGATGGTTGAACATATAAATCGCAGTGCTTCATATATGGGTATGGATTTCTCTTACGACCAAGAAAGACAAATTGATTTTCCAGGCAATACTTTTCCACTAACTTCTTTAGTTTTTCTTCATCTCTGCCACCACCAATAGCATACCATACGAAATTAATTTTTCTTTTTTTCAAAATGCTTGCTGCTTTTATGGCAATGTCATAGCCTTTCTGTTCGGTCAATCGACCAACCGTTACAATATTAAAGCTATCCTTAAACGGTATTACTTCATCTTGTTCAGACTTTCGTTTAATTTCTTCAATATCAATAACATTATAAAATACAGCTGCCTTGTCTTTATAATGCGGATACTCTCTACAAAATGCATCAACAACCGCCTGGGACACACCATAAATCTTGTCGTACTCACATAAGTATTTTTGAACACTTTTCATCCAGTATGGTTTTTCATCATGAATCCATGTTGCCTTTTTCTTGGCTTGTATTTTTGTCGCCAAGAACGCAGTCACAAATGAACCATATCCATAGAAGTCAATGGCAACATCATAGGTCTTTTCAAAGACATTTGTCACACAATTCGAAATAAAATCGTAGTATGGAATAAATGAATTAACCGATAATTTTTTCAATACCTTTGCCGGGAAAGCATACATTGAAACCAGTGATTTTGCAAAAGAACAATTAAAAGTCAGTTGAACAATATTAACCTTCTTTTTTAGGCGATAAGCATATTCATTGTCCGAATCAAGCAATACAAGTGTTATATTGTAAAGTTCTTCGGGAAGCGCATTAATTAACTCTATCAAAGCCACTTCAGATCCGCCGCCGCCCAGCGACTTGGCCATTATTAATAATTCTTTCATCGATTTTCCCCGCAATACAATTCGTTTACCAGATTCTCCAGTTCTTCATTGAACTTAGCATTATTGCTGCTCATACCATGTCCCATGCCGGCAACAATCTGATCATAGTTCGTTATGATATCTCCCAGTGTATTAATGTCCTCCACCGGAATAATCGTTCCCATTCTCTGCGCCACATTCCTTGCGAACTCAACTTGATGGTCATTCACATGCTCATTGAACTGGTGCTGACGTGGCACAACAATGGGCGTCTTACCAATCTGCAGCGGCATAATGAAGCTTGCAGGACCGCCATGGGTAATCACAATGCGGGCATCTGCAACATTCTGAACCATCTGCTGATACGGGATCAATTTGCTCCACTGGCAGTACTTCGGCTCATAGGTACTAAATCCAGTCTGAATAATCACATCATCCTGGATCGTGCCATCTTTTTTTAATTCATCTATTTTCTGAATCAGCCTATTAAATGGCTGCTCATGGGTTCCTACTGTTACAAATATCATTGCTTTTCTGACCTCATCCCTCAGAAGATGCTCCCCAGGTTAATGGCCTTGGGATAGACTTTCTTCATCTCTTCCCACTCCACAATAAACCGGTCGGCAACCGGATAACATATTTTCCCCGCAATGGTGGGGGCATCGATCCGGTCAAAAACCTCAATATAAATGGTCTTCGCCCCAAACAGCTTCCCAATGTAGAAAAACGGGATGGCCGGTGCAGCGCCGGAGGAAATAATCAAGTCCGGCTTCTCCTTGGGAATTATTTTCAGCGCTTTCCAGGTATTGATGATCAGCGCCTTGATGCTCCTGTTGCTGGGATAATAGCAGGGGTACATTTTTTCTCCCTTGAGAAGGCTCCTTGCATCTTCCTTGTCAAAGGTAACCCAGAACCGCTCCTTGTCCTGCCAAAAAGGCTTCAGCATATATAAATGAGTTAAATGGCCGCCTGACGACCCAACAAGGCATACTTTCAGCTTGCTTGTCTTTTCCATCAAACCATCCCCCTGATTCCTCAATCCCTGCCAAACAGGTCCTTTAGATATACTTTAATATAATACAACAATATAGAAAAACCGTCAACCGTGGAAACGCACAAGACAGCGAAAAACTGGTCCGCGCTTCTGTAATTCTATATATCGAAAGGCCGCGGCAAAATGGATTTGCCGCGGCCCGGTTGGTTGCATTTATTCCATCTTCAAAATCAATTCCAGAATTCTCTTGGCGCAGTCACGGACCTGCTGTTTGCTCACTCTTCCATCGGCCACAGCCTCCAGGACGGTTTCGGGGTAGCCACAGCCCATTTTCAGGTCGTTTCCGGCGTTGACCTCCCGCCAGTGCTCACCCCGGGTCCACCAGTCGGTAGTGACAATGCCGCCAAAGCCCCATTCGCCCCGGAGAATATCGGTCAGCAGCTCCTTGCACTCGGAGGTCTGCCAGCCGTTGACCAGGTTGTAGCTGGACATGATCATCCAGGGATCGGCCTGCTTCACCGCGATCTCAAAGCCTTTCAGGTAGATTTCCCGGGCGGCCCGCTCGGAAAGCCGGGAATCGCAGCTCTTCCGGTTGGTCTCCTTGTTGTTGAAGGCGAAGTGCTTGGGGGTGGCCGCCACATGCTGGGACTGGATGCCCTGAATCATGGCGGCAGCCATGGTGCCGGCCATCAGCGGGTCCTCGGAGTAATACTCAAAGTTCCGGCCGCACAGAGGGCTGCGGTGGATGTTCATGGCAGGGGTCAGCCAGCTGCCCAGGTTATTCTCTTTCAGCTCCCTGGCGCCTGCAACGCCCACTTCCTCCACCAGCTCCCGGTTCCAGGTGCTGGCCAGCATGGTGGCGCAGGGCCAGGCGGTAGTATAAACCTCCAGCTCCGGCCGGATGCGGACACCGGCAGGGCCGTCGGCGGTCATGACGTTGGGAATGCCATGGTCCCGGTTGTTGCCGATGCCAAAGGTATTGGCCACGCCGGTGTTGGGCTGGCCGCCCAGGAGCCACACCTGCTCTTCCAGAGTCAGCGTGTCCATAAATTCATCCAGGGTGAGCTTGCCCTCGGCCACATCGGAAAGCTGGGCCGGCTTTTCCACGCCCCAGAGCTTGCTCCGCTTTTCAAAGCGGGTTTCAGGCATCACGCCCTCCAGGGTTTCATATTCTGCCTCGGTGAAAGGACGGTCAAACTGCTCATACTCGCCCTGTTCCAGTTCCTCAAAGGAGCCGTCGGCAAGCATCCGCTTTTCCAGCTTTCTGGGCTTCAGGTGCTCAGACAGCTGCTCCACCACCACATTCTGCTCCAGGCCATAGGACAGAACCTCCTCCACCTGGCGGACGTTGGTGCCCAGGAAAATGTGGTAGTCGCCCTGCTCCAGCACCCAGGCGGATTTCTGCACCTTTCCCAGGTCATCGTAGGAGGCCATGTTGCCCACAGGCATAGTCAGGGTCAAAATCGTCTGTTCGCCGGGAGCAAGCAGCTTGGTCTTGGCATAGGCACCCAGCTCCAGCGCGGGCTTGCCCAGCTTGCCCTGGGGCGCGGAGAAATACAGCTGAATGACCTCCTTGCCCGCCACGCTGCCGGTATTCTCCACGGTGACATTGCAGAACACCATGCCATCGGCCACGGCGCAGTTGGAGGCAGTCCAGGCAAACTCCGTGTAGGAAAGGCCAAAGCCAAAGGGATAATTCACCCGATTTTTTGCCTTTTCCAGGGTTTCAAAGTAGCGATAGCCCACGTAGATATCTTCATAATACTTGACGTAGGTGGTGGATTCGTGGAAGGACCCGGTGAATGGATAGTCGGTCAAATCCCGGGCATAGGTGTCCACCAGCCGTCCGCTGGGATTCACATCCCCCACCAGGATGTCGGCGGCAGCCAGAGCGCCCTCCATGCCGCACTGGCCGATCATCAACGCGCCTTCGATTTTCTCATCGTCATGGAACCAGCAGGTGTCCACCATGCCGCCCACATTTAATGTGACAATCACATGGGCAAAATGGGCTTTCGCCTGGTCAACCAGCTCCGTTTCCTCATTGGACAGGTAGAAGTCGCCCCGCTGGAAAATCGCCTGACCGGCCTTGCGGCGGTTGTCCTCTTCCTCCCAGAAGCTGCTCACATCGGACTGCTCGCTGCCTGCAATATCACAGGACCGGTCCCAGCCCTCGCCGGAGAACCGGCAGATGGCCACAATGGCGGTATCGGAGAAAGCGGCAGCGTCCTCCAGCTGCTCTTTGGTCAGGGTGGGCTCCTTGGTCATGCCCGGCTCCCGACCCATGGCAAACTGTTTTTTCAGGTCGGCAGCATAGAAATCATGCAGGCCGTCGTACAGCTGAACCTTTCCCTCGGCCTCCTTGATTTTCAGTCCGCCGAACAGGCTGCGGATGTAGGCAACGGACACCTCGCCGCTGCCGCCGCCGCCCTTGATGTATTCCTCACCGGCCTTGCCCAAGAGGACCACCTTTTTCCCCGGCTGCAGGGGGAGAACCTGGTTTTCGTTTTTCAGCAGGACAATGCCCTCTCCGGCGGCCCGGCGGGACAGTTCAATATGTTCCCGGCTGCCGGAGACCATTCTCCCGTCGGTTCCCAGTCCCTTACAGGGCTGGTACAAATGTCTGAGCCATTTCATTTGGATTTCCTCCTTATTTTCACAGCAATTCGCTGTTTTTGATGAACGAAAAATGCTTCACAAAGGCAAATTCTTTCCTCTCATGTCTTTTCCGGCTCCATGCCGCACTGGGCAATCCGGCTTCGCAGCCAATTTCCCCGGAGATACACCGTCAGGAACACCCCGGCGGCAATGATCCAGCTGATGGGATAGCAGGCGGTGAGCATGCTTAAGGTGTGCCACCGGCGCACCACCGTAGCCAACCAGAGAATCCGGAACAGGCAGACACAGCAGCCGGTGATCACCGTGGGTACCACGGAGTAGCCCACGCCCCGCATGGTGCCCGCAAAAACCTCAATGGGCATAAACACAATGTTAAAGGGCATGATGGAGAGCATGATAACGCTTCCCACGGCAATGACCTCCGGGTCATCGGTATAGATGCCCAGAATCTGGCTGCGGAAGCAGAGAATCACGGCCGCCACCGCTCCCACCAGGGCAACGCTCATCCCCAGGCAGATCCAGGCGCTTTGCCGGATGCGGCGGTACTTCTGGGCGCCGAAATTCTGCCCCACAAAGGTGGTGACAGAAACGCCGAAGGCACCGGAAATCATCCAGGTGATTGCATCGGTTTTCCCGTGGGCCGTCCAGGCGGCCATGGTCACATCTCCAAAGGAATTCACGCCGGACTGAATGAGAATATTGGAAAAATCAAAGGTCACAAACTGCAGTCCCGCCGGAACGCCGATGCGGAGAATCCGCCCTAAGAGCTTTCGGTCAATGCGAAGCTGCCGGGGCTCCAGCCGGTCCTCCGGCAGTTTCAGAAGCACTCCAATGGGCAGCGCCGCGCTGAGGAACTGGGCCACCGTGGTAGCCAGGGCTGCGCCGGCAACGCCCATGTGCAGCACCGCCACGAAAAGGATATCCAGCACCACATTCAGCACACAGGTGGCCATCAAGAACACCATGGGACGTCGGGAATCTCCCATGGCCCGCAGAATGCCCGCTCCCATGTTATACACCATGGAGCCGATGGCTCCCGCAAAATAAATGCGAAGATAGATGGAAGCGTCCGCCAGGCAGTTTTCCGGCATGTTCATCAGTCCCATGACCCAGGGTCCCAGGCCCACGCCCAGCACCGTAATCATGGCACCAAGCACCAGGGACAGGGCCACGCCGGTGTGCAGCGCATCGTGAACCCCCTGCCGGTTTCCGGCGCCGTAGTACTGTGACAGAATCACCGTGGCGCCGGAGCTGATTCCGATGAAAAAGCCGTTCACCATATTCACCAGCGGTCCGGTGGCGCCCACCGCCGCCAGTGCCGTGGTACCAACCACCCGGCCCACAATAATGGTATCCACGGTGTTGTACATCTGCTGAAAAAAGGTGCCCAGCAGAATGGGGAAAAAGAAAATCAGCAGCTGTTTCCAGATGGGCCCCTGGGTGATCTGGCGCTGATTGGACTGCATTTCCATGGAAAATGTCTCCTTTCATTATCCACCGGGATTCTACCACGATTGGGAGAAAATGTCCATGGAATTTCAAATTATTTTGTGAGCTCTGCTTGTCAGCTAAATTCAGCAATGGAAGCGTTTACCGAATTTTCGTAGGGAATGCATTTATGCATTCCGCCTGGATAATGGTTTTGCGCCGGTGCGTTGAATGGGGAAACGTTGATTCTTTTCGTAGGGAACGGATTCATGTCAAGAGCAACATGGTTTACAGATTGTGTAACAACATGGTTTACACATTTGCTCTTGGATCGTTCTCCAAAAGGTATGCTCTTCTAAGGGTGTAGGCTCTGGCTTCCAGGTTGATTCTTCCAATCTTGAACTTACGAA
>JAQYLT010000042.1 GCA_028719885.1 Bacillota bacterium
GAAGAATCAACCTGGAAGCCAGAGCCTACACCCTTAGAAGAGCATACCTTTTGGAGAACGATCCAAGAGCAAATGTGTAAACCATGTTGTTACACAATCTGTAAACCATGTTGCTCTTGACATAAATCCGTTCCCTACGCATACGTTGAAACATCTTCAATTCAACAAACTCGCCAAATTCCAATTGATCTCGATGTGCTTCATTATACATCAGCGGTACAATTTCGTAAAGCATTCTTCTTGCGCTGAGGGCACTTTTTTGGTATATTGGTATCATTTCAAACAGAAAAGACGGATGAACATGACTTACGAACATTGCCACCTCTGTCCCCGGGAATGCGGGGTGAACCGAAGCGCCGGGGAGCTGGGCTTCTGCGGCTGCCCGGGGGAAGCCCTGGTGGCCAAAACCATGATTCACAAATGGGAGGAGCCTGCCCTGGCGGGAAACGGTGGCAGCGGCGCCATTTTCTTCGGCGGGTGCACCCTGCGCTGCCGCTACTGCCAGAACGCCCCCATCAGCAGCCGTCCAGTGGGGAAGCCGGTGGATGCTGTCCAGCTGCGGCAAATGATGGAGGATCTGATTGCCCAGGGTGCAGAGAACATCGACCTGGTGACGCCCACCCAATATCTTCCCACCATTCATGACGCTCTGAAAGAGCCCCTGCCGGTGCCGGTGGTGTTCAACTCCGGCGGCTATGAGCGGGTGGAGGTGCTGAAAGAGCTGGAGGGGAAAATTCAGATTTATCTGCCGGACCTGAAATACGCCGACTCCAAGCTGGCCATGGAGCTGTCCTCCGCTCCCTACTACTTCTCCCGGACAACGGAAGCCATTCGGGAGATGGTGCGCCAGACGGGGCCGGTACAGTGGCAGGGTGAAAAAATCACCCGGGGCACAATCATCCGCCACCTGATTCTGCCGGGGCAGGTGGAGAACTCCCTGAAAATTCTGGACTGGATTGGGCAGTCCTTCCGGCCGGGGGAAGTTCTGGTGAGCCTCATGCGTCAGTACACCCCCATGGGGAATCTGCCCGCCCCCTATGACCGGCGGATCACCGACGAAGAATACGACGGGGTGCTCAGCTGGATGTTCCTCAACGAGTTGGAGGGCTTCACCCAGGAGAAGGAGGCGGCGGATGCCGGATTTATCCCGGATTTCCATTGACTTTCGGTGGGGGCTGTGGTATTCTATTGTCGAAAGTAAATAGCCAGCTTAGTGCTTCGGAGGCCGGATGGGCTGCCGGAGAGAATAGGGAATCGGGTGCAAATCCCGAACGGTACCGCCACTGTAAGCGAGGAGGCGGCCGCACAGGGCGAAAGCCGGTCATTGGATGCATATCTGAGAAGGCGGTGCGGCAGCTGAAGAGACGCGAAGTCAGGATAACTGCTAAAGCTTGGGTTATCTGCCGGCCTCTGCAAGTATGGAGACCCGGCTGCTTTTGACGCAGAAAAACGGCTGCGGCAGTGAATCCACTGCCGCGGCTTTTTGCTTTTTCGGTGCTGCTTTCGGCTCCCCCTTGCCGGAGGCAGATTGCCCACCGGGGCCGCAAAGCTGCGTGAACACCTCCGGAGGGGAGTTTGCCCGCTCCCCTCCTTTTTTAATGCGTGCTCGGTGCGGTGGTGATCTTTACCCCTCCTCTACTGCTCGGTATCGTTCCTGCGGAGAAAGGAACAGCTATCTTGCGTGCTCGGTACGGTGGTAATCTTTACCCCTCCTCTGCTGCTCGGTATCGTTCCTGCGGAAAAAATATCAGATTTTTGCCCGTTCTATGTAGAACGGATTTTGTTGAATCTTTGGGAGGTCCCCATGGAAAAACAGCTTCCGAGAGTGCTCATCGCCGGAACCAACAGCGGCTGCGGCAAGACCACGGTGGTCTGCGGAATTTTGCAGGCACTGAAAAATCGGGGCGAAGCCATCGCCTCTTTCAAATGTGGGCCGGACTACATCGACCCCATGTTCCACAGCGCTGTGCTGGGCATCCGCTGCCGGAACCTGGATTTACAGTTTTTTGAAGAAAACACCCTGCGCTTCCTGCTCTCCCAGGCCGATGGCACCGCCATTTTAGAGGGTGTGATGGGCTACTACGACGGCGTTGGGGTGAGCAGCGTGGCCAGCTCTTATGCCGTGGCCAAGGCCGCCGGGGCTCCCGCCATTTTGGTGGTGAATGCCCGGGGCGCATGCCACTCCATTCTCGCCACCCTGTCCGGCTTTCTGGGGCTGTACCCCGACAGCGGCATCCGGGGCGTGATTCTGAACAACTGCTCCCCCATGCTCTACCCAAAATTGGAGGCGCTGATTCTTTCCCATTTTTCTCACACCATCCAGCCGCTGGGCTTTCTGCCTCCCCTGCCGGACTGCAGCCTGGAAAGCCGCCACCTGGGACTGGTTACCGCGGCGGAAATCTCTGATTTGCAGAAAAAGCTGCAAATACTGGGAGAAAACGCAGAAAAATATATCCATCTCGACGTTCTCTTGGAGCTGGCCCGCAGCGCCCCCACCCTTTCCTGGGAACATGTTCCCCTGCAGGAGCCGGGGAGCCCGGTTCGCATTGCGGTGGCAAGGGACAAGGCCTTCTGCTTTTACTACGAGGACAATTTCCGTCTGCTGCAGCAGCTGGGGGCGGAGCTGGTGCCTTTCTCCCCCTTAGCGGATGATTCCCTGCCGGAAGACATTCAGGGGCTGTATCTGGGGGGCGGATATCCTGAGCTGCATGTCGCGGCGCTGGCCAAGAACAAAACCATGCGCGCTTCCATCCGCCAGGCGCTGGAGCAGGGACTGCCCTGCATTGCCGAATGCGGCGGCTTTTTATATTTGCAGCAGACGCTGCTGGATCAGCCCATGGTTGGCTATTTAAAGGGCAGCGGCTTCTACACCGGTCACCTGGTACGCTTTGGCTATGCCAAGCTCACCGCCAACCGGGATTCCATGCTGCTGCGCCAGGGGGAAACCCTGGATGTGCATGAATTTCACTACTACGATGTGGACGATCCCGGCGACGGCTTTTCCGCAAAAAAGGCCTCCGGCGCGGCCTGGCGCTGCGGCGTGGTGTCGGACAGGCTTTACGCCGGATTCCCCCATCTTCATTTTTACGCCAAGCCCATGGTGGCCGCCCGGTTTTTGGACCGGTGCCGCCAATTTGGAAAGGAAGACAAGCCATGATGGAATATGTCAAGCCCATGGACATTGAAAAGCGGAGCTTTGAGATCATCACCCAGCTTCTGGGGGACACCCCCATGGAGCCGGAAAATGCGCCGGTGATCAAGCGGGTGATCCACACCTCCGCGGATTTCGACTACGCCCAAAACCTGGTTTTCTCCCCCGGGGCGGTGCAAATCGGCCTGGAAGCGCTGAGATCCGGCTGCGATATCGTCACCGACACCCAGATGGCAAAGGCGGGCATCAACAAAACCGCCCTGGGAAAACTGGGCGGTACGGTACACTGTTTTATGTCCGATGAGGATGTGGCCCGGGAAGCAAGGCAGCGGGGAGTGACCCGAGCCACCGTGAGCATGGAGCGGGCGGCAGCGCTGGACAAACGCTGCATCTTCGCCATCGGCAACGCCCCCACGGCGCTGATTGCCATCAAAGAGCTGATGGATGCTGGGAAGCTGCGTCCGGCTTTGATCATCGGCGTGCCGGTGGGCTTTGTAAATGTGGTGGAGAGCAAGGAGCTGATTATCGCATCTGAGGTACCCCACATCGTCGCCAGAGGGAGAAAGGGCGGCAGCAATGTGGCCGCCGCCATCTGCAACGCCCTGCTGTATCAGCTTGGAAGATAGGATGGAGCGCTGCATCATCAAGGACGGCAAGCGGCTCCGTCTGGGCTACACCACCGGCTCCTGCGCCGCTGCCGCCGCCAAGGCCGCTGCCTGGATGCTCCTGAGCCACCGGCGAAAGGATACCATCCGGCTGATGACCCCCAAGGGGATAGAATTGGAGCTGACGGTCCGGGAAATTGAATTTGGGAAAGATTGCGTCCGCTGCGCCATTGAAAAGGATGGCGGCGACGACCCGGACATCACCACCGGGGCCCTTGTATTCGCCCAGGTGACGAAGACCTGCCAGCCCGGCATCACCATCGACGGCGGTGTGGGCGTGGGCCGGGTGACAAAGCCCGGCTTGGATCAGCCGGTGGGGAACGCCGCCATCAACTCCGTCCCCCGGCAGATGATCCAGGAAAACCTGCATCAGGTGGCAGCGCTCTTTGACTATCAGGGGGGCTTCCAGGTGCTCATCTGGGTTCCCCAGGGAGAGGAGTTGGCCAGAAAAACCTTTAACCCCCGGTTGGGAATTGTGGGCGGCATCTCCATCCTGGGCACCACGGGAATTGTGGAGCCCATGAGTGAGGCGGCACTGATCGACACCATCCGGGTGGAGCTGCGGCAGAAAAAGGCCCAGGGGGGCAAGTACGCACTGCTCACCCCGGGCAACTATGGGGCGGAATTCATCAAAGACCGCCTGCATCTGGACCCCAATCAGGCGGTTCAGGTATCCAACTACATTGGCGATGCCCTGGACATCTGCCGGGAGCTGGGCTTTCAGGGAGTGCTGCTCATCGGCCACATTGGCAAGCTCACCAAGCTGGCTGGGAACATGATGAACACCCACTCCAAATACGGCGACTGCCGGATGCCCATTCTGGCCGCCTTTGCCGGGGCCGAGGGGCTGCCCGCCGGGAAAATCGCCGAACTGTTGGGCTGCGTCAGCTGTGACGATGCTTTGTCCATTCTGGACACGGCAGGCTTAAAAGAAGCCACCATGAAGCGGCTCATGGGCGAAATATTATGGAACCTCCGCCACCGGGCGGGGGAGGAAATGGAAGTGGGCTGCGCCATGTTCTCAAAAGTCTGGGGACTGCTGGCCGTCAGCGAAAACGCAAAGGCAATGGCGGAAGAAATAGCAGAACGGTAAATTGGAATTTGCAGAGATGATTCGTAGGGAACGGATTTATCCGTTCCGCCCGTTCCGGTAAGCACCCTGTTTCGAATCATCATAAAAATGTTGTTATTTGCGTAGGGAATGCATTTATGTATTCCGCTCGGTAACGTTTTTATCGAGGTATGTTGAATGGAAAAATGTTGGGAAAAACTTAGACCCCGTTACCAAGCAACGAACCACAGATTTTCATCCACCTTTCGGAACGTATAAATCCGTTCCCTACGCACATGTTGGAACATATCCCGCTGGGCGAACCCGTCAAATTCTAATTTTTTGAAATTCCATCACCAAAGGAGGAACGCATATGGTTCATTTTGTTGGTGCCGGCTGCGGCGCGGCGGATTTGATCACCGTCCGGGGAGCGAAATTGCTGGAAGCGGCGGATGTGGTGATTTACGCCGGGTCCCTGGTGAATCCGGCACTGCTGGATTACTGCAAGCCCGGCTGTGAAATCTACAACAGCGCCAAAATGACCTTGGAGGAAACCACCGCCGTGATTGTTGCGGCGGAACAGGCAGGGAAAACCACCGTCCGGCTCCACACCGGCGACAGCAGCATCTACGGTGCCGTCCGGGAGCAGTTCGACGAGCTGATTCCCAGAGGCATTGCATTCGACGTCACCCCCGGAGTCAGCGCCTTTTGCGGGGCGGCGGCATCCCTGAAGCAGGAATTTACCCTGCCAGAGGTCTCCCAGACGGTCATCATCACCCGGCAGGCAGGGCGCACCGCCGTGCCGGAGCGGGAGCGCATCCGTTCCCTGGCCGCCCATCGGGCCACCATGGTCCTGTATCTCTCCACCTCCTTGACGGAGGAGCTGCAAAAGGAGCTTTTGGAGGGAGGCTACCCCGGCTCCACCCCGGTGGCGGTGGTGTTCAAGGCCAGCTGGCCGGATGAGCGGATTTTCCGCTGCACCCTGGACACCCTGCACAAAACCGTCACCGAAAACAAGCTCACCCGCACCAGCCTGATCATTGTGGGCGACTGCATGGGGGAGGAATATGCCAAGTCCTTCCTCTATGACCCCAGCTATGAGCGGCCCTATCATCAGGCGGCAAGGCTGCCGGAGGACGTATGAAGCTGGCGGTGTTTGCCTTCACCCGCCGGGGCTGCCAAACCGCCCGGAAAGCCGCCGGGGCAATGGATGCCGGGCAGTGCCGGATGTTTGCCCCGGATAAATTCGGCCAGTCGGATTTTGAGCCCTATCAGCCCCCCCTGGCGGATTTTGTGGGGAAGCAATTTTCCTGGGCGGATGCCATCTTGTTTGTGGGCAGCACCGGCATGGCGGTCCGGGCCATTGCTCCCTGGGTTCGGGATAAGAAAACCGACCCCGCCGTCATCGTGACGGACGAAACGGGGCAATTTGTCATCTCCCTGCTCTCCGGCCACATCGGCAGGGCCAACCGGCTCACCTTATCTTTGGCGGAGGCTCTGGGGGCCGTCCCGGTGATTACCACCGCCACGGATGTGAACCGGAAATTCTCCGTGGACGACTGGGCATCTCGAAACGGTCTGACCATCGGCAGCATGGCAGCCGCGAAGGCGGTATCCGCCGCCGTTTTAGAGGGAGAGGTGCCCCTGGTGTGCGACTATCCCGTAAGCTCCCCCCTGCCCGGCGGGGTTGTCCTGGGAGACCGGGGACCGGTTGGCATCTACATCGGCTGGCGGGACCTTTCCCCCTTTGACACCACCCTGCGCCTGATTCCAAAGGTGCTGAATCTGGGCATCGGCTGCCGCCGGGGCATCCCGGAGGAAAAAATCGCGGCAGCGGTGGAGCAGGCCTTGGGGGCCATCCCCATGGAGGCAATTGCCAAGGTGGTCTCCATCGAACTAAAAAAGGACGAGGCGGGGCTGCTGGCCTTCTGCGCCAAACGGAAGCTCCCCGCAGTTTTTTACAGCGCGGAGGAACTAAACCGGGTTCCCGGCCATTTCCCGGCATCGGACCGGGTGAAGAAGGTCACCGGGGTGGACAATGTGTGCCAGCGGGCCGCCATGGTGGACGGAAAAAAATGTATCCTGGAAAAGCAGGCCATGGACGGCGTCACCGTCGCCCTGGCAGAGATAGAATGGGAGGCAGTGTTTTGAAGCTGACGGTTGTGGGCATCGGCCCGGGAAATGAAGAGAATATGACCCTCCGGGCTGTGAAAGCCCTGGAGGAAGCCCAGGTGATTGTGGGATATCAGGTCTATGTCGATCTGGTAAAGGACCGGTATCCCGGCAAGGAATTTCTGACCACCGGCATGACCCGGGAAGCCCAGCGCTGCCGGATGGCCCTGGAGGAAGCCAAAAAGGGCAAGGCGGTTGCCATGGTCTGCTCCGGCGACAGCGGGGTATATGGTATGGCCGCCCTGTGCTATGAGCTCCGGGGGGATTCTTTGGAGCCCGAAATTGAAGTGGTGCCCGGCCTCACCGCCGCCTGCTCCGGCGGCGCGGTGCTGGGGGCGCCCCTGACCCACGATTTCGCGGTGATCAGCCTCAGCGACCGGCTGACCCCCTGGGAAAAAATTGAGGCCCGTCTGCGCCATGCCGCCCAGGCGGATTTTGCCATTGCCATCTACAATCCCAAAAGCCACGGCCGACCGCACCATCTGGCAAAGGCCTGCGACATTCTTCTGGAAATCCTCCCTGAAACAAGGCTCTGCGGCGTGGTCCGCAACATCGGCCGGGAGGGAGAGCAGGCAGAGCTCATGAGCCTGAGGCAACTGCGGGATTACGACGCGGACATGTTCTGCACGGTGTTTATCGGAAACGAAATGACCCGTTCCATCGCCGGAAAGCTGGTCACCCCCAGAGGCTACCGGGATGAATGAGGTTTGTATTTTTGCCGGCACCAGCGAAGGCCGGGAGCTGGCCGCGCTGCTCACCGGCCAGGGCATCCGGGTTTACGCCTGCGTGGCCACGGAGTATGGGGAGGCGGTGCTGGAGCAGCAGGAAAACCTCACCGTTTCCGCCGGACGGCTGACAGAGCAGGACATGGAGAACCTGTTCTCCCGGAAAAGCTTTGACTGCGTGGTGGATGCCACCCATCCCTACGCGCCTCTGGTGACGGAGAACATTCAAGCAGCCTGCGCTGCTTCCAAAACGGAATATCTGCGGCTGCTGCGGGAGCAGAGCCCGCTGCCCCAGCGCTGCATCTACGCGGAAAGCGCCGCCCAGGCGGCGGAAAAGCTGAAAGAAATCCCCGGCAAGGTCCTGCTCACCACCGGAAGCAAGGAGCTGGCGGCTTTTCAGTCCCTGCCGGATTTTGCCCAGCGGGTCTACGCCCGGGTGCTGCCGGTGGAGCAGAGCATCCTTGCCTGCCGGGAGGCAGGACTGCCTGCCAGCCATATTTTCGCCATGCAGGGCCCCTTTTCTCTGGACATGAATCTAGCCATGCTCCGTGCCTGCGGCGCCTCGGTTCTGGTCACCAAGGAGGCGGGCAGCAAGGGGGGCTTCCCGGAAAAGGCCCAGGCCGCCGCCCAAATAGGGGCCACGCTGCTGGTCATCGGCAGACCCCCTCAGGCGGAGGGGATGGACTTTGCCGGAATCGCGGCGCTGTTTGCAAAGCGGTACGGCTTCTCCCTCCGGCCCCGGGTAGCCATTGTGGGCATCGGCCCGGGAGACCGGGACAGCCGCACCATCGCCGCAGACCGGGCTATCCGGGAGGCGGACTGCCTCATCGGCGCCGGACGGATGCTGGATGCCGCCAGTCAAAGCGGCCAGCTGCGTTTTGCAGCCATTGCCCCGGAAAAAATCCGGGAAATCATTCTGGAGCATCCGGAGTGCCGCCGGTTTGCGGTGGTGCTGGCGGGAGATGTGGGCTTTTACAGCGGAGCCAGAAAGCTGCTGCCCCTGCTGGAGGACTGTGAAACGGAAGTTTATCCGGGCCTCAGCAGCCTGAGCGTGCTGTGCAGCCGGTTGGGCACCGGCTATGAGGATGCGGTGTGCGTGAGCCTCCACGGAAGGCAGGCGGGAATTGCCGCCATTGTGGCCCGGGAACCCAAGGTATTTGTTCTGGTAGGGGGAGAAAACGGCATGGGAGAGCTGTGTTGCCACCTGCAACGATTCGGCCTGGGAGGGGTAACCCTCTGCGTGGGAGAGCAACTGGGCTACCCGGAGGAGACCATCACCCGGGGCACCGCCGAAGAGCTGGCGGGCCGTCACTTCCACAGCCTCAGCGCGGCACTGATTACCCACCCCTCCTTTGCCAAGGCAGCCTCCTTTTTGCAGGATGCAGATTTTCGCCGCAGCTGCCGCGCCGACGGCAAGCCGGTGCCCATGACCAAGCGGGACATCCGGATCGCGGCCCTGGCGCGGCTGGAGCTGAGCCGGGATTCCCTCTGCTGGGACATCGGCGCGGGCACCGGTTCCGTCTCCATTGAAATGGCCCGGCAGTGCCCCTTTGGTCAGGTGTTCGCCCTGGAAAAGCAGGAGGAGGCCCTGGCGCTGCTGGAGGAAAACCGGCTGCTGCACCACGCCGACAACATCACCGTCGTCCCCGGCTCCGCGCCGGATACCTGCCAAAATCTGCCCGCCCCCACCCATGTATTCATCGGCGGAAGCAGCGGCAAAATCCGGGAAATTCTGGAGCTGGCCCGGGAGAAAAATCCCAAGGTTCGCGTGGTAGCCGCCGCCATTGCCCTGGAAACCGTGGCAGAATTGGAGCGCTGCCGGAAAGACTTCGCCCATTCGGAGGTGAGCTGCCTCACCGCCGCCCAGGGGCTGAAGGCCGGTCCCTACACACTGATGCAGGGCCAGAATCCGGTATACTTATTTACATTTCAAGGTGATTGACATGAAACGGACTGCCCTGGCGCTGGTAATCGGATTAGTGATTGACTGCTTTCTGGGAGACCCCCACAGCCTGCCGCATCCGGTGGTGCTGATTGGAAAGCTGATTTCCTTTCTGGAAAAACAGCTTCGGCGTCTCTTCCCCAAAACGCCCAAGGGAGAACAGGCGGCGGGAGGGGTACTGTGGCTGCTCACGGCGGCGCTCTCCTTTGGAATCCCGGCGGGAATTTTATGGCTCTGCGGCAGGGTATCCCCCTGGCTGGCGCTGGCCGCCCAGAGCGTGATGTGCTGGCAGATCATCGCCCCCCGCTCCTTGCGGGATGAGAGCATGAAAGTCTACACTGCCCTGAAAACCGGCAGCATCCAGGATGCCCGTCAGGCGGTTTCCATGATCGTAGGCCGGGATACGGCGCAGCTGGACCAGGCCGCCGTGACCCGGGCAGCGGTGGAGACCGTGGCGGAGAACACCTCCGATGGAGTGATTGCCCCCCTGTTCTATCTTTTTCTGGGGGGACCGGCCCTGGGCTTTCTCTACAAGGCGGTGAACACCATGGATTCCATGCTGGGCTATGTGGAGCCGCCCTACAAAAACATCGGGCTCATTCCGGCGAAGCTGGACGATGTATTCAACTATCTTCCCGCCCGGCTCAGCGCCCTTTTTATGCTGCTCTCCGGCTGGATTCTGGGAATGGATGTGAAAAACGGCTGGAAAATCTTCCGCAGGGACCGGTACAACCACGCCAGCCCCAACTCCGCCCAGACGGAATCCGTCTGCGCCGGGCTGCTGGGGGTACGGCTGGCGGGGGATGCCAGCTACCACGGCGTCCTCCACAAAAAGAAATTCATCGGCGACCCCCTCCGGGAGATCACTGCGGAGGATATTCCCAAAAGCTGCCGGCTGATGTACGGCACCACCATTCTGATGCTGGCCGCCTGCGCTCTGCTGCTGGCAGCCATACCCATGTGAGGCAACCATGCTGTATCGAACCGAAAACCCCCACGGCGGGGAGGTATACGACCACCCCGGCGTGATCGACTTTTCCGCCAACATCAATCCTCTGGGCACGCCCCCGGCGGTTTTGGAGGCGGTGGCCGCTTCCCTGCCCTTTCTCAGCCAGTATCCCGACCCCTACTGCCGGGAGCTGACGGCGGCCATTGCCCAGTATGAGGGCGTGCCCCAAAGCCAAATTCTCTGCGGCAATGGGGCGGCGGAGCTGATTTTCTCTCTGTGCCAGGCGCTGCGGCCCAAAAAGGCCCTGGTGCCGGTGCCCAGCTTCTCGGAATACCGGTCCGCGCTGGAGGCTGTCGGGTGCGAAACCGTCCAGTATCCCCTGGCCAGGGAAAAAGGCTTTCTCCTGGATGAAACATTTCTTTCTGCCCTTGAGGGCTTTGACGGGGAGCTGCTGATGCTGTGCAATCCCAACAATCCCACCGGCCAGGTAATCCAAAAGCCGCTGATGGAGCGGATCCTGTCCCTATGCATCCAAAAGGGCATTTTTCTCTTTATAGACGAATGCTTTTTGGATTTGACGGAGGGCGGCCAGGCGCTGTCGATGAAAGAACGATTAGGAACCACAGACAATTTGCTTCTGCTGAAGGCCTTTACCAAGAGCTTTGGGATGGCGGGGTTGCGGCTGGGCTACTGCCTCAGCGGCAACTCCCGGCTTTTGGAGCGGATGGGGAAAACAAGCCAGGCCTGGAATGTATCCATCCCCGCCCAGCTGGCGGGAGTGGCGGCGCTGAAAGAACAGGCCTTTTTATCCAGGGCCAGGGAAATCATCCACAGCCAGCGACCTTTGATGGCTGCCGCGCTGGAAAAAATGGGATGCACCGTGATTCCCTCCCGGGTCAATTTTCTGCTGTTTTACAGCGAAAAGGAGCTGCGCGTCCCCCTGCTGGACCGGGGCTTTCAGATTCGCAGCTGCGCCAATTATCCCGGCCTTGGCCCGGGCTGGTATCGCATCGCCGTGAAGCTGCCGGAGCAGAACAAGGGACTTCTGGACGCAATGGAGGAGATTCTCAATGGCTAAAAACATCATGATTCAGGGCACCATGTCCAACGCCGGAAAGAGCCTGCTTGCCGCTGGGCTCTGCCGTATCTTCAAGCAGGACGGGCTGAAGGTGGCCCCCTTTAAAAGTCAGAACATGGCCCTGAACTCCTTTATCACCGCCGACGGAAAGGAAATGGGCCGGGCCCAGGTGGTGCAGGCCGAGGCGGCGGGCATCCTGCCGGACCAGCGGATGAACCCCATTCTCCTGAAGCCCACCACGGATGTGGGCAGCCAGGTCATTGTGAACGGGCAGGTCCTGACGAATATGCGGGCCATGGAGTACTACCGCCGGAAGCAGGAGTTCATCCCGGCGGTGCTGGATGCCTACCGATCCCTGGAGGAAGAATACGACGTCATCGTCATTGAGGGGGCGGGCAGCCCGGCGGAAATCAACCTCAAGGACAGGGACATTGTGAACATGGGGCTGGCTCAGCTGGTGGACGCCCCCGTCCTGCTGGTGGGAGACATCGACCGGGGCGGGGTATTCGCCCAGCTCTATGGCACCATCGCCCTTTTGGAGCCGGAGGAAAAGCAGCGCATCAAGGGCACCATTGTGAACAAATTCCGGGGGGACCGGGCTATCCTGCAGCCGGGCATTGAAATCCTGGAAAACATCTGCGGCGTTCCCGTAGCCGGGGTGGTGCCCTACGTCCATCTGGACATCGACGACGAGGACAGTCTGTCCACCCGACTGGATACCCGGGAGGTGCACAAGGCCGTGGACATTGCGGTAATCAAGCTGCCCAGAATCTCCAATTTCACCGACATCTCTCCCCTGGAACGATTTCAAAATGTATCCGTGCGGTATGTGGAGCGGCCGGACCAGCTGGGAAAGCCGGACATGATTCTGCTCCCCGGCACCAAGAGCACCATTTCCGATTTGCTCTGGCTGCGGCAGAACGGGCTGGAGGCCGCCATATTGAAGCAGGCCGCCGGCGGCTGTGTGATTTTTGGCATCTGCGGCGGCTATCAGATGCTGGGCCGCAGCCTCAGCGACCCCGACGGCGTGGAGTCCCCCGGCCTGCGGCAGGTCAAGGGCATGGAGCTGCTGGACATGGACACTGTGTTTGAGGGAGAAAAGGTCCAGCGGCAGACCCAGGGGGTGTTTGGAACCATTCCCGGGGTGCTCTCCCCCCTCTCCGGACGTTCCTATCATGGCTACGAAATCCACATGGGCCGCAGCACCGGCAGTGAGCAGCCGGTGCAGTGCCGGGGGAATGTGTACGGCAGCTACATCCACGGTCTTTTCGACGGCGAGGGGATTGCCCAGCAAATCGTGCAGTCTCTGGCCCGGAAAAAGGGCGTGGACCTGGGGAGCCTGGAAGCCTTTGACCCGGAGCGCCACAAGCAGCAGCAATACGACCTGCTGGCGGATACCCTGCGTGCATCGCTGGACATGGACTTTGTTTATCGAATCCTGAACCGGGAGGTTTGAACATGGAAAAAGGAATCCTCTATGGCGTGGGGGTTGGCCCGGGAGACCCGGAGCTGATGACCCTGAAAGCGTTGAAGACCGCCCTGGGAGCCGATGTGATTGCCGTGCCCCACAAAGAGCCGAAGAAATGTACCGCTTTCAATATCGCTGTGGGCGCAGCGCCGGAGCTGGCGGAAAAGCCCATTCTTCCCGTGGACATGCCCATGACAAAGGACCAGGAAAAATTGGAGCGGGCCTACGCTTCCGGTGCCCAGGCGCTGATGGCGCAGCTGGATATGGGAAAAACCGTCTGCTTTCTCACCCTGGGAGACCCCACGGTATATTCCACCTATCTGTATCTCCACAAGGCAGTGGCGGCGGCAGGGTATCGGGCGGTGATCGTCCCGGGGGTGCCCTCTTTCTGCGCGGCGGCAGCGGAGCTGGGCATCTCCCTGTGCGAAAACGGCCAGCAGCTGCACATCATCCCCGGCACCTATACCCCCACAGAGGCGCTCCATTTGCCGGGGGTAAAGGTGATGATGAAAAACAACCTCCCTGAGACCCTCTCCGCCCTGCGGGAGCGGAACGGGAGTGCCGCCATGGTGGAAAACTGCGGCATGGAAAACCAACGGGTTTACCCCACACTGGAGCAGATTCCGGAGGATGCGGGATATTTCTCCCTGCTGATTGTGAAAGACTGATTTTGCAAAGAGACTGCTTTTCCGGCAGTCTCTTTTTCCTGTTGACCTGACTGATTTTTCAAGGTACAATGGGAGAGGATACGTTGGGCAGCGTGTTGGAAAAAATGGAATTTGTAGAGGTATTTCGTAGGGAACGGATTTATCCGTTCCGCCCGGTAACGTTTTTATGGAGTGCACGTTGAATGGAAAAATGCTGAAAAAGGGAACCCGTTACCATCCAACGAACCTCGGATGTTTACCGACCTTTCGGAACGGATAAATCCGTTCCCTACGCACACATCGGACATGTACCATTCAACGAGCTACAGTGGCAATCGGAGGTTTCGGAACGGATGAATCCGTTCCCTACGAACATATACTGACAAATTCCAATTTTCCTGGCTGCCATTGGATACAGAAACAAAGAAAGGAACAGCGTTATGAATCGACTGTGGAATCAGGCGGCTCGGTTTATTCTGAGCCGAATGGACAAAACCGGATTGGAGCAGGAACTGAACCGGGGAGAAATTTCCGGAAAGCTCTCCGTCCCGGAAATTGGGGAAAAGGCCCGGCTTCTGGCTGCCGACGGCATCGTGCTTCTGAAAAATGAAGAAAACACCCTGCCCATCACCCCGGATACCCGGCTGGCGGTATTTGGCCGCAGCGCGGTGGACTATTTCACCGTGGGCTACGGCAGCGGCGGCGATGTGATTGCCCCCTATCGGAAAAATCTCATGGAGGGGCTGCTGGAACGGGGCATGCGCGTGGATGGCATTCTGGCCTCCCAGTATGAAACCTGGTGCAATCTTCCCAAAAACGTCCCCGATGAGGGCTACTGGGGCCACTGGCCCATGAGCAACCCGGAAATGCCCCTGAAGCGCTCCGATGTGGCAGCCGCCGCCCAGCGGTGCAATCTGGCCCTGGTGGTCATTGGCCGGGCAGCGGGAGAGGCCCGGGAAAATGTGCTGAAGCCCGGCAGCTACTACCTCACCTCCAAAGAAAAAGCGATGCTGGACCTGGTAACCGCCTACTTTAACCACGTCTGCGTGGTGATGGACTGCGGCAATGTCATCGACATGGGCTGGACGGTGGACTATGGCGACAAAATCTCCGCCCTTGTCTATGCCTGGCAGGGCGGCATGGAAAGCGGCACCGCCCTGGCGGATGTACTCACCGGCAGGGTGAATCCCAGCGGCAAGCTGACGGATACCATTGCCGCCCGGTATGAGGACTATCCCTCCAGCCAGAGCTTCGGCGGCCGGGAGTTCAACGCCTACACCGAGGACATCTATGTGGGCTACCGGTATTTCGAGACCTTTGCCCCGGAAAAGGTGCTCTATCCCTTTGGCTTCGGCCTGAGCTACACCCGCTTCCGGCTCACCAGCCAGGCCACGGTCAGCGGCAATCAGGTCACCGTAAGCACCCAGGTGGAAAATACCGGGGATGAAGCCGGCCGGGAAGTGGTGCAGCTGTATGTGGATTTGCCCTGCGGCAAGCTGGGCAACCCCAAGCGGGTGCTGGCCGGCTTCCGGAAAACCGGCATGATCCAGCCGGGGCTCCAGGAAACCGTCACCATCTGCTTTGACCTGGAAGAGCTTGCCTCCTTTGATGACACCGGCGCCACCGGCCACGCCAACTGCTTTGTGCTGGAAGCGGGGAGCTACTGCGTCCTCTCCGGCACCAGCATCCGGGATGTCAAGCCCGTGGTATGCCTGGTGAAGCAGGAGACCCAGGTGGTACAGACGCTCCACGAGGTCAACGCCGTCCGCCCCGCTCACGGCTTCTGCCGGATGGTGAACCGGGACGGTCAATTGGATTTGGAAACCGTGCCCATTGCCACCCGGGACCTGCGTCAGACCATTCTGGAACAGCTGCCCCCCGAACTGACCAAGCCGGAAAAAGAATACAGCTTCCAGGATTTGAAAAACGGGGTCTGCACCCCGGAGGAATTTGTGGCCCAGCTGACGGATGAAGAGCTGGACGACATCACCCACGGCTTTGGACTGATGAACGACCCCGCCGGTCCTGCGGGCAACGCGGGCAGCCTGGGAGGGGTCACCGAAAGCCTGAAAGCCCGGGGCATTCCCACGGTGATCACCACCGATGGTCCCTCCGGCATCCGCATCCGCAAAACCTGCTCCCTGCTGCCCTGCGGCACCTGCCTGGCCAGCAGCTTTGACCCGGAGGCCGTGGAGGAGCTGTATCAGCTCCTGGGCAAGGAAATGGTGCTTCAAGGCACCCAGGTACTGCTGGGCCCGGGCATGAACATCCACCGGGACCCCCTGTGCGGCCGGAATTTTGAATACTACTCCGAGGACCCCCTGCTCACCGGGAAAATGGCCGCCGCCATGATTCGGGGCATCCAGAGCCAGGGCGTGTCCGCCTGCCCCAAGCACTTCGCCTGCAACAACCAGGAAGTAAACCGGCATGAATGCGACTCCCGGGTGTCCCAGCGGGCCCAGCGGGAAATCTACCTCCGGGGCTTCAAAATTGCAATTCAGGAGGCCGACCCCTGGTGCCTGATGACCAGCTACAACCTGGTCAACGGGATTTGGAGCCACTACCACTATGAGCTGGTGACGGAAATCCTCCGGCAGGAGTGGGGCTATCAGGGTGTGGTCATCACCGACTGGTGGATGCACGACGGCGCCTCCCCGGAGTTCCCCAACATCAGGAACGACGCCTATCGCATCCGCGCCCAAGTGGATGTTCTGATGCCCGGCGCCATCCAGGAGCGGACACTGCTCTCCTCCCTGGCAGACCCCCAGGGCGTCACCCGGGGCGAGGCCCAGCGCTGCGCCCTGAATGTGGTTAAATTTATACTGAAGCTGAAAACCCTTTGAGCATCCACCCCAGCTAGAAACAGGAGGTCACAGCTGTGACAGAAAAAATCATAGAGAGAAACCATTTTTCCCTGAAAGCCCGCCGGGACATCCCGGAAATGCAGGGCACTCTTTGGGAAATGGAGCATGCAAAAAGCGGTGCCAAGCTGGCCTGGCTCCAGCGGCAGGACGAGAACATGACCTTTGCCGTGGCTTTCCGTACCATCCCCACGGACTCCACCGGCGTTTTTCACATTTTGGAGCACTCCGTTTTAAACGGCAGCCGGAAATACCCGGTGAAGGAACCCTTTGTGGAGCTGCTGAAAAGCTCCCTGCAAACCTTTCTCAACGCCATGACCTATCCGGACAAAACGGTTTATCCCGTCAGCAGCCGGAACAGGCAGGATTTCCGGAACCTGATGGACATTTACATAGATGCGGTGCTCCATCCCCTTGCGGTTACCGATTCCAAAGTGTTCCGGCAGGAGGGCTGGCGGCTGGAATTTGACGAGGCCGGCGAGCCCATGTTCCAAGGCGTTGTTTACAACGAGATGAAAGGCGCCTATTCCGACGTCAGCCGGATCTTGGAGCGGAACATGATGGAGCAGCTCTTCCCCCACAGCTGCTACCGCTTTTCCTCCGGCGGCGACCCCGCCTGCATCCCCCAGCTGAGCTATGAGCAGTTCACGGCGGAGCACCGGAAATACTATCACCCCTCCAACGCCCTGATGGTGCTGGACGGCAGCATTGATCTGGACGGCTGCCTCTCCCTGCTGGATGGATATTTAAGCCAGTACACCCGGCAGGCGCTTACCTTCCCCATTGCCATGCAGCAGCCCCTGCCCTACCGGGAAGTGCGGATTCCCTACGAAATCAGCCCGGAGGAGGACGGCACCAACAAAACCATCTTCTCCTTTGGCAAGCTGCTTTGCGGCTATGACGACCCCGTCACCCTCCACGCCGCCGCTCTGCTGGCGGACTACCTGGCTGGGGATACGGAAGCCCCCCTGAAGCGGGCGGTGCTGGATGCCGGTCTGGGCGCGGATGTGCAGGTGGCCCTGAACGACGGCATGCAGCAGGCTTGGTTCGGCTGGCAGGTATGGGACACCCAGGAAAGCAAGCTTCCCGAAATCAAGCAGGTGATTCGTGCCACTGTGGAGGACATTCTGGAAAAGGGCCTGGATCGGGAGCGGCTCCAGGGCTGCTACAACACCCTGGCCTTCCGTCTGCTAGACCGGGACAGCTATGGCTATCCCCGGGGTCTGGTGGAGGTACTGAGCATTCTGGAGCCCTGGCTCTACGGCGGTGACCCTGCCCAGAACCTCAGCTACCGTCAGGTGCTGGCCGCGCTGGAGGAAGAGATGAATTCCGGCTATCTGGAAGCGCTGCTGCGGCGGATGCTGCTGGAGGAAGACGACGGCTTCCTGGCCATTCTGGTGCCCGATGCCCAGCTTGGGCAGCAGCGGGTGGAACAGGAGCGTCAGCGCGTCAGCGATCACTGGGCGGGCTTGGACGATGCCCAGCGGCAGCAGCTCCCCGGCCAACTGGAAGCATTCCACCAGTGGCAGCAGACTCAGGATTCCCCGCAGGCCCTGGCCTCCATCCCCGTGCTCTCTTTGGAGGACATTCAGCAGGAGCCCGCGCCCCTACACTGCCGGGAGACCCGGGTGGAGGGCATTCCGGTGCTGCTCCACGAAACCGGCAACGATCTCGTATACCTGAATCTGTATTTCGACGCCTCCGACGCCCTGCCGGAGGATATGCCGCTGCTGAATCTGCTGGGAGAGCTGCTGGGCACCCTGGCCACGGAGAACCGCACCGCCTCCCAGCTGCAAACCGCCATCCGGCAGTGCACCGGCCAGCTGAGCTTCGGTGCCAGTGTGTTCCACCGGGATGCCGAAAGCCACCGCACTGTTTTCTCCGCCCACCTGGTCTGCCTGGCAGCCTATCGGGAGCAGGCGGCAGCGCTGGTGACGGAAATCCTGAACGCCACCCAATTCACCGACGCCGAGGCGGTGAAGAAAATGCTCCGCCAGAAGAAAACCGAAAACCAGCAGCGGCTGATCTCCATGGGCAACCGGTTTGCCGCCTCCCGGGTCAATGCCCGGCAGACCAGCGCCGGTGCCGCCAGAGAGCAGTTCGCCGGCTGCCAGTACATCCGCTGGGTCAACGCCCAGTGCCGGGAGGAGGATGTCTCCCCCCTGCTGGACCGGATGCAGCAGCTGTGCCGAAAATTCTTCTGCCGCAGCCGTCTGACCATCAGCGTCAACACCAACGGGGAGCAGCTGATGCCGTCCCTGGCCGCCGCCTTCCCCCAGGGAGAGGCCGGGCCGGAGGCTGCAAGCTTTCCCATCATGGAGCCCTGCCGGGAGGGCATTCTGATTCCCGCCGGTGTGGGCTATGCCGCCAAGGGAGCCAATCTCTCCCGGTTCGGGTGGGAATTCACCGGACAGATGTATGTGCTGTCCAACCTGCTGACCTATGAGCACCTGTGGAATCAGGTGCGGGTCAAGGGCGGCGCCTACGGAACCGGCTTCCGGGCGGACAGCAGCGGGGACTGGCTGGCCTCCAGCTACCGGGACCCCACACCGGGAAAATCCCTGGACCATTTTGACGACTGCGCCAAGGTCATTGAGGCGTTCTGCCGGGAAGAGCCGTCACTGACCCGCTATATTTTGGGCGCCATGGCCGACGCGGATGCCCTGCTGGGGACCGCCGACAAGCTGCGGCTGGCTGAGGTGCGGTACTTCCGGGGCACCACCCAGGAGGATGTGAACCGCCGGTGGCGGGAGCTGCTCCACTGCCAGCCCCAGGACCTGCTCCGGCTCTGTCCGGCGCTGGAACAGATGGCCGCCGAAAACAACTACTGCATCGTGGCCGGAAAGGAGCAGCTGGAAAGCTGCAGGGATTTGCTGGATTCCGTCATTGAAAATCTGGATCAATAGAGTAGGAGGGGCTAAATAACCCCGACCTCTCACACCACCGTGCGTACCGTTCGGTACACGGCGGTTCAATCGCATAAGTGCAAAGACTCGTACCGGTCAAGGATGCTGTAGTATCCGGCCTGTGCGAGTCTTTTGT
>JAQYLT010000043.1 GCA_028719885.1 Bacillota bacterium
TGCAAATTTCGCCCGAACGGTGTGAGGATTTCGTTTCGGACGGTGTGAGTATTTCGGTTTAAGCGGTGCGGCTGTTTCGGATGAACGGTGCGTACCAGCTTTGGGTGTGATACAGTCTTTCCTGCAGCAGCCGCTGCAAGAAAGGAGTATCATTTTCAATGCAAAACAGCACAACCATCCTTGGCATCATCGAGATGCGCCTGAAGGGTATCTCCTACGACGATTGCCGCAATCGCTACGGTGTCGGCAACAGCACCGTGAACCTCATCATGTCCCGATACCGGGCCAAGGGCATCCCGCTGGAGGTTCTGAAGCAGATGCCTGGCTCGGAGGTGGAGGCCTCCTTTTATCCGCCATCTAATGTCCGCAGGAAGTCTGAGGACATCATGCCGGACTATGAGGCCATCTACAATCGGATCAACCAGGATGGCAGTAAGGCCAATTTGTACTTCATGTGGCTCCGGTACAAGAAGGAGCATCCCTCCGGATACCAGTACACCCAGTTTTGCCATTACTTCAACCAGTATGTCGACACTCACCACGGATCTCAGAACCTCCGCATGGCGGTGGAGCGGGTTCCAGGAGAGCGTGTGTATATCGACTGGGTCGGTGACCAGCCGGAACTTCTGGTAGACTCTCAGACCGGCGAACTCCGGAAGGTGCATATCTTCGTCACCACCGTGGGTGTCAGCAGCATGATCTATGCGGAAGCTTTTCCTGACGAGAAGCTGCCCAGTTTCGTCGCAGGCACCGTCCATGCCCTAGACTACTATGGTGCGGCTCCCAAGTATCTGGTTCCGGACAACCTCCGTGCCGCCGTTACAAAGCACACGAAGGATGAGCTGATCCTCAATTCTGCATATCAGGATCTGGAACAGTTCTATGAGGTGGTGATTCTGCCACCTCCGGCCCGGAAGCCCACCGGCAAGGCTACCGTGGAGAAAGGCGTCCAGTGGCTGGAAACCCACTTGCTGGAGGACCTAAAGGAACAGGTCTACTACACCATAGAGGAGCTGAACCGGAATGTCCGGCGGATCGTGGATAACCTGAACGACCGAAAAATTCAGGGTCAGAGTTTCTCCCGGCGGGAGGCATTTGAGTTTTACGACAAGTCAAAGATGCGCCCCTTGAATAGCGGACATTTCACTCCCTGCGAGTATCGTTATTTTGGGAAGGTTCCCAACAACTACCATCTTCTGTTCGACGAACATTACTATTCTGTTCCCTGCACCATGTATGGCCAACCTGCTTTTCTCAAAGCAACCATGGCAGAGATCCGAATTTGTGACCGGAATAATAAGCTGATTTGCACCCATAGACGGTCTTATACCACATTTCCAAAGTACATCACGAAGACTGAGCACATGCCCCCGGAACATCGTTTCTACCGGGATGTGAATGAGAAGGACGGCGAATACTACCGCCGCTGGGCCGCCGGATACGGCCCCTATACGGCAAAAATGATTGACACAGTTCTCCTTTCCGGGCAGCATGAGGAACAGTCCTATAACAGCTGCAACGGTATCCTCCATATGTGTACTGGGCAGTCCAAGCTGCTGGTGGAGGAAGCAGCCCGGCTCTGCGTGGAGGGCAACGCCTGCCGATATTCCTATTTCAAACGGTGCCTGAAGCAACTGACGAACCGCAGCCAGACAAAGGAACAGCAGCAGCTACCTTCCCATGAGAATCTCCGAGGAAAGGAGATCTATAAGTGATGACAGATATCCTTTCTACCGGAGATTATGAACTGTGCAGCAAGCTGAAAGCCATGCGATTTTCCGGCATGGCAGAGGCATTGGAGGAACTGCTAAGGGATCCCAACTCCGACTTGATCCCGTTCCGCGAGAAGGTTGGCAGATTGGTAGATGCAGAATGGGATCTGCGCTACAACAAAAAGCTGAACCGCTTCATTAAGAAGGCTACGCTGAAATATCCCCATGCCGATCTGGATGAGACGATCTACGATCCGGAACGGCTTCTGGATACCAGGATCATTGAGGAACTGACCAAGTGTAAATGGGTGGAGGAAGGCCGGAACCTGATGGTCACCGGCCAGACCGGCTCTGGTAAGAGTTATCTGGCTAACGCTCTGGCGATCTGTGCTCTGCGGCAGTTCAAGACCGTGAAGTACTGCAAAGCCAGCCATCTTATTGACGAGCTGAACCGGGCCGAGGCAATGGACAACTACCGGGAGACGCTGGCTAATCTGGTGTCATTTGACCTGCTGGTGATTGATGATTTCGGCCTGATGCAGCTGGATCTGAACAAGTGCCGGAACCTGTTCGAGGTACTGGAAAGCCGGGATCCGGGCCGGTCCACCATGGTGATCTCCCAGTTCCCGGTGAACGCCTGGTACGACCTGTTCCAGGAACATACCTACGCTGACGCTTGTCTAAATCGATTGTTGCATAACTCCTACCGGCTGGAAATGAACGGCAAAAACATGCGCGATCTGACACCCCTGAACAGGTAATAATTTCAAGCCATAACTCACACCGCTTCAACCGAACTGCCCGCACCGTTCATCCGAAACGGGCAGTCCGTTGAAGCGAATTGGGCA
>JAQYLT010000044.1 GCA_028719885.1 Bacillota bacterium
TTCCGAAACGAAGTCTTCGCAACCCTTGAAAAAGTTGTTGACCGCTTGTGCGATACCATCTGCTCACTATCTTCTCAGGTCATTTCCAGTATTACCGGGAGAGATTGGATTATTAAACTGTTTAATTGAGAAATAGTATGAGATGGTATGGAAAAAATTGAAATGAATTCTCAGGAAAAACTCCGCATGCTCTTGATTCGCTGCGGTCAAAAATTGAGCAGCAGCCATAGCAAACATCAGACACAGGGACGAGTGCTCAAAATACTGTATCACCAAGGGCCTCTCACGCAAAAGGTTCTTCAGGAAAAGCTTGGTATTCAGCCCGGTTCAATGAGCGAGATTTCTGCCAAGCTGGAACACAAAGGCTTTCTGTTCAGGGAAAAGGATCCTTCCGACAAGCGAAAAATTCTGCTGACATTAACTGAGGCAGGGCGTGAAGATGTGGAACAATATCAGCGGCAAGCTGCTGAAAAACACTTCTCATATTTCAATGCACTGACAATAGATGAGCAGCAGCAGCTTTCTCAATTACTTGAAAAGTTACTGACTGAATGGCAGGATAACCCCCACAGCAGCATTTCAGAAGATGTATAATTGAGACCTGCACACTTTCAGCTTCACAGACGGTCACGGATGTATTGCCCAATTTCTTCCCCCGCGAACATTCAGGGCAAAGAAGTACTTTATTTGTAACAAGTGGTATCTTCGCGTAAATCCAGTTGCACAGAGCTGCCGCTTTCTATTTCTGAAAGGAGCAACCAAATGAAAAGAATGAAAGCGGCGTGTATCTGCCAAGCACTCCACTTTCTAAAGGAGGATTTGGCTCATGATGATGCGATACGCCATTCCCTGCATCATCTCCCTGCTGGTGGGTGCCCTTTACAACATCGTTGACCAGATTTTCATGGCCAACGCCAGCTACCTGGGCTCTTATTGCAACGCCGCCAATACAGTGGCCTTCCCGCTGACGGAGGAAAGCCACAAGGAATCGGACTTCCGGGAATGTAAATTCTTTATGACTTTTTTGATCATGGAATTGACTTTCCGGGATTCCTGCTTATAATGAAAGCAAAAATCAGGAAGGAGTGGGCATATGACAGCCAAATTGCGTGGAATTGTGATACTGATGGCCCTGCTCGTCTGCTTTGCCCTGCTCTTTTCCTGCTTTTTTATGGCCTATGAGGCGGGGCATATCTGCTGCCGGGAGCGCTGCGCCATCTGCTGTCTGGTGAGCTTCTACCAGAGCCTGCTCAAAACAGTCTGCACGGTTCTGATTGTTCTGGGTGTGGTTATGGCGGCATTCTGCGTCCTTTGGTCCCTGGGCGAGGAAATTCCCGTTTTGCGGATTTGCCCGACTCTGGTTGTGAATAAGGTCAAGCTTTCAAATTAAACAGGATCAACCCACCAGCATCAGCCTGCCGTTTTTTCGGTGGGCTTGCTTGTGTTGCATTTTTTGATCCTATTTAATTTGGAGGCTATTATTTTTATGAAGAAAACCATTGCTATTTTTGTTTGTATTGCGGCCATTGTTTCGATTTTTTCCGGCTGTGCCAAGACTGAGGCCCCTGCCCAGGCCGAAAAGAAGCTGTCCATCGTCACCACCATCTTCCCGGAGTATGACTGGGTGATGCAGCTGCTGGGAGAACGGGCAGAGAACACCGACGTGACCATGCTTCTGGACAGCGGCGTCGACCTGCACAGCTTCCAGCCCAGCGCCAAGGACATGGTGACCATCTCCAATTGTGACCTCTTTGTGTATGTGGGCGGAGAATCCGACAAATGGGTGGAGCCTGCCCTGGCGGGCGCTGCCAACCAGAATCGGATCGTCATCAATCTGATGGAAGTCCTTCGTGGCAGCGTGAAAGAAGAGGAAATTATCGAGGGAATGGATGCCCACGAGGAGGAAGCGGAAGAAGAGCCGGAGTATGACGAGCATGTGTGGCTGAGTCTTCGCAACGCAAAAATCGTATGCCAGGCGCTGATGGATGCGCTGATTTCTCTGGATGAAGCCAACAAGGATGTTTACACCGCCAATGCCGACGCGTATCTTCAGAAGCTGGATGCGCTGGACAAGCAATACCAGCAGGCCGTGGATTCTTCTGATGTGAAGACCCTGCTATTTGGCGACCGCTTTCCTTTCCGTTACCTGACGGATGATTATGGGCTATCCTATTATGCTGCCTTCCCCGGCTGCTCCGCCGAGACGGAAGCCAGCTTCGAGACCATCGTATTCCTGGCAAACAAGCTGAAAGAGGAAAACCTGCACCATGTGATGACCCTGGAAGGCTCGGATGGAAAGATCGCCAAAACCATCATCGATACCGCCGGGATGCCGGAAATATCCATTCTCTCCTTGAATTCCATGCAGTCGTGCACCAGCAAGGACGTTTCCCAGGGCACCACCTATCTTTCCGTCATGGAAAAGAATCTGGAAGTGCTGAAAATCGCACTGAATCGGGAGGGATAACCATGGCGCTTCTCTCCTGTCAGGAACTTTGCCTGGGGTATGACGGCAAAGAAATCCTGCATAATCTGAATTTTGAAGTAAATGCCGGGGATTATCTCTGCATTGTGGGAGAAAACGGCTCCGGCAAATCCACCCTAATGCGAACCATTCTCGGTCTTCAGCCGGCGCTCTCCGGGGCAATTCGGTTTGGTGACGGCCTGAAACAGTCGGAAATCGGGTATCTTCCCCAGCAGACCGTCGTCCAAAAGGATTTCCCCGCATCGGTTTGGGAAATCGTTCTCTCCGGCTGCCAATCCAGGAATCCATTGAAGCCCTTTTACAGCAAGGAAGAAAAGGAGCTGGCTGCCAAAAACATGGAGCGGATGGGCATCCAGGATTTTGCCAGACGCTGCTACCGGGAGCTATCCGGCGGACAGCAGCAGCGGGTTCTGCTGGCACGGGCTCTGTGCGCCACAAGGAAATGTCTGCTGCTGGATGAGCCGGTTTCCGGGCTGGACCCCAAGGTCACGGAGCAGATGTACGATTTGATTGCACAGCTCCACAAGGACGGCATCACCACCATCATGATTTCCCACGACATTTCCGCCGCGCTGCAATACGCCGACCACATTCTGCACATCGGAAACAACATTTTCTTCGGCACGAAACAGGAATATTTCGCCAGCGGAAACGGATTTCTCCCTGGGAAAGGGGGTGAAGGCAATGGCTGAGTTGATTTCCCAATTGCAGCTGTATCTGGGCTATCCCTTTGTCCGCTATGCCCTCATCGTGGGGGTGCTGATTGCCCTGTGCTCCTCCCTTTTGGGCGTTACCCTGGTATTGAAGCGTTTCTCTTTCATCGGAGACGGGCTGTCCCATGTGGCCTTTGGTGCCATGGCCATTGCCGGAGTGGTTGGGCTCACCAACAAAATGATCATCGTGCTTCCCGTTACCATTGTCTGCGCCGTTTTGCTGCTGCGGACGGGACAGAACACAAAAATCAAAGGGGACGCCTCCGTTGCCATGCTTTCCGTCAGCTCTTTGGCCTTTGGCTACCTGCTGATGAACCTGTTCGCTTCCTCCTCCAATCTGGCAGGGGACGTATGCAGCACTCTCTTTGGCTCCACCTCCATCCTGACCTTAAGCAAAACAGAGGTGTGGCTGTGTACCGTTCTATCCGTGGTTGTGGTGGTATTCTACACCCTTTTCTACCATCAGATTTTCAACGTCACCTTTGACGAGACCTTTGCCAGAGCCGTGGGCACCAGAGTGGACGCCTACAATCTGCTGATTGCGGTGATTACGGCAGTGATTATCGTTCTGGCCATGAATCTGGTGGGAAGTCTGCTGATTTCGGCGCTGATCATCTTCCCGGCGCTGTCCGCCATGCGGATTTTCAAGAGCTTTTTCTCCGTGACCATCTGCTCGGCGGTGATTTCCGTGGGCTGTGCCTTTCTGGGAATCCTCATCGCCATCCTCGCCGGTACCCCAGTGGGCTCCACCATTGTCGCTGTGGATGCCGCCGCTTTCGGCATCTGTTCTTTCATGGGTTTGTTTACAGGAGGTTCAAAATGAAAACAAAATCTTTGATTCTGATTCTGGCGCTGCTGCTGACGCTTTCCGCCTGCGGAAAACAGCCGGAAACCAGCGCCGCCACAGAAAATGTAACAGGACATGTCGATGTGGATTTGACCGCTCTTAGCAGCACCATGGTCTATTCCGAGGTTTACAACATGCTCACCGTGCCGGAGAACTATGTGGGCAAAACCATCAAAATGACCGGCGGCTATTCTGCCTTCCTGGATGAAAGCACCGGCGCAGTTTATCGGGTCTGCATGATTGCGGATGCCACCGCCTGCTGCGCTCAGGGCATGGAGTTTGTTCTGAAAGACGGCATGGCGTATCCCGAGATGGAGGCTGACATCACCGTGGTTGGCACCTTCCAGCTCTATGACGAGAACGGAACGACCTACTGCCATCTTGTGAATGCGGAAATTGTTTAGGAAATGTGGTTCTACTGGCTCCGAACGGCCGGTGTGGACGGTTGGCGGTTGGATGTGGCCGATGAGATTTCTCACGACTTTTGGCGCAGCTTCCGCAAGGCTGTAAAGGCTGAATTCCCGGAGGCGCTGATTGTTGGCGAGATCTGGCACCATGCACCGGACTTTTTACAGGGTGACCAGTGGGACAGTGTAATGAACTATCCCTTCTACCGGAACATCCTGGATTTTGTAGTAACAGGCACAACAAAAGCGTCCACATTTGCTGGAAATCTGGGATTCCTGCGAGGCAATACCCACAGCGCAGCCTATCCACTGCTGTGGAATTTGGTCGGAAGCCACGATACAGCTCGGTTGCTTTACCTGTGCGGGGAGAACAAGCAACGGCAAAAGCTGGCGGCTGCACTACAGCTTCTGCTGCCCGGTATGCCAATGATTTATTACGGTGATGAAGTGGGAATGACCGGAGCACAAGATCCGGATTGCCGCCGAGGCATGCTCTGGGATGAGAACCGACAAGACAAGGATATGCTCTGCTGGTATCGCCGCCTTCTGAAGCTGCGCCGGGAACTGCCTGTGATTCTCAACGGTCAGGTCATATCCGAGGAAGTAAGAGACGAGGAAGGACTGATTTGCGTGCACCGCAGGATGAATGGGCAGAACATAACCCTCCTTTTCCATGCCGAGGAAAACAGTGTACATATTCCCGAACTTGCAGGCAAACGGGATCTTCTGAGTGAGAATGTTTTTGATGGTAGTGCAAACGGAATTACAGCGATGGTTCTGGTATAAAAACCTTGTCCGGAACGTCAGATATAGATGGTAATGATCAGTTTCGCTCATCTTTTCCTCCTGTGGAAGCGGCAGGTCCGTCCATAGCCAGACCTGCCGCAAATCTAAGGAACCTCTGTTTTAATCCGCACTACCATCGAGGCTTGAGATATGGTATAATAACACCATCAAAGCAATGGTGGTGCAGGCAATGAAGCAGGAAACATTTACCGACATCGAATACAGCTTCCGCAAGAAGAAGACCAAGCGGGAAGAGTTCCTGGAAATCATGGACGAGATCATTCCCTGGGACGAGTGGGTTGGTGTCATTAAGCCCTACTATCCCACGGGGAAGCGTGGCCGTCCGCCCATGGGGATTGAGAAAATGCTGCGGATGTATCTTCTTCAGATTTGGTTTAACCTGTCCGATCCGGCTACCGAGGATGCTATCTACGACAGCTATGCCATGCGGAAATTCACAGGCATTGCATTAACGAAAAGAAAGCTATAAAACTGCTTGAAACTTTTGAATATAAACCTGAAAAATATGCCGAAAGGGTTAATCATATTTTTGAAGTACTCGGTCTTTCACTTTTTGAATGCCACGATATGACCGAGAAGCTTTATAAAGAAGTGAAAAAAATTGCAACGGAGATAAATAACTTTTTAAACGAGGGGAATTCAGATGAAAGAAAACAAATATGATGATAATATATTTTTTCAAAAATACAGTCAAATGAGTCGCTCACAGCAGGGACTAGCCGGTGCAGGAGAATGGGAAACATTGAGAAA
>JAQYLT010000045.1 GCA_028719885.1 Bacillota bacterium
GAAGAATCAACCTGGAAGCCAGAGCCTACACCCTTAGAAGAGCATACCTTTTGGAGAACGATCCAAGAGCAAATGTGTAAACCATGTTGTTACACAATCTGTAAACCATGTTGCTCTTGACATAAATCCGTTCCCTACGCAAAACACAACATTTCTCGATTCAATGAACCACGGTGATTTACGAGCAGGGCGGAACGGATGAATCCGTTCCCTACGCACACGACTGGCTGATATCTTAATTAACTTAACGCCCCTTATGCTGCTTTAAGCTGATAACCAGATCATGCATGATTCCCTTTCTCTCTGCTCAGATTTCTGCGTTGACTTTCCAGTTCTGCCAGAATATAATGGTTTGCACAAGAAATCGGAAAGGAGAATGAACGATGACACCTGAGCCTCTTGGGGTATGGGACGTTTTTCTGCGGATGCTCTGTTCCATGGCTGTGGGAACGGTCATCGGAACCGAGCGGGAGTATTCCAACCGTCCCGCCGGAATGCGAACCCATATTCTTGTTGCCCTGGGGGCCTGCGCCGTGATGCTCACCGGGCAGATGATTTTCACCCAGTACAGCAGCTACGGCGCCGCACCGGACCCTGCCCGTCTGGCCGCCCAGGTCATCACCGGCGTTGGCTTTTTGGGTGCGGGCACCATCATGCGGGAGGGAACCACCGTCCGGGGACTCACCACTGCCGCCAGCCTTTGGGCCGTGGCCTGCCTGGGTGTCGCCGCAGGAGGTGGCTATTACGCCATCGCACTCATCGGGATGGTGTTCATTTTCATCACCCTGACCATATTTGAGATGCTGCAAAACAGGCTCATGGGCCAAAGCAGCAGCATGGTGTTCTATTGCCTGGAAACCGATGATATTGCTACCACCCTGGAGGTTTTGAATGTCCACGCCCGGCGGCAGAATGCGGGCATCCGGGATATGCGGACCCTCCGCCGGGAGGACGGAAGCTTTCAGCTTCTGTTTCAGGCGGACATCGGCGGCTTCCGCTGCAAAAAGCGGCGGCAGGGTTTCCTGAACGGCCTGGCCACGGAGCCCATCATCACCTCCATCCACATCTCCGCCCACTGGGAGAACGAACCGGCATTTTAACAAGGAAAAAGAGAGACTTATGTTGAAACAAACCGCAAAAACCGCTTTTTTACACACCATCCCCGTGATGACCGGCTATCTGTTTCTGGGCTTCGGCTTTGGCATCATCCTGCAGCAAAACGGCTACGGCCTTGGCTGGGCTCTGGCCATGAGCCTTTTTATCTACGCTGGCTCCATGCAGTATGTGGGCGTGGGGCTGCTCACCGGCGGGGCCAGTCTGGTTACCGCCGCCGTGACCACGCTGATGGTAAATGCCCGCCATCTGTTTTACGGCATCTCCATGGTGGATGCCTACAAGGGCACCGGAAAGCGGAAGCCCTATCTGATTTTCGCCCTCACCGACGAAACCTACTCCCTGGTTTCCCAGGGGGCGCCGGAAAATGTAGACCGAAAGCGCTACTATTTTCTGGTTTCCCTGCTGAACCAGTGCTATTGGGTGGTGGGCTCCGCCCTGGGCGCTCTGGCCGGAAAGCTTCCCATGGACTTTACCGGCATTGATTTTGCCCTGACCGCCCTGTTCATCACCATTTTCGTGGAGCAATGGCTGACCACCAAGAACCACTTCCCCGCCCTGGTTGGTCTGATTTCCGCCGTTCTCTGCCTGGCAATCTTCGGCGGGGATCGCTTTTTGATTCCCACCATGGTACTCATCGCCACAACGTTGATCATCCACCGCAGCACCGGAAAGGAGGAAAAAGATGCTTGATGGTTTCCGTCTCCACAGCGCCGCGCTGGTGGCAGTGATGGCATTGGTCACCGCCGGGCTGCGCTTTCTCCCCTTTTTGATCTTCGGTGAAAACCGCCAGACCCCCAAGCTCATTACTTACCTGGGCAAGGTGCTCCCCTACGCCATCATGGCCATGCTGGTGGTCTACTGCCTAAAATCTGTCACTCCGCTGGAATATCCCTATGCCCTGCCGGAGCTGATCAGCTGCGCCGTGGTGGTGCTGCTGCACATCTGGAAGCGCAATACCCTGCTCTCCATCGGCGGAGGAACGGCATGCTACATGCTGCTGGTCCAGGTGATTTTCAAATAAGTATCTCTCAATGCAAAAAGCAATACTCTCTCCTGTCTTTTTCGGCTGCTCATAGTGAGCAGCCTTTCTCATTCCAGCGCAGCACGAAGCTTTTTCAGCGCCCGCTTTTCAATGCGGGATACATAGCTCCTGCTGATTCCGGTGCGATCGGCCACCTCCCGCTGACGCAGGGGAATCTCAGTTTCCAGGCCGTAGCGCAGGCGGATCACCAGCCGTTCCTGCTGGGTCAGACAGGTATCCACCGCCCGCCGAAGCTGCTCCACGGTCTCCTTGCCTGCCACCTGCTCCGTCAAATCCACATCCTCACTGACCACATCCATCAGAGCCAGTGGCGCTCCATCCGTCCCGGTCTCGATATAGTCGGAAAGGGACACATCCTGAGCGCTCTTCCTACCTGCCCGAAAATACATTAGGATTTCATTTTCCACGCACCGGGCAGCATAGGTTGCCAACCTTGCCCCTTTTGATGGGTCAAAGGTACTGATGCCCTTAATCAGGCCGATGGTACCAATGGAAATCAAGTCCTCCTGGTCAGCGGTTTGGGCGTAATATTTTTTCATAATATGAGCCACCAGGCGGAGGTTCCGCTCCACCAGGATATTCCGGGCCTCCACATCTCCCTGGGCAGAAAGGGCAAGATAATGGCGTTCCTCTTCCTCAGTCAGGGGCTTGGGGAAGCTGCCGGTAGAGAGCTGCAGGGAATATAAAAGGCTGCTGAGCATCAGCCATGGGGAAAACAGCATTGTTGATCACCTCAGCATACTATATTCCCCTCTGGTTGTCCCTTTTCCAGCAACGCTCGTCGGACACGTTCTCAATGCCGCGACCGCCATTGGGAATTTCACGCTCCACAGCGTTGCATTTCGGATACGGCACAAAGAACTTTGTGAATATCCGCATCCATGCAAATCGACTGATGCTGGATTGCTGCTGGGCACCGGGGCTCTCCCAGATTGATGCAGGCATATCGTGCCTCCGGGTTCTGTGCTGTCATTCTCCAGAAAGGATACTTGATAATGACCGGCGTATTGTTTCCAACGCCCAGTTCCAGAAACAGAACCTTGCCCCGTTTGTGCTGCCGCAGGAAATCGGTATACCGACTTTGGGCTGCATACCACCCCCGGTCCTGCACGAAAGTATCGTCGCATCGAAGGTTCATGGTCATGGGTGCACCGCAAACCGGACAGCGTGGAATCAGCTCTGAAGGGATTTTCATATCCTGCTGCCGGGCAAGCATCTGCCGGACTTCCGTCTCATTGTCATAGGTCTTGTTGTGACAGGCCTTGGAGCATTGCCACAGACCGTAATCTCCCTGGGTGTAGAACAGACGGCTTTTGTCAAAGCCCGCACGCTGGAACTGGTGATCCACGTTGGTGGTCAACACAAAATAGTCCTTGTCCTTCACCAGCGCCAGCAGCTCCTGATAGACCGGAAGCGGTGCATCCACATAGCGATTGTAGAAAATATGGCGGCTCCACCATGCCCAGTATTCTTCCAACGTCTCAAACGGATAGAAACCGCCGGAATACATATCGGAGATGCCGTATTTCTGATAGAAGTCGGAAAAGTACCATTCATACCGTTCCCCGCTGTAGGTCAGTCCAGCGGAGGTGGATAACCCCGCTCCGGCACCGATGAGAATGGCATCCGCAGTTTCCAAAGAGGCTTGCAGCCGCTCAATCTGCTCTGAGCAGTTTCCTGTAGATCCTTTCGTCCTGTTCTTTGAAAACATTGAATATCACCTCGATCTTACTTCCGGTTTCAGCCTTGTATTTCTGTACCGTGTCCACGGCAATCTCAGCCGCTTTGTCATTGGGAAACATAAATACGCCTGTGGAAATGCAGCAGAAGGCGATGCTTCCCACCCCGTTTTCATCCGCCAGTTCTAAACAGGAGCGGTAACAGGATTCCAGCAGTCTGCAATGCTCCTGTGTCAGTTTTCCCTGCACGATGGGGCCTACGGTGTGAATCACATACTCACAGGGAAGATTGTAGGCGGGGGTGATTTTCGCCTGCCCGGTGGGTTCTTCATAGCCCTGCTCTGCCATCATCTCCGCGCACTTCAAACGGAGCTGTACCCCGGCATAGGTATGGATGCAGTTGTCGATGCAATTGTGGCAGGGCTGATAGCAGCCAGTCATACCGCTGTTGGCAGCGTTGACAATGGCTCCGCACTCCAGCGTGGTAATGTCTCCACGCCAGAGATAGATTCCCTCCCGCACCGGGGAGAGTTCGGACAGCCGGGTAATCTTCTTTGCTGCCAATTCTCCTTGTAGGTAGGCATCCTGTACTTCCAGAAAACTCTTACCTGTGGATGCCGGATGACGAACATTCATTAACGCTCTCAGCAGAACTTTCTGGCGGTCAGCATCTGCCGGAATCTCCTGGCGACGGCAGGAGGGACGCTCCCGCAGCAATTCCTCGATCAAATATCTTCTTCGTTCTTCCTGATTCATGGCGTTACCCCCGCTTTACAATGGCCCTGGCTGGGCAGATTTCAAAGCAGTTGCCGCAATGCAGACAGTTCTGCTGACGAATAACCACGGGCTTGAAAGAAATGTCGATGCACTTTTGCGGACATTTGGAGTACCGTAATGCTCCGCAATTTGTAGCTTGCGGGGCATTGCATTAATATACCACAGCATCATCTGCCGTGAAGCCGCCAAGGGAGTTTGCTTTTACCTGAACGCAAACATAAACGATTCCGGCGTCGTTTGCGGCAAAGAACTGCCGTTTTGCTGCGGGAGCAATTCTCAGCCAATCGCCTGCGACAAGGGTGATTTCTTCATCGTCGATGATTGCTTTGCCGAGACCAGAAAGGATTCCGTAGATTTCTTCATTCTTCTTGTGGGAGTGAACGAAAGGAACACCAGCACCGGCGGGGAGCACATTGATGCTGACCTCAGCACCGGTCAGGCCCAACGCTTCATGAAGTTCCACTCTGCCTTCGTTTCCAATGTTTGTCTTTGTGTAGTGTTTCATGGTGATTACCTCCAAAATGATTTTTCTTTTAGAAAGGTTGCTTTTTCCTTTCGTTGGTATTACAATATCACCATAGCGTAATTCTGTAAAGTAAGCACAATATTGTGCTGTAGTTACCAAAAGGAAACTATTGGAGGCATCTTGTATGAGTGAAGAAAAGAAAGAACTTCCGGCCTGCCCTGTGGAGACCACCCTTATGCTGATCGGCGATAAGTGGAAGGTGCTGATCCTGCGGGATCTGATGCCCGGAACCAAGCGATTTGGAGAACTGAAAAAGTCCATCGGTCATGTCTCCCAGAAGGTACTCACCGCCCAGCTCCGGGATATGGAGGAAAAAGGTCTTCTGACACGGACGGTTTATGCGGAAGTCCCTCCCCGGGTGGAATATACACTCACTGAATTGGGATATAGTTTGAAGCCCGTTTTGGATTCCTTGTGGCACTGGGGAGAAGAATACAAAGCCTCCAGAAAGGAAAACACCATCGCAACCTGTGAGTAAGATCACAAAGCCCTCGACAACCGCTCTGGCTGTCGAGGGCTTTGTGATACAAACATGATTTATCCAAGCACAAAAAATGATTCCGGGCAAATCACATTTACGCATTTCTTGCGCCGTTTCGACAACAAGTCCGATAATTTGTACCATTAAGATGCTATACTATATGTGTGCTTGAAGAATGTACCCTCTAATGATAAAATACTCTCACTAAAACTGAGATTTTTTCAAAATCTTTTTCTATTTCTCTTTTTTCTGCGTGTATAAGGGTGAAGATACCAAAAAGGAGGTAGACACATGGATGACAATAAAATTCTGGATCTGTATTTCGCCCGGTCTGAACAGGCCATTATGGAGACCGATCAGAAATATGGATCATACTGCTTTCATATTGCCAGCCACATTCTATCAAACCCCTCGGATGCCGAGGAAAGTGTAAATGACACCTATTATACTGCATGGAAGTTGATCCCTCCCAGGAGGCCCCAGCGATTGGCCACCTTTCTGGGAAAGCTCACCCGAAACCTCTCCATTGACCGCTGGCGGAAGAATACCGCCGGGAAACGAGGAAATGGAGAGACACAGCTGCTTCTGGATGAACTGGAAGAATGTGTCGCTGGATGTGAAAGTCCGGAAACGGATTTGCTGCGGAAAGAACTAACATCTACGCTGAATCGTTTCCTGCGGAAACTGCCGGAAAAAGACCGTACTGTCTTTTTGCTCCGATACTACTACGCGAATTCTCAGCTGGAGATTACCCAAAAAACAGGGCTATCCTCCAATCAGGTAAAGTACATTCTGCAAAGGACCAGAAAAGACCTGGCAAATACACTTAAGAAGGAGGGTTTACAATGACTTCTATTCAGCTTTTAAAAGGTTTTACCGGAATTGATTCCGAATTCCTGGTGCGTGTAGAACAGCGAACCGACAAACAAAAAGAAATGAAATCGCACAGGGGAATTCACAGACCTTTTTTGCTGGCGGCACTGATTGCGCTGCTTCTGATGTTGGTAGGCTGCGGCATTGTGTATGTACTGCATTTACAGGATCTCAAAATTGGGGAACAAACCGTTCCTCAGACACAGTATGATGACTCCAGCAACCAAATTGGTGAAACAGAGGTTCATCTGGATGTCCTTTCAATCCAAGGTATCAAGGGTACACCCAATTATCTGGCGAATCAGGAGTGGCTTGCATTCACCAACAGCTACACCCATACCGGTGGGGGATACTGGGAGAGTGAGCCGGAATACTGGGCATACAGCGTTCAGAATCAGGAAATGGTGGACAAGCTGGACGAGATCTGCGCCAAATACGGTCTGAAAATCATCGGGAAGCCATGGCATGAACATATTGACTGCAATCCATTTCTTACACTCCTTGGCATTGACAGCCTGCTGAAACCCAATGCCGATGCAACACTTTCCATTCCCGCAGGACGCTTTTTTCCCGGTGGCTCTTTTACCATTTACGGAACGCTGAAGCTTGCGGAAACGGATAATCTGTTTACATACCATTGCGTTAAAAAGGATGTGTTCTACGATGTATTTGGATATGTTGATGGGGATTCTGTGTTAGAAAGAAACTACACAACCACGGATGGTCTGCCTCTTCTCCTATTGGAATCGAATCAAAGTGGAATGATTTTGGCGGACAGGGAAGATTGCTTCTTTACTCTTAGCGTTGACCTGACAGGGGATGCTACATTGGAACAACTTGCGGAATGCTTTGACTTTACCATCCACACCGACCCGCCGGATGCTTCCGCTGCGGATGCCCGGGAGCAGGCCTCCCTGGAAGAAATGAATAGCAGGCAGGGCGACCCCAATAAGCTCCGGCGTTCCACCTATGGAGAATACGTTGCGGATTTGATTCAGGGCGATGAGATGTGGCGTTCGATTGACCCCGAATACACACCGCCTTCCAAAGCATACGCTTTCTATGATGTAGATGGAAACGGAACAGAGGAACTTCTCATTTTCTATAACGGTTATATTGGCAACATTGTAGGCATGAAAAACGGAATCACCGACGACGGAAAATCCTACCATATGTATTTGTGCGAAGACAATGTTCTGGTTGATTTTGATTCTGAACCCAATGGTCTCGGAGAATATCGGTATCATATCTTCCGGTTTGCCAACGATGGCGACCCAGTTTTCTCGAATCCGAAGGAGCAAAGCATTGTCCGGCTGAAAAAATGCGCGGATGGAACTTGGTGGCGAACTTCCTCCACAGAGCATTATGCCGAATTTGACACAGAGATTTCCGAGGCAGAAGCGATGGAAATTCTGAACTCCTATAAGCCAGTAGATTTGGAGACACGGCCTTTGACGCAATTTGAAGATCCGTAATCTCTGTCACGCCGCTAGCGACTAACCCGCTAGCGGCGCAAGGGGTGAAGCCCCTTGTTCGGAACGCAATGAGGTAAAGCACACAATGGGGATTGCTTTGTATAGAAGTGCGCCTTTGTATCTGTTCGACAAATTAGTGCTTGGCGATGTAATCATCATATGGCAATCAGGATATCTCATAGGCGGGTTGCAAGTCAGCGCCGGTTGACGAAATGTTGAATGGGATGCCTTCCGGGGTGTTCGTAGGGAACGGATTTATGTCAAGAGCAACATGGTTTACAGATTGTGTAACAACATGGTTTACACATTTGCTCTTGGATCGTTCTCCAAAAGGTATGCTCTTCTAAGGGTGTAGGCTCTGGCTTCCAGGTTGATTC
>JAQYLT010000046.1 GCA_028719885.1 Bacillota bacterium
AAGAATCAACCTGGAAGCCAGAGCCTACACCCTTAGAAGAGCATACCTTTTGGAGAACGATCCAAGAGCAAATGTGTAAACCATGTTGTTACACAATCTGTAAACCATGTTGCTCTTGACATAAATCCGTTCCCTACGAACATGCCGGAAAGCATCCCATTCAACGAACCCGCCAAATTTCAATTTTCCTATCGAATGAAATCCAATTTTTCACATAAAATACATTTACCCCTTGACATGGTAGGTAAATTGTGGTATAACATAATTACCTACCAAATAGGTGGGTATAAATTGAAAAATATGCGCAAAGGAGCGTTTTTATGTCAAGAATCTACACCTCCGCCGATCAGTTAATTGGACATACACCGCTGCTGGAGCTGACCAGAATCGAGAAGAAATACGGTCTGAACGCCAAAATCCTGGCAAAGGTGGAATATTTCAATCCCGCCGGTTCCGTCAAGGACCGGGTGGCCAAAATGATGATCGACGATGCGGAGGCGGCGGGAATTTTGAAGCCGGACTCCACCATCATCGAGCCCACCAGCGGCAACACCGGCATTGGTCTGGCCTCCATCGCCGCTGCCAGGGGCTATCGGATTATCATCGTCATGCCCGACACCATGAGCGTGGAGCGCCGCCAGCTGATGAAGGCCTATGGCGCGGAGCTGGTGCTGACCCCCGGGGCCCAGGGCATGAAAGGCGCCATTGCCAAGGCTGACGAGCTGGCAAAGGAAATCCCGGGCAGCTTCATTCCCTCCCAGTTCACCAACCCCTCCAATCCCAAGGCCCATTTCACCACCACCGGTCCGGAAATCTGGGCGGATACCGACGGGAATGTGGATTTCTTTGTGGCAGGTGTGGGTACCGGCGGCACCGTCACCGGCGTGGGCCAGTTCCTGAAAGCCAAGAATCCCAATGTCAAGGTGGTGGCGGTGGAGCCCGCCTCCTCCCCCGTGCTGTCCCAGGGCCACGGCGGCCCCCATAAGATTCAGGGTATCGGTGCGGGCTTCGTTCCGGAGGTGCTGGACACCGGTATCTATGATGAGATCATCCCCATTGAAAATGAAGCGGCCTTTGCCACCGGCAAGGAAGTGGGCCGCACCGAGGGCATCCTGGTTGGCATTTCCTCCGGCGCCGCGCTGAACGCCGCCATTCAGGTGGCCCAGCGGCCTGAAAACGCCGGAAAGGCCATTGTTGTGCTGCTGCCGGATACCGGCGACCGGTATTTGTCCAGCCCCATGTTTGCAGATTAATTCAAGGAGAAACAAATGATTTATGCAGATAACGCTGCCACCACAAGGATGTGTCCGGCAGCCATCCAGGCCATGACCAAGTGCATGGAAGAGAATTACGGCAATCCCTCCAGCCTCTATTCCTTTGGCCAGACCGCCCGGGAAGCTCTGGACGATGCCCGGGAGCGGATTGCACGCTGCCTTGGCTGCACGGCCCGGGAGATCACCTTTACCTCCGGCGGCAGCGAAGCGGATAACCAGGCAATTTTTTCTGCCGCAAGGCTGGGAGAGAAAAAAGGCAAAAAACACATCATCTCCACTGCCTTTGAGCACCATGCGGTGCTGCACACCCTGGACAGGCTCCGGCAGCAGGGCTTTGAAATTACCCTTTTGGATGTCCATGAAAACGGCATCGTCACTGCCCAGCAGGTGAAAGACGCCATCCGGGAGGATACCTGCCTGGTGACCATCATGTTTGCCAACAATGAGATTGGCACCATCCAGCCCATTGCCGAAATCGGCCAGGTCTGCCGGGAAAAGGGTGTGCTGTTCCACACCGATGCGGTTCAGGCTGTGGGGCATGTAAAGGTGAATGTGGCAGAGCAGAACATCGACATGCTCTCCTTGTCCGCCCACAAATTCCACGGTCCCAAGGGCATCGGCGTGCTGTATGCCAAGCGCGGTATCCTGCTGGATAATCTCATCAACGGCGGTGCCCAGGAGCGGGGCAAACGGGCCGGTACTGAGAATCTCCCCGCCATTGTGGGGATGACCGTGGCGCTGGAGCAGGCGGTGGCCTCCATTGACGACTATACCGCCCGGCTCACCCCCTTGCGGGATAAGCTGATTGCAGGCCTGGAGAAAATCCCCTACAGCGAGCTCAACGGCGACCGGTACAACCGGCTGCCGGGCACGGTGAATTTCTGCTTTGAGGGAATCGAGGGAGAGGCACTGCTGCTGCTGTTGGACGACAAGGGCATCTGCGCCTCCTCCGGCTCTGCCTGCACCTCCGGCAGTCTGGACCCCAGCCATGTGCTGCTGGCCATTGGGCGTCCTCATGAGGTGGCCCACGGCTCTTTGCGGCTCAGTCTGGGGGATGATATCACAGAAGCGGAAATTGACTATCTGATTCAGGCCGTCACCGATGTGGTTTCTTATCTTCGGAGCATTTCGCCTTTCTGGCGGGATCTGCAGAACGGGAAACGGCCCCATGTATTTGCGAAATAGGAGAAGAATATGGCATTATACAGTGAGAAAGTTATGGATCATTTCCGGAATCCCCGGAATGTGGGGGTGATCGAAAACCCCGACGGCGTGGGCGAGGTGGGAAATCCCGTCTGCGGCGACATCATGAAAATCTATCTGAAAATCGATAACGACATTATCACCGATGTAAAGTTTGAAACCTTCGGCTGCGGCAGCGCCATCGCCTCCAGCTCCATGGCCACGGAGATGATCAAGGGCAAGCCCATCAGCGAGGCCTTGAAGGTCACCAACAAGGCCGTCACCGAGGCCCTGGACGGACTGCCTCCCCACAAGCTCCACTGCTCCGTGCTGGCAGAGGAGGCCATTAGAAAGGCGCTGCAGGATTACTATGAGCGCAATGGTCTGGATTACGATCACAGCCAGTTCCCAGACTGCGAAAGCTGCGGCCACTGTCACGGTGCGTAACCGGAGGGAAAGGTATGAAGATTTCCTCCCGGGGCCGTTATGCCCTGCGGGTGATGATTGATCTGGCGGAGCACGACGATGGGGCCTACATTCCCATGAAAGAGGTGGCCCAGCGGCAGGACATTTCTCTGAAATACCTGGAAAAAATACTCCCGCTGCTGGTGGCCGGCAAATTGGTGGAGGGCATCCACGGCAAGGGCGGCGGCTACCGTCTGACCCGGGCGCCCAAGGACTACCCCATCGGCGAAATTCTCCGGCTGACGGAGGGGGACCTGGCGCCGGTGGCCTGCCTGGAATGCAACGCGGAGCAGTGCGTCCGCACCGCCGATTGCCGGACCCTGCCCATGTGGAGCGAGCTGAACCGCAGGGTCAATGAATACCTGGACAGCGTGACCATCGGAGATTTGATGAAACAATGATGAAAAACACCCTCCAAACCGGATTCCCGGATGGAGGGTGTAAATTTTTTTAGGCGGCGTACAGGGTTTCGTACAGCGCGGCCAGGTAATTGGCATCCCGGTTTTCCCGGGCGTCGGCCAGGTACTGCTTTGCCAGGTTCAAACCCTCGCCCACAATGCCCATGGTGCGGTTATAGGACCGGGTGGCGGCGGCCAATCCCACGTCGCTGAGCTCCAGCAGGGACTGCCAGCTGTCCGTTTTGGAACCGTCCAGAGGCAGAATATGGTAGTACCGGCCATTGGTAGTGCGTAGGTCCACCCAGGTGGGAATCACATCCACATCCTCCAGGTAAACGGTGCCATCGGAATACTTGCAGAACGTGACATTGAACAGCGCGCCATCCTCGGTATATCCGGCAGGAAAGAGATCGCTGATGCCCGTGCGTTGGTTGGATACTGCATTGCCCAGGGAATAAATCACCACGGTCTTGTGATCTGGGTCAACGGTGCTGCTCAAGAGGTCCATGGGCTGAACCACATGGGGATGGCCGCCTACGATCACATCAAAGCCCATGTCGCAAAGCCGCTGGGCAATGGCATCCTGCAAGGCATTTTCCACCATGACATATTCCACGCCCCAGTGGATGAACATCATGGTCGCTTCCGCGCCCTGGCGCTTCATTTCGTCCATGATCTGCTGGGCCTCGTTATAGAGCTTGTCAGGATTATTGTTTGTAAAATAGTTGACCTGCCCCTCGTCTTTCACTGGTGAAAGGCCGTTCAGGGAGAAATTGACACCGTCGCCGCTGTAGGACCAGGTGTAGCAGACCATACCGATTTTGATGCCGTTGACGTCCACAATGGAGTATCTCGGTTCGCCGCTGAACTGGGTACCCAGTGTGGCCAGACCACTGCCGCGAACATGCTCCACCGTCCGGATGATGCCCGGGCCCAGGGTGTCGCCGGCGTGGTTGTTGGCAGTGAGCAGCATGTCAAAGCCGGCCTCCACCACGCCGTCCGCCAGGGAATCCGGGCAGTTGAAAGCGGGATTGCCCTGGTACTTGTAATTATCGCCGCCAAAGGTGGTCTCCAGGTTGGCAATTGCATAGTCCAGGGAGGAGATGTCGTCCTTGATATAGCGGAAGATGGATTCAAAATTATAGGTGCCGTCGCTCTGGTAGCAGGAATCAAACACCGGCTTGTGCATCAGCAGATCCCCCACAGTGCCGATGGTGGCCCGGGATACCACATGCTCCGGCTCCGGCGGCAGTGTGGTAGGCGGCTCAGTAGGCGGCTCCGTGGTGGGGGGCTCGGTGGGGATCATCAGCTCCGTGGGCTGGGTCTCCCGCTGGGGCACCAGGGATTCAATGAACTGGAACAGGGCATTGTCCGAGGGGGCGTCGGAGAAGATTCGATCGTAAAAGTACCAGCCAAGGATGCCGGTGCCCGCGATGGACACCACCAGCAGGGTGATCAGGATGATTTTGAAAGCAGTTACCAGACTGCGCCAGAAAGATTTCATTGTTTATCTCCTTTCGGCCTGTTAGGCGGCCTGGTCCTGGGCTCCCGTCACAGCGGCGAGATAGTTGTCTTCCCGCTGCTGCTTCTGTTGAGCAAGGTAATTCTGAGCGGTGAGCATTCCAGCACCGGTGAGGGCGGTGGTGCGCTCAAAGGATTTCCGGGCGTTGGCCAGAGCCTCATCGGTGAGGCTGTAAAGGCTCTGCCACTGGTCCCGCAGAGCATCATCCAAGGGGATGATGGGGTATTCATTCTGGAGGCCGACACGCAGGTCCACCCAGCAGGGCAGCAGGTCTGTGCTTTCCAGATAAACCGTGCCGTCGGAGTATTTGGAAAAGGTGAAGCTGAACAGCAGCGCGTCCTCGGTATGGCCGGTTTTCAGGTCCATTTCCTTGATGCGCTGGTTGGATACCGCGTTGCCGGTGGAATACAGGCAGAGGGTTTTCTTCTCCGGGTCCAACCGGCTGGTGAGCAGCTCCACCGGCTGAATCACGTGTGGATGGCCGCCCACGATCACGTCAAAGCCCAGATCGCAGAGCTGCTGGGCAATCTGCCGCTGCTCGGTGCTGGGGGTGGTCTGGTATTCGTTGCCCCAGTGGATGAACATCACCGTGGCCTCCGCCCCGGCATTTTTCATTTCCTCCAGGCATTGCCGGATTTCCAGATAGAAGGAGTCCAGCTGGCCGGGGATGAAAGCGTTCACCAAGGGAGCGCAGGTGTCGGACAGGGTGTTCTTGTTCATATACACCTTCCCGGCCACGGGATTGTCGGGCATCCCCTGGTAGGTATAGTTTACCATACCGATTTTGATGCCGTTTATCTCCTGAACCGCGTATTTGAGCTCGTCCGCTGCCGCCCGGGTGCCCAGCACCTGAAGCCCCTTTTCCCTTATCGTCCGCACGGTACGCAGGAAGCCGTACTCGCTGGTGTCGTAGCAGTGGTTGTTGGCGGTGAGCAGCAGGTCAAAGCCGGCCTTTTTCAGTGCGTCCACAATTTCATCGGGGCAGTTGAAGGCGGGGTAACCGGAGTACTTATATCCCTTGTCCGTGCCGCAGAGGGTGGTCTCCAGATTGGCGGCGGCGTAATCGGCGGCGGAGGAATAGGGGATCAGATACCGGAAGATGGAATCGAAATTGTAGCTGCCGTCGCTCCGCAGTCCGGTGTTGATCACGGGCATGTGCATCAGAATGTCACCGGTGACGGCAATCTGCGCTCTGGACACCACATGCTCCGGTTCCGGCGGCTCCGTCTCAGGTGGCTCTGTCTCTTTGGAGCCAAACAGCCGCTCCCAGAGGGACGGGGACTTCTCCGTCACTTCTGTAGGCGCCTGGGAGGGGACTTCAGCCTGTGCCGGGTCATTGCTCTGGGGGCTTCCCAGCAGCAGCCGCAGGGCCAGGGAAAAGATCACCAGCGCTGCCATCAGCACCACCAGAAGCATGACGATTCCGGCGGAGTTGGATTGCTTTTTGCGTTTTTTTCCATAACGGGGGGAATGGTTTTCAGCCATAGTATGTCCTCCTGATTGGCTCAGTTATTCCGGTCCAGCAGATATACCACCGAGTGAACCACCTGGCCGCCCACGGTATAAACTCTGGGAACCCTGCGGTTGATGCCGCAGACAAATTCGTAATTGAAGCTGTCTCCCTGGGCGGCGATTTCCTCCACGGTGATCTGGGCGTCGCCGTCCCGCCCCACCAGCACCACGATGTCGTTCAGCTGGGCATCGGGAATCTCCGTCACATCCACCATCATCTGATCCATGCAGATGCGCCCCAGAATCGGGGCCTTTTTCCCACGAATCAGCACATAAAACCGACCGGAGAGATTCCGCCGGTAGCCGTCGGCATAGCCAACAGGGATGGTGGCCACCCGGGTGGGCCGGGTGGTGGTGTAGGTGCCGCCGTAGCCGATTTCCCGGCCGGGCTCCAATGTTTTCAGATGGGTAATCCGGCTCTCCCACCGCAGGGCGGGCCGCAGGTCCAATAGGCCGGGGTCCACCTCATCACTGGGGTACATTCCGTAGGTCACGATGCCGGAGCGGACCATTTCGTATTCGCAGCCAAAATTCATCAATCCGGCGGAGTTGTCCAGATGCCGCAGAGGGATCGTTACCCCCCGGGCCTTCAGCATCCGATCGAAGTCGGCAAAGCGCTGTGCCTGCTTTTTGGACCGGCTCAGGTCGGCGCAGTCGGCGGTGGCAAAGTGGCTGAAAAGCCCCTCTGCCTCCACCAGGGGCAGGGCGGCAATTTGGGCGCAGATGTCTGCCTCTGCTTCAGAAACCTGAAAGCCGATGCGGCTCATGCCGGTGTCCACGGCGAAGTGGAAAAAGGCAGTCATCCCCAGCGCCTGGGCCGCCTGGGAGAGGGCCAGACCGTCCTCATACCGGAAAATGGTGGGACGGATGCCCTGGCGGATGGCTTCGGGGAAGGCGGACACGGGGATGGGGCCCAAAATGAGAATGGGCTTTTGAATCCCCGCCTGCCGAAGCTCCAGCGCCTCCAAAATAGAGCTGACGCCAAAGAAAGCGCAGCTGTCATCCAGGTGTCTGGCAAGCTGAACCGCGCCGTGGCCGTAGGCGTCGGCCTTGATGATGGCCATCACCGGTGCCTGAACCCGGGCCTTGACGGCTTCGATGTTGTGCCTGATGGCATCCAGGTCAATGATTAATTTGGTTGAATCGAAAGTCAAGGAAAATCATCCTTCTTGGAAGAGTTTCCATTTATTCTATCATATTCCCCCGGAAAAGTAAACAGAATTCGAGGGATTTAAGAATTCCAAAAGAAATCACAAAAGCCCCTTTTCATTGCCGGCAGGATTTGGTATAGTATGGGTAATCAATACGGATATCAAATTGGAATTTGCAGAGTTTGTTGAATCGAAAATGTCTCAACGCGTGCGTAGGGAACGGATTTATCCGTTCCAAAACCTGCGACAATCACCGCAGTTCGTTAAATGGTATTTCATACGCGTTTTTCGCTTCTTTTCCCATTCAATCCACCGATTTGAAACAAAAAGAGGACGGAATGCATAAATGCATTTCCTACGCAAATAACAACATTTTTTGATGATTCGAAACTGGGTACTTACCGGAACGGGCGGAACGGATAAATCCGTTCCCTACGAATTACCTCTGCAAATTCCAATTTCTCTCACCCAGGAACAAAGGAGATGCTTTTTATGGAACGACGGGACAATTATGCCATTACCGTCCAGCGGGCAAAGGCGCTGTTTTTGGAATATGACCAGCGGCTTCTTGCCCGGAAGCTGGGGGCGGAAATGGACGGGGAATTTTTTTACACCACTTTCCTCTCGGAGCCCTGCCGCATCCATCGGGCAACGGGGGATATCTCCCGGTTCCATAGGGGAAGCTGGGTGGAGGCCAATTCTTATGATGAAGTGCTGACCCTGCTGGATTTGGTCTGCGACAGCAAAGAGGACCGGCACCTTTCCGGGCGCTGGAAAAACATGCGGGATTTTGGCCACGGCTTCCATCAGAGTCTTTTGGAGCAGCGGGACCCCTGGGCGGAGCGGTTCCAGGCCCAGCCGGAGACGTTTGCCAGGGCCTGCGAAAGCCTGGGGGGAGAAAAATATCCCCTGGGGGATGTGGCCTATTCCATCCCGGTGTTTGATGATTTAAGGCTTTTGATTCAGCTCTGGTTCGGCGACGAGGAGTTCCCCGCCCAGCTGCGATACCTCTGGGATGAAAATGCCCTGATGTATTTGAAATACGAAACCATGTACTATGCTGTTCCCCTGGTATTGAACCGGATAAAAGAGTGCATGGAATAAGAATTCCCACGGCCGTGTTGACCGTGGGAATTTGTTATTCCATGATGGTTCCGTCGGGATGGAACAGGGGCAGCTTTTCCAGATAGATGATGTCGGGTCTATCCTGAGCGTCCCCCTCTGCCAGGATGGCCATGCGGCCGCAGATTTCGCCGCCGGCCTTGGTTGCCAGGGCTTCCAGGGCAGCCAGGCTTTCTCCGGTGGAAATCACATCGTCCACCAAGAGAATTTTCTTGCCTTTCATCAGGGCAGCGTCGGCGCCGTCCAGATACAGCTTCTGCTCCTTGGCGGTGGTGATGGAGTTGACGCTGACGGAGAAGATGTCCCGCATGTAGAGCTTGGGGCCTTTCCGGGCCAGGATGTACTTGGCATCCCCGGCCTGGCGGGCCATTTCGTGAGCCAAGGGGATGCCCTTTGCCTCGGCGGTGAGGATGTAGTCGTATTCCGGGGCTTTGGCCAGCAGCTCCCGGGCGCAGGCCACGGTGAGCTCCTGATCACCGAAGATCACAAAACCGGCAATGGACAGGGAATCGTTCACAGGGCAGATGGGCAGATCCCGCTCCAGCCCGGCGACGTTCATATGATAGAACATGGGAAAGACTCCTTTTTCTATATAGTATAGAATTATTATACGATTTTGCCAGAAAATGTCAACCCTTCTGCTCTTGAGTTTCGGTATATTGAACCTCCAAAGTTATCCACAGGTCAAGAACCAACCAAACAACAAAAAACAAAGCAAAAAAGGAAGAAATTCGCTCCATTTTGTGATATAATTGAATCACCACAAAACAATAAACCAAAC
>JAQYLT010000047.1 GCA_028719885.1 Bacillota bacterium
AATCAACCTGGAAGCCAGAGCCTACACCCTTAGAAGAGCATACCTTTTGGAGAACGATCCAAGAGCAAATGTGTAAACCATGTTGTTACACAATCTGTAAACCATGTTGCTCTTGACATAAATCCGTTCCCTACGCACACGCCGAAAGGCATCCCGTTCATCCCGCCAAATTCCAAATTATTTGTTTACTGGATAACCCGATAGGCAGGTTTTTATTCCTGATCTTCTGTCTCTTCGTCTTCCTCTTCATCTGTCCGTTGGGAGAGGAAGTAGGTGAGCATCGCCAGAAGCACGATTCCGCCCAGGCAGGCGGTCATGATGGAATAGGAGAACACCGCCCGGTCGCCATGGCGCTGGACAAAATACTCCATATACCCCGCGCCCCCCAGCATTCCCAGCATGGCGACCCAGATGGGGCAGTACCAAATCCGGAAGCCCCGGCTCTTCACCATTCTCACAGAGAACAGCGCGCTGACCGCCACCACGGCCACGGCACCGGATACCTGCACCACGCTGATGAAGCCGTTGCTCCGCATGAACAGGGAATCATACCGGGTGCTGTCCAGCACCGCCTGGGACATGCCGTAAAGCAGCAGAAAGACCAGGGCCGTATCCCCGGCTTTTCTCTTTTTGTACAGCAGGAAAAAGGCCAGCACAAGGGCGAAAATGAAAGCCGTGGCCATAGCCTGAATCACAAAGGTCGCCAGCCGGTATTCCGGCGCGCCGGTGACCACATTGTTCACAGGGTACGCAAAGGGCAGGCTGCGAAGCTGCTCCAAAAGCTGCCCCCGGTCGGCGGTGCTGAAAAAGCAGGAGAGTCTCCCCAAGGCGATGCCCGCACAGCCGCCCAGGCTCATGGCATCCAGCATCCGTCCCGGTTCCTCTTCTAACCGGAGCAGCTTCAAAATCAGCACCGTCAGCCCGCAGCCCAGAAACACACCCAAAAGGGCAAAGCCGCCGGAGGTAAAATCCGTCATGGCCGCGAGGAAACCGGCATAGCTGTCCGGCCGGAAGTACCAATGCACCAGCCTTGCCAGCACCACCGACAGCACCAGGGCCATGGGCACCCCCACGGCAGCGGCCTCGCCCTTCCCCTGGGGAAGATAAAAGGCTAAAAACAGGCAGATGGCCACCCCGGCAGCCAGGGTCAGCACAATGGAACTCCAATAAAAGAACTGATCTCCGATGATAAACGCAATTCGCTCCATCCGGCTCAACCTCCCACCGCTGTGGCAAAATAAATGATGTCGCTGATGGGACGCTGCTGGCCATAGAGCACATGGTTCACCAGCTCCCCATCCAGGGCAATGGCCGCCGTTTGGCCGCCATCCAGGGTGTAGGCCTTCTGGCAGCCGGTTTCCGCCAGCCGCTGGGCAAACTGATGGATGTCCAGCTTGCCGGGATGCTCCGGCTCCGGATTGGCGGTGACCACCAGATAGTGCAGCTCGTCCATCTGGCACAGCGCCGCCCGGGGGCTGAAGGAATTGATCTCTCCCAGGTCGTAATTGGCAGGCTCACAGCGCACGCCGTCATCCACCAGGATGGGCCCGAACACCAGGCTGAAGCGGATGTTGTTTTCATCCACAAATTTCTGGGCTTCCTCCTGGGTCATCTGCACATCCTGGGGCAGGAAAATCAGATTGCCTCCGTCGTCGATGAAGCAGGTGTCCGCCTTGTTGGCGTGGACCTTGCGGACCTCCCCCTCATAGACCACGATGCCGTTGTAGTGGAATTTATAGAAATCGCCGCTGGAGGCCAGCACCGCGTTGACGGTCTGGGCCATTTCCGTGGTTTTATACTGGGTATCCGCCCCATAGCGTCCGTCCGCCAGGAACCGGCGGAACTGGGAGCCGTCGGCAATCTTCACCTCCGCAAAGGTGAGGACGGTGTAGCCCACCAGCTCCTTCCAGGTGACCACGGCGATGGAATCGTCTAAGTAATAGTTGATGGGAGTACCCTCCAGCTGCTCCCGCTCCGGCCCGAAATAAAGCTTCTGCCCCTGCAGGAGCCCGGCGGCTTTTTCTTCAAACCAGCTCATTTCTTCGATGGTGTCCGCCTGGCCGTAGCGATCCGCCAGAGGCTTGGGCGCCACCAGGTCGGCATCGTTCAGCTTCTTGATCACCGGAGCCGCCGGTTCCTCCGCGGCCGCCCCATGTCCCTGTTGGGATGCCTTGGGCAGCATACTGCCCGCAGCACCCAGCATCCGATCAAATTGTTCCGGAATATCGGGTACGGAAATCCGTGCCGCTGTTTTCTGGCTGCCTGATTTTAAAAGGGGCACCAGCCCCAGCAGCAGCGCCAGGGTAACGACCGCGGAAACCGGCCCAGCCAGCCGGGAGAACAGGCTCCTTTTGGGCCGGCAGAATTTGGGGACATATTGGGTCATGACGCTCTCTCCTCACGGTGTTTGCCAGGAATTGCCGTGGCAAAATAGATGATATCGCTGATTTTTCGCTGATGGCCATAGAGCACCGCGTTGATCAGCTTTCCGTCCATGGCGATGACGGCGGTCTGCCCGCCATCCAGGGCATAGGCCTTTTGAATGCCGCTCTGCTGCAGATTCCGGGCAAAGCGGTGGATGGTGGGCACCTCCGGCTGGTCTTCCTCGCCGTTCACCACCGCCAGCAGGTAGTGGAGCCTGCCCAGCTGACACAGGGCAGAGCGGGGATAATGATCGTTGATTTCTCCCACGGCATAGCTCTCCGGGGTGATGACATTGCCGTTTTCAATGAGCACCGGCCCGAAAGCCAGGCTGAAAAGAATATCCTTTTCATCTACAAACTGTTGGGACTGCTCCTTGTCCATCTGGTCGTACCGGCTGGTAAAAAGCAGGTCCCCGTTTTTATCCACATAGCAGGTGTCCACCAGGCCGTTGTTCACCCGGCGCACCACCCCGTCATACACCAGGGTGCCCGCCTGACGGTAGCCATAGAAATCCCCGCTGGAGGCCACCACCGCATTGACGCTTTGGGCCATCTCCGTGGTCACATAGAGCTTGTCCGAGCCGAACTCCCCGCCGGAGAGAAAGCGCCGGAACTGAGACGGATGGGCAATTTTCACCTCGGAAAAGGTATACACGCCCCCGTCCAGCACCTGCTTCCAGGTGATTGCCAGGATGGTTTCATCCAGATACCACTGCACCTGGGTGCCCGGCACCAGGGTCACCTCCGGGGAGAAATAGAGGCTCTGACCCTCCAGCAGCTCCCGGGCCGAAGAGAAATCCAGCTCCCGGGGATCGTCCGTCTGGCCGAAGCAGCCGGGGTCCGGCTCCGGGGCGGCCAGGGCGTTGCGGTCGATGCGATACACCGGCTTGGTGCCCCGCACCGATTCCAAAGCATCGGCAAGGCCACCTTCCAGCAGGGTGGAGGTATCCTCCTGCACCGATGGACTGGGCGGCTCCGGCACCCCGATCCATTGGGCGGTGCCCAGCAGGACCGAAAGGGCCAGCGCTGCGGAAACAACTCCGGGCAGTCTTTGAAACAGGTAGCCAAACAGGGGATTGCGTGCCATGAAATACCTTCTTAATTCAGAGTATTCCTCCGGATATGGCGGTAATCAGCTGCTGATCCGGCACCACCCACCACTGGCCGTTTTCAAAGGCCAGCCGCAGGGTGATCTGCCGCTCCACGGGAGCAATCCCGGCGGTTACCTGCCGGGCGGTCTCCTCCAGAACGGACTGGGCGAACTCCTCCCGGTACTGCCAGTTGTCGTCGTAAACCTGGGCAAAATTCTCCGCCGCGTCCACCTGGGCTTCCAGCACGGCGGGCACGGCCTCTTTCAGCTTTGCCACCAGGCTGGGAATGTCCAAACCGGAAAGGATGTAGTCCTGGGCCAGCCCGTTTTCATCGGCATAGCAATCCCCCTGAGGACGGCAGGAAAGGCTGGAAAGGAAGGCGTCCCAGATCAGCTGGGATGCAGGGTTCTCCCGTTGGGCATCGTCCCCCAGGCTGGGGGTGCCATAGAGGTACTGGGCGGCACCGGCATAATCACCGGCGCAGATTCGCTCCATCAGCCCCTGGGCGCACTCCTCCGCACCAGCGGCTGTGCCCAGCAGCACAGGGCCGCTGCTGCGCTGGGTCAGGCAAATCACCAGCACCGCTACGGCGAGGATCACCGTGAGGATGGCAAACACCCGGGAAAGGATCGGTTTCTCGTACATATTCTCACCAAATTTCTATGCTGTATCGTTTGACAATTGGGAATGGTCAATTGGGCATCTTCCAATGGAATTCGGACATGTTCTCTACTATTTTACGCAAAAAAGCCGCTGCTATTCTTTTATATGCCGATGGCCTCAGCAAGCAGGGAAATTGGAATTCGTCGGGGAGGCCCCGCGGCCAATTCGTTACGAACCTTGGGCAATCGACCCACAACTCCTGGGCCCCTCGACCGGTACTGCCCCGGTCATTTGGAATTTGGCAGGATGATAAACGGGATGCCTTTCGGCGTGTGCGTAGGGAACGGATTTATCCGTTCCGAAACGTCGATGGACATCCAAGGTTTGTTGACTGGTATTTCATACGTTTTTTTGCATTTTCCCCATTCAACCCACCAATTTGAAACATTAAGGGGGCGTGGGACGGAACGGATAAATCCGTTCCCTACGAAAAAAACCAACATTTTTCCATTCAACGCACCGTCGCAAAACCGTTACCCAGGCGGAATGCATAAATGCATCCCCTACGCAAATTCCAATTTGCTGCGTTAAACCGACATGCACATTCTTTTATTTCAGCTCCCACTGCTTGATCTGGGCGGATTTTTCATAGAGCCGCAGGTAGCTGTCGTACCGGGAGGGGAAAATTTCCCCCGCCTCCACGGCGCTGCGGACCGCGCAGCCGGGCTCTTTCCGGTGGGAGCAGTCGGCAAACTGGCAGCGGCCCACACAGGGAGCGAAGTCCGGGAAAGCATACTGCAGATTCTCTTTCAGAATCACATCCATCTGGTCGGTATCAAAGGAGGAAAACCCGGGGGTGTCCATCACATAGGTATCCTCCCCCAGGCTGTAAAGCTCCACATGCCGGGTGGTATGCCGCCCACGGCCCAGCTTTTCCGAAACCGCCCCGGTGGCCAGCTCCAATTCCGGGCAGAGCCGGTTGAGGACGCTGGATTTGCCCACGCCGGAATTTCCGGTGAAAGCGGTGAGCTTGCCCCGGAGGATGCTCCGGAGCTCCTGGATCCCCTGGCCGGTTTTGGCACTGGTGCGGATCACCGGAAAGCCCGCCTTTTCATAGGTGGCCGCCAGCTGCTCCGCCGGGTCCAGGTCGCACTTGTTCACGCAGATGACACAGGGCACGTTTTGATTCCCGGCAATGGCCGTCACCCGGTCGATGAGGAACGGCTCGGTGACAGGGTTCACATTGGCGGCGAAGAGCACCAGGGCATCCACATTGGCCACGGCAGGCCGAATGAAGCTGTTGGCCCGGGGCAGCACGGCCTCCACCATGCCCTTGCCCCCGGCGACGGAAACCTCCACCAAATCCCCGGTGAGGGGGGTGATCTGCTCCTTTCGCAGGATGCCGCGGCCCCGGCAGGTGACCACGCCATCGGGAAGCTGGACATCATAGAAGCCGCTGAGGCTGCGAATGATCCGTCCCACTTGTTTTTCAGCCATTGTTTTTAAACGTCACTTTCATAGACTGGTAATATTCTCCGTTGATATACAGGTCGTATTCCTGGACACCGCTGCCGGTGAGGGCTACGGTGAACACATTGTCCCCCGCCTGCACCACACCACTGGCTACCTGCTGGTTGGCCTGCCCCTTGGGGCAGATCACCAGATTGTAGTTCTCTGCGCGGATGGGCACGCTGAAATCCACCAGCTCCGACCCGGAGGCGGTGGGAGGCACGGTCCCCTGGGGGGTATCGGGCACACCGGGGGCGGCGGAATTGCCGTTGGAGATGCCCAGCAGAATTTCCTTGCTCAGGGCCACCACGGAATCCGGGTCCTCGGACTGGACTGCCACCTGGTTCTGGGGCAGGGAGCTGTCCACGGAGTAGGTTTCGATTTTCTGGAAGCCCTTGGCGGTTAAAATCTTGATGGCGGTTTCCACATCCATTTTCACCACATCGGGCATCACGGCGGTGGGAATCTCCGGGCCGTCGGAAATCTCCAGGATGATGTGGGTGGTGACGTCGATCATGGTATTCGCGGTTTCGGACTGGGTGACCACATTTCCCCTGTTGATCTTGCTGCTGTAAACCGGGGTGGTGGACACGTTCTTAAAGCCCAGCTGCTCCAATACCTGCAGGGCCATCTCCTTTTCCACATTCAGCACATTGGGCATCTTGGCCAGCTCCTTGTCCGGGCCGGTGCTCACATAGAGCTTAACGGTCTGGCCGTCGGTGAGCTCCGTGCCCGCGGCTGGCTCCGTGCGGATGACATAGCCCGCGGGGTATTCGTCGTTGGCTTCCTCCCGAATCAGGGTTTTCAGTCCCTGGCCGATGAGGAAGGAGGTGGCCCGGTCCTGGGTCACGCCCACCAGGTCCTCCATCAGCTTTACCTTGGGCTCCGGGCCCATGCTGATGGTGAGGAAAATCTCCGTGCCCTTGGCAACGGACAGTCCCCCCGCAGGCTCCTGGTGCATGATCTGTCCCGCCACATAGAAATCATCGTACTCCTGGGGCCGCAGGCGAATAACAAAATTGGGATAGCGGGTGCCAAAATCCTCGGAATACATGCTGCCGGTGAGGTAGGGCACCTCCACCCGGTCCCGGTCCTGGTTGATGAGGAATCCATTGAAAATGGCAGCCAGGAACACCACAATGGCAATGATGGCCACCACGCTGCAGGACACCACCGCAATGGTTGCCGTCCGGCGGCGCTGGGCATCCCGGCGGGCTTCCTCCTCCCGGCGCTTCTTGGCCCGGGCCAGGTTCTCCTTGCTCCGGCCGGAAACGGGCTGCTCCGGCTCCGCCACCCGTCCGGTGCCCTGACGCACCGTCATATTGGGGTTTCCCACGCTCATCACCCCGCCCTTGGCCTGGGCTACCCGCTGGGCGGTGGTCTGGGGCTTGCTGACAATGGGGGTGATTTTCTTGGTGGATTCATCGGCCAGGGTACGGTATTGGAAGGTGAGCTCAGGGTTCTTCCGGAATTCCTCCAAATCGGCCAGCAGCTCCGCGGCGCCGGAATACCGGTCCTTGGGCTCCAGGGCCATGGCCTTCATGATGATCTGCTCCATCCCCGCAGGGATGTTGGGATTCAGGGTAGAGGGCAGGGGGGCGCCGCCGTTGATGTGCTGGATGGCCACCGCCACCGGGGATTCCCCGTCATAGGGCGGCCGCCCGGCCATCATTTCGTACATCACAACGCCCAAAGAATAGATATCCGACCGGCTGTCGGTGTAGCTGCCCTTGGCCTGCTCCGGGGAGATGTAGTGCACGGAGCCCAGGGCCTCCTTGGTCAGGGTGCTGCTCTTGTTCATCACCTGGGCGATGCCGAAGTCCATCACCTTGACGGAGCCGTTTTTCAGCACCATCACATTGTGGGGCTTGATATCCCGGTGGACAATGCCCCGGCTGTGGGCATGCTCCAGGCCCTTGGCGATCTGGGTAGCAAAATGGAGGGTCTCCTTCCAGTTGAGAACGCCCTTGACCTCCATATACTGCTTCAGGGAGATGCCGTCGATGAGCTCCATGACAATGTAGTAGGCATTGTCGGAGGCGGAAACGTCAAACACCTGGACGATATTGGGATGGCTGAGCATGGCTACCGCCTCTCCCTCTGCCCGGAACCGCCGACGGAATTCCTCGTCGCCGGAGAATTCGTCCTTTAACACCTTTACTGCCACCAACCGGTTTAAGCGATGGCACCGGGCCTTATATACAACTGCCATGCCGCCGGTGCCGATAACCTCCAAGAGCTCATACCGGTTGTCCAGCAGCTGTCCTATATATTGATTCATATTCAGAAATAGCTCCTTTCAAACCGGATTTCAGATGCTGACCAGCACACAGGTCACATTGTCCGGGGAACCCCGGGAAATGGCGATATCCAGCAGCCGCTTGCAGCAGCGCTCCTTGTTCACGCCGTGGACCACCTCGAAGAGAATTTCCTGGTCGTCCAGCAGATTGCTCAGACCGTCGCTGCACAGAAGCAGATAATCCCCCTTGGACAGCTCCTGGCGGAACACATCACAGCTGACGGATGCTTCGGTGCCAACGGCCCGGGTGATGAGATTCTTTCCCGGGTAGCGCTTGGCCATCTCCGCCGTCAGCTCTCCCCGGTCCACCATCATCTGCACCACGCTGTGATCCTTGGTGATTTGGCGGATGCCGTTTTGATTGATTCGGTAAGCCCGGCTGTCGCCCACATTCACAATGGACGCCTTCCGGCCCCGGATAAAGGCGGCCACCAGGGTGGTGCCCATGCCGTCGAATTCCTCAAACTGCATGGCCTGGTCGTAAACCGTGAAATTGGCCAGCTTCACAGCACTTTTTAGAATCTGGTCAGCCTTGTCCCATTCCATGTTGGCCGTCCAGGTGCGCTGAATCTCCTGGGAGAACACATCCACCGCCAGGGAGCTGGCGATGTTGCCGGATTTGGCGCCGCCCATGCCGTCGCAGACCACGCACAAAAGCGTATTGCGATCCAACTGTTGAATCTCATAGGCGTCCTGATTCATTTTACGGACGCAGCCCTTGTCTGTCAGTCCCCAACTTTGCATGGTGAATCACCTCATCTGTCTTTATTGGCGAAATAATCTTTGTTGTGCAGGCGTTATCTTCTGCCGATAATCATCTCCGTAGGGCGGGCGGCTTGCCCCCGCCGCTGGGATAACGCTACGATACAAAAATGGGTAAATATCACAGCCGACAACCTTTTCACATTGGCTCACTTCTTATTCCCAGGCTGTACTGTGCGGCGGGGGCAAGCCACCCGCCCTACGGATATCTGACGCAGCCTATTTGATTTCTTTCTGGTACTTTCTTCTCAGCTGGCCGCAGGAGGCATCGATGTCCCCGCCCAGGGTCCGGCGGACGGTGGCGGTGACGCCGCCCCGCTCCAATTCTTCCTGAAACGCCGCCACAGCCGCCCGGCTGCTGGGCTTTAAGGGACTTTCCTCCACATGATTCAAGGGAATCAGATTAAAATGGGCGGGCAGTCCCTTGAGCCGGGAAAGGAGCTCTTTGGCATCCTCCACGGAATCGTTCACGCCATCGATCATGGCATACTCAAAGGAGATGCGCCTGGAGGTGGCCTGGTAATACCGGCGGCAGGCGGCAAGCAGCTCCTCGCTGGGATAGGCCTTGTTCACCGGCATGATGGTATTCCGGATGGCGTCATTGGGCGCGTGGAGGGACACGGAAAGGGTCAGCTGCAATTTGCGCTTGGCCAGCTCGTCGATCTTCGGCACCAGGCCGCAGGTGGAAAGGCTGATGTGCCGCATGGAGATATTCATCCCCTCCGGGCTGTTCACCAGCTCCAAAAAGCGCATCACATTGTCGAAATTATCCAGGGGCTCCCCGATGCCCATGAGCACAATGTGGGAAATGGGCAGGCCGGAGTCCACCTGGGTAAACAGCACCTCGTCCAGCATCTCAAAGGGCTCCAGCCGGCGAACCAGACCGCCGATGGTGGAGGCGCAGAAGGCGCAGCCCATCCGGCAGCCCACCTCCGTGGAGATGCAGACGGTGTTTCCATAGTGATAGCGCATGAGCACCGTTTCCACGCAGTTGCCGTCGGACAGCTGCCAGAGGTATTTGATGGTGCCGTCCCGGCTGGATTCCTGCCGCCGCACCACACCGGGGGCGCAGATGGGATACTGCTCTGTCAGCGTATCCCGCAGCTGCTTGGGCAGGTTGGTCATTTCATCGTAGGAGCGGACGCCCCGGTGGAGCCAGGTATACACCTGCTTGGCCCGAAAGGCGGGCTGCCCCATCTGCTGAAACAGACCGGACAGCTCCGGCAGCGTCATGGATTTCAGGTTCATGGCTTCCTCCGCAGACGGCAGATAAAGAAGCCGTCGGTATCATACTCGCCGGGAATCAAGGTGATCATCCCGGATTCATTCTTGGGGAAAATATCCGGCAGCGCCAGCGCTTCCCGTTGGAATTCCCGGTGGCATTCCAAAAAGGCGGACACCACAGCCTCGTTTTCCCTGGGCAGCACCGTGCAGGTGGAGTACAGCAGCACCCCGCCGGGCCGGACGTATTTTGCCTGGTTTTCTAAGATTGCGCCTTGCAGCTCCGGCAGCGCTTCCAGCTCCCGGAGATTTTTATAGCGGATATCCGGCTTTTTCCGGATGATGCCCAGGCCGGAGCAGGGTACATCGGCAATGACCGCATCGAAGGCCTCCAGCCACGCAGGATTCCGCTCCGAGGCGTCCCGGCACTGGGCGGTGATATTGGAAAATCCCAGCCGCTCCGCCCCCTTGGCAATGAGCTCCGCCTTGTGGGGGTAGATATCGCAGGACAGGATGCTGCCCGTGCCCTCCATGGCCAGGGCGGCGGCAAAGCTCTTGCCCCCGGGGGCGGCACAGCAGTCCAGAACATTCCAGCCCTTTTGAAGCTGGGCGCAAAGGACACTCAGCCGGGAGGCCGGGTCCTGGACATAGAAAAGGCCCTGACGGAATTCCTCCAGCCGTTCCAGATTCCCCAGGCCGGAGAGCACCAGGCAGTTTTCCATCCAGCTGTGGCACCGCACCTCAATTCCCCGCTCCTCCAGCAGCCGGGTCAGCTCCCCGGCGGTGGTTTTCAGGGTGTTCACCTGAATGCAGGTCTGGGGGGCGGTGTTGTCGGCGATGAGCATGGGCTCCAGCTTTCCCTTTGGCAGGCTCTTTTTCAGCAGGGTGATCAATTCCTCCGGGTGGCTGTACCGGTCCGCATAGCTCACCGGCTCCACCCAGCTGCCCCAGGTGGAGGCAGCCTTGCGAAGCACCGCGTTGACAAGGGCCGGGGCATTTTTCTGCCCCCGGCAGTATTTCTTGGTCAGCTCCACGGACTCATTCACCGCGGCGCTGTCCGGAATCCGGTCCAATTCGGAAATCTGGTAGAGTCCCAGATGGAGAATGTCCTTCACCACGGGATGCAGCCCGGAGAGCTTGCCGGTGAGAAATTGCTTTAAATAAAAATCCAGCTTGTTCCGGTTTTGCAGCACCCCATAAACCAGCCTGGTGGCCAGGGCGGCATCCCGGCTCTCCAAACGGTCCCGCTGCAGATATTCTTTCAGGGCGGCGTTGGGCCAGGCTCCGTTTTTCCGGCAGGCAATCAGCGCGTTCAGCGCCGTTTCCCGGGCGGCCATCAGCTTTTCAGAGGATGACCCCGGAAATAGTCCGGCGCGGCCATCCGTTTGCCGCCCTCGGCCTGGAGGGCGCGAATTTCCACAGCCCCCTGGCCGCAGGCGATGACCAGGCCGTTTTTATTCAATTCCAGCACCGCGCCGGGTTCCCCGGAACCGGGCACCACTCTGGTTTCATGCACTTTAAACAGGGTTCCGTTCAGCTCCATGGTGGCCACGGGCCAGGGATGGAGCCCCCGAACCTGATCGTGAATCTGCTGGGCGGTTTTGCTCCAATCAATGGGGCACATGGATTTATCCAGCATGGGCGCGTAGCTCACCTGGCTCTCGTCCTGATGGGTGCGGGCAATTTCTTCCCCGGCAGCAAACCGGGAAAGGGTCTTGCTCAAAAGCGCGGCCCCCAGCACCGCCAGCCGGTCCAGCAGCTCTCCGGCGGTTTCATTCTCCCCGATGGGAGTTTTGGATACATCGATGATGTCACCGGCGTCCATTTCCCGCACCAGATACATGGCGGTGACGCCGGTCTCTTTCAGGCCGTCCAGCACGGCCCACTGATAGGGGGCGGAGCCCCGGTACTTGGGCAGGATACTTGCATGGATGTTGATGCAGCCAAGCTTCGGAATATCCAGCACCTTCTGGGGCAGGATCCGACCATAGGCCACCACCGCGCAGACATCGGGCTTTAAGGACCGCAGCTGCTCCACCGTTTCTTCCTCCCGGAAGTTCTCCGGCTGGAAAACGGGAATCCCCGCGTCCTGGGCCACCTGCTTCACGGGAGAGGCCACCAGCTTCATGTGTCTTCCCTTGGGCCGGTCGGGCTGGGTATAAACGCCCACCACCTCAAAGCCGTCTGACAGAATCTTTTTCAGGCAAGTGGCCGCAATGTCCGGCGTCCCCATGAAAACAACTCTCAAGTTTCTTCCTCCGCTTCCGCGTTCAATTCTTCCTCGGTGAGGTAGCGCTCCATGATCTCGGTGTAGACGATGCCATCCAGGTGGTCCAGCTCATGACAGAAGCACCGGGCGACGATCTCCTCGCCCTCGGCCTCGAACCATTGGCCGTCCCGGTCCTGGGCCCGGACCTTGGCATAATAGGGCCGCTTCACCAGGCCGTATTTCCCGGGGACGCTGAGGCAGCCCTCGGCTCCCTCCTGCTCCCCGTCGGTTTCCAGCAGCTCCGGGTTCACCAGCTCCAGGATGTCCTCTCCGGTGTCCACCACCACCACCCGGCGGAGAATGCCCACCTGGGGGGCGGCCAGTCCCACGCCGTTGGCCTGGGCCAGGGTTTCCCGCATATCGTCCAGCAGCTTGTGCAGACGCCAGTCAAATTTTTCCACCGGACGGCAGACCTTATGCAGGGCCGGCTCGTCGGTCGTCAGAATCTTACGAAGTCCCATATTCTATCTCCTTGGAATTTGTAATTGTCTATTCGTAGGGAACGGATTTATCCGTTCCGAAACGTTGGTTGACCTCTGTGGTTGGTTGAATGGTATTCTTTGAAATGTATTCTCGACGTTTTACCATCCAACCAACCGAATTGGAAACAATTACGTTTCGGAATGCATAAATGCATTCCCTACGAAGCGTTGGTCGTTTTCCGTTTAACGTGCCGCCGATAAGAAGGAACCTTCATCACTCAAACCCGTTGACATCGGCAAAGGCGGAAATTCCCCGGTTCTGCTTGTCCTTGCCGAATTCCATCAGCAGCCAGGCAATGAGCTGGCGCAAGGGTCTGGTCATCCGGCAGTTCACTGTGAGCCGGTAGCGGTAGTGATAATTGATTTTCGGCACCGGGCAGGGCGCAGGACCCAAAACCTGCCCCTGCTGACCCCGGTACCGGGGCTGGGCCAGGCAGGCAATCAGGCTGTCCCGGAATTTCACCGCACCCCGGAGTACCCCGGCCTCGTCCTCCCCCTGGAAGGTGATCATCAGCTGGTCCCCGAAAGGCGGCGCGTTCTGAACCTGGCGCAGCCGAATCTCCATTTCATAAAAGCCGTCGTAATCCTGCATGGCGGCCAGCCGAATCAGCTGGTGGCCGGGCACCATGGTTTGAATCACCGCCCGGCCGGTTCGCTCTCCCCGGCCCGCCCGGCCGACCACCTGGGTCAGCAGGTTGAAGGTGGTCTCCCCCGCCCGGTAGCCGCCGGTGTAGAGAGACAAATCCGCATCCAGCACTCCCACCAGGGTGACCCTCGGCAGATTCAAGCCCTTGGCAACCATCTGGGTGCCCAGCAGCACGGGCACATTCTCCTTTTGAAAATGCTCCAAAATCTTTTCGTGGGTGTTCACGGCGCTGACGGTATCCGCGTCCATCCGGTCCACCGCCATATCCGGAAACAGCTCCAAAAGCTCCTGCTCTACCTTCTGGGTGCCGGTGCCCATGGTTTTCATGGGGCCGCCACACTTGGGGCACCGCTGGGGCGCGGGCTGGGAAAAGCCGCAGTAGTGGCACATCAGCCGCCCGTTGGCGCTGTGATAGGTCATGGGAATGGAGCAGCGGGGGCATTCCGGCGTCTCCCGGCAGTCCACGCAGAGCATGGCGCGGCTGTTGCCCCGGCGGTTTAGAAGCAGGACGGTTTGGTCCCCCCGGCTCCAATTGTCATAAATCGCCTGCCGGAGGGAATCGCTGAGGCTTAAATCGTTGCCCAGCTTCACTTCCTCCCGCATGTCCACAATTTCCACCTCCGGCAGGGGGCGGCCATTGTAGCGCTCTTTTAATGTATACAGGGAATAATCCCCGGTTTTGGCCCGATACATACTCTCCACGCTGGGGGTGGCGGAGCCCAGGAGCACCATGGCGTTTTCTTTCACGCCCCGCCAGATGGCCACTTCCTTGGCGGAATACCGGGGAGAATTTTCGGATTTATAGGAATGCTCCTGCTCCTCATCCAGAATGATGAGGCCCAGATCGGTACTGGGCGCGAACACGGCGGAGCGGGTGCCCACAATGACCCGGGCTTCCCCGGCGCGAACCCGCTTCCACTGGTCGTACCGCTCTCCCAGTCCCAAGCTGCTGTGGAGAATGGCCACGGTCTCGCCGAACCAGGCGGCCATCAATCCCAAAAGCTGGGGCGTCAGGGCAATTTCCGGCACCAAAAGCAGGGCGGATTTGCCGTCCTCCAGGCATTTTTGAATCAACTGAATGTATACCGAGGTTTTGCCGGAGCCGGTGATGCCGTAGAGCAGGGCCACGCCGGGCTTCTCCGATTCCATCTGAGCGGAGAGCCCCTCAAAGCAGCGCTGCTGCTCCGGGTTTAAAACCAGGGGCCGGTGAATTTCCGCGGGACGAATTTCCCGGCAGCGGAGCACCGGCCGCTCCGAAAAGGTGACATAGCCCAATTCCTCCAGCCGCTTCAAGGTGGAGAGGGTTGCCCCGGTGTAGTAGCAGACATCCTTTGCGGCAGCGCTGCCCAGGGAGCACAGCAGCTCCAAGGCACTGCGCTGCAAGGCGGCAGAGCGGGGCCGGGCGGCGGCAAACTCCATGGCCTGCTCCACGGGAACCGCCAGGGTGACCACCTTTTCCGTCTTGTCACTGACCCGGCGGTGAAACTCCTGCTGGGAGGAGATCCACTTCTTCCGCAGCAGGTAGGATATGGCATCCTCAAAAACGGTACGGGAGGGCACTGCATCCTCCAGGGCCGTTTCCTCCGCCTGGCCGCCCAATTCCTCCAGCCGCTGCAGCAGGGAAAGAGCTCCCTCCTTGCGGATGGAGGCGGTTTTCCAGCTGCGGTCCTCCGTCAGGGAAAACAGCGCCCGGGTATGAAACCACGCCCCCGCCGGGAGCATGGCGCGAATGGCATCGAAAAAGGTGCAGAAATACCGCTCCCGCAGGAAGGCCGCCAGGCGGAGCTGACCGGCGGTGAGCAGGGGCTCTTCCTCCAGCACCCGTTGGATGGATTTCAGCCCATTCTCATCACCCGGCTCCAGGGAGAGAACGATTCCCTCCGCCATCTTGTTGCCCCGGCCAAAGGGAACCTGCACCCGATGGCCGGGCTGCAGCTCCATTCCCTCCGGAACGCGGTAGGAATAGGGCTTGTCAATGGCAAAAACAGCCGCAGATACAGCGATTTTTCCGATCATAAGCCCTCCAAAAATGTCTTAGTGCTTGTACTCTTCCTTCACATAACCGGTGAGCTCACCGTTGGCGACCTCGCGAATGGCCATGGTGACGGGCTTCTCCGGCAGGTCCTCCTGGAAGGCCTCCGCCTCGGCGGCAATCTGACGGGCCCGGTGGGCAACCAGGTTCACCAGCAGATAACGGCTTTCCACATTCTTCAGCAAATCAGCAACAGGGGGATAAAGCATTTTCGTAGCCTCCAAAAAAAGATAGTGTACACCACCCCGAAAGGCGGTGGGATTGATAAATCAATGACGAAGCTTTCAGCCTTAATAAGCTGATTGTAAAATTGGTGTTTGCCGGGTTCATTCAACGGAAAATGTTTTAATATGTGCGTAGGGAACGCATTTATGCGTTCCGAAAGGCGGATGAACATCCGTGGTTCGTTGGATGGTAACGGGTTCCTTTTTCAACATTTTTCCATCCAACGTGCATCCCATAAAAACGTTACCGGGCGGAACGGATAAATCCGTTCCCTACAAAACATCTCTGCAAACACCAATTTGTCAATACGCTTACAAAAACCGATCAGCTGAATCAGCAATTATCCAATAATATTCAGGATTTCCTGGGCGCAGCGCTGGGCATCGTCGTTCACAACCACATAATCGTACCAGCTGCGCTGCTCCATTTCCCATTTTGCCCGGTCCAGGCGCATGGCGATCTGGTCCTCAGGGGTATCTCCCCGGCCCCGCAGGCGCCGCTCCAGCTCCTCCACGGAGGGGGGCATGATGAAAACCAGCACCGCATCCGGCGCGGTGGAGCGGACCATTTTGGCGCCGTTGGGCTCAATGTCCAGCAGCACATGGCCCTTTTGCCGTTTCTCGGCAATCTGGTCTCGGGGGGTGCCGTAGTAATAGTCGTTGTGCCGGTCGTATTCCAAAAACGCGTCCCGGTGAATCATATCCTGGAAGCGCTCTGTGGTGACGAAGAAATAGTGCTTCCCATCCACCTCGTCCGGACGGGGAGGCCGGGTGGTGGCGGAAACGGAGAAAAACAGGTCCGACCGCTGCTCCATCATCAGCTTCAGCACGGTGCCCTTGCCCACGCCGGAGGCGCCGGATATGACAATCAGCTTTCCTTGACTCATTCTTGGTCCTCCTCTGTCTTATCATCTGCGGTTCCCTGCCAGCGCTCCCCCAGGGTCTGGGTGGTCTGGGCAGACAAAATCACATGATCGGTATCCATCAGCAGCACGGCCTGGGTCTTCCGGCCGTAGGAGGCATCAATCAGCATTCCCCGGTCCCTGGCCTCCTGAATCACCCGCTTGATGGGGGCGGAATCCGGGTCAACCACCGCCAGGATCCTCTTTGCTGCAACCATGCTGCCGAATCCGATGTTCACCAGCTTCATTGGTTTCCTCCTTTGTGGGTGTTATTCAATGTTCTGGGTCTGCTCCCGGATTTTTTCCAGCTCCGCCTTGATGTCCACCACCACCCGGGCCAGCCGCAGGTCGGTGCACTTGGAGCCGATGGTGTTGGCCTCCCGGTTCATTTCCTGGAGCAGGAAGTCCAGCTTTCTGCCGATGGGCCCGCCGGAAGCCAGCATGGAATCCATCTGCTCCAGATGGCTTCTTAAACGGACGGTTTCCTCGTCCACCGCCACCTTGTCGGCAAAGATGGCAGCCTCCGTCAGGATGCGGCTTTCATCGATGGACGTGCTCGCCAGCACCTCCTGGAGCTTGTTGTACAGCCGGGTGCGATAGTCGATGACGGTTTGGGCATTGCCCGCCTCCACCTGGCTCACCAGCTCCCGGATGGTATTGCCCCGGGCGGTGAGATCGTTTTTCAGGGCCTGGCCCTCCCGGGCTCTCATGGCATCGTAATTGGAAAGAGCCGTCTGCATCACGCTCAGCAGGTCGGCAAGCAGCTGCTCCTCGTCCACCTGGGGTTTGTCCACGGTGAACACCTCGGGCATCCGGGACAAAAGCGCCACGCTGATGTCCTCCCGGATTTTGAATTCCTGGGCCATCTGGCGCATGGCATTCACATAGCCCGCCGCCAGGGCGGTGTTCAGCGTCACCTGGACATCGGCAGCTTCCTCCGCCCGCTGAGTGACGAACACATCCACCTTGCCCCGGGAGACGGCAGCTTTCACGGCCTGCTTCAGGGCATCCTCGGCAAAGGAGAGCATCCGGGGCAGCTTGATGGAGCAATCCAGATATCGGTTGTTGACGCTGCGGATTTCCACGGTGAACTCTCTTCCGTTCACCGTTTCCACGGCACGGCCATAGCCGGTCATACTTTTGACCACAGTCATTATCCCCTTTTTATGTTACATTTTTTAGTATCCTACGCAAATTGTTGTTTGACGGGCAAATTACCACCCGCCCTACGGTAAAAACAAGGGATTGTTCAAATTGGGGGTTCATCCTACCGCCTGGGGGGCCTCCGACAGCGGTGCCTCGGTGGCTTCCGCTGGCTCGGAGGTCATGGTGCCCAGGGGCATCACACTGGCGGAAACGCTGTCGGACCTGAAAATGCCCACATCCCGGAAGCCATCGGTAAACACGGCCCGCACCGGGAAGGTGGCGGTGCCCACCTCGGCATTGGTGAAGTCCACCACGATCATCACATCCTCGTCGGTGAGGGCTGCAATCTGGGCAGAGGGTCCCCGAAGCTTTACGGTGAGCTCCTGGGTAATCAGCTCCACCTCCAGCCCCTCGGGCACATTCACCACATTGATCTGCCGGATCAGAAAGTCCTTGGTGCCCAGTCCGGTCAGCCGGATGTCGGCGGTTACCTCCGCCACGCCGGTGAGGTTGGTGATGCCCTCGTCCAGGGGGATGGTAAAGGTCTTCACGGTATCCTCCGAAATCTCCGTCAGGTCGATGGTGCCCACCACCAGCTGATCGCCCATCAGCTCCAGGGCCGCCTCGCTGCCGGAAATCCGAATCTTATCCATGCTCAGGGTGATCTGGGCGTTCTCCGCCTTGGCGCCGCCGCCCTCCACCAGCTGATAAACCAGCTGCACATCCTTGACCCGCTGAATCTTTACCTCCAGATGGATTTGCTCCGCGTTGGTGGTGATCAGTCCGGCATCCACCGGCTCTCCGGCGGCGTTGCACAGGGTATAGGTGCAGTCCCAGCTGATAGACTCCCGCTGGTCCGTCAAGTCCACCTCGATGACGGCCTTTTCAATCTGGTCCGCCACGGACTGAGGACCGGTGAGCTGAATGGTGGGATATTCCAGCACCGCATTGTCCCGGTCGGCGATGAAGCCCTCGGGGGCGGAGCCAATCCACTTCAGCTCCACGGGGATGGCTTTGGAAACCCGCCGCTCCACGTTCAGATAGATTCTGCCGGGGGTTTTGGATTCGATGACAAAGGCGTTGCTGGCCACGTTGCCGGGGAAGGAGGTGGTATAGGAAATGGGAATCTGGGTCCCCGGCTCATAGATGGCGGACAGGTCCGCCTTCAATGTAATGTTGCTCTGGTCCACCTTGGACAGGTCGCTCCGGTTGCCGGAAAGCACCAGGGTCGCCGTGGTGGAGGACTGGTAAGTAATCATCAGCCCCCGCTCGGTGAGCACGGATTCGTTGGCCAGCACCACGGGGATGTTGTAGTAGGTCTCCTTGGAGCCGGGGCTGACGGTGGTAATCACATAGAGCCATAGGGCCGTGGCAATGAAAATGGACAGGGCAACGGAAATCAGTTTATTTTTCATTGCTGTCCTTCCTTTCCAGCCCCCGGAGCCGCTTGACCAGCCGGGCAGTGATTTTATTTTCTTCCTCCGCCTCTTGGTCGGCGCAGAGCTCGTTATACAGCAGCCGCTCCAGGGTCTGAGGCGCCAGATGCCGCTTGAGCATGCCGTCCACCGCCACGGAGATGGTGCCGGTTTCCTCGGACACAATGACCACCACCGCGTCGGAGGCCTCGCTCATGCCCACACCGGCCCGGTGCCGGGTGCCCAGGTCCGCGCTGAGGTGGCTGCTGTCGGACAGGGGCAGCACGCACCCCGCGGCGGCGATCTTCCCGTCCCGGATGATCATGGCCCCGTCGTGGAGAGAGGCCTTGGGGAAGAAGATGTTGCGAATCAGCTGCTCGGACACGATGCCGTCGATGAGGCTGCCGGTTTTAAAGTATTCCTCCAGCCGGTTATCCCGGGCAAAGACGATCAGCGCACCCACCCGCTCCCGGCTCATCACCTCGCAGGCGGCCACGGTTTGAGAGATCACATTGTCCATCTCCGCGGCGGGCTTTCCGGCGCCGAAAAAGCCCCGCAGCCGCACGGTGCTGCCCAGGTGATCCAGCATCCGCCGCAGCTCCGGCTGGAAGAGGATCACCACGGCTAAGAGGCCCACGGACATGAGCTGGTTGAGCAGGAAATTAATGGTATAAAGATGCAGCAGCCCCGTAATGGCCGACAGCACCACCATGGCGGCCACGGCGCCGGCGATCCGCATGGTGCTGGGGGATTTGAACAGGGGTATCAGCTTATAAATCAGGAAAGCCACCAGAGCGATATCCAGATAGTCCGACCACTGCATTCCGCCCAGCTGCTGCAGCAGCGATTTGATCAGTTCCATGAAGTTACATCCTTTGTCGCAACGGCAAAAATCCGCCGAAAATTCAGGCTTTCCGCCACAAGCGCACACTTGCCTAGTATCTTTTCTATTATAGCGGAAATTATAATTGATGGCAATAGAAAATCTGCATAAAATTTTTATTAAGAGGTGCCCCCGGCTCCGGTGAGACGGCGGGCAGCATGGAGGAAAGCATCGGTCTGGCTGTCGGCAGCATCCGGGCCGAAGCTGACACGCACCGTGCCGGTTTCCAGGGTCCCGGCGCTTTCGTGGGCCAATGGGGCGCAGTGGAGCCCCGCCCGCACCCCAAAGCCCAGCTTCGCCAATTTCTCCGCCGCCTCCTGGCAGTCAAAGGGAGGCAGGAAGGACACCGTTCCCGCCTGGTGCTCCCCGGAAAACACATGGAAGCCCAGCCGTTCCAGCCCCCGGGCGCATCGCTCCGCCTGCCGGTGCTCGGCCCGGCGGATGGCGCCGCCATAGCGCAGCACGTGCCTCATCCCCGCCGTCAGGCCCGCCGCACCGGGGACATTCATGGTGCCCGCCTCCAGCCGCTCCGGCAGCAGATCCGGCATATCATGGCGGATGGATTCACTGCCCGTGCCGCCGAAGAGCAGGGGCGCCGTCTGCCCGGCACACAGCAGCAGTCCGGTGCCCTGGGGGCCCAGCAGTCCCTTGTGGCCGGGCATGGCAATGAACGCCGCCCCCAGCTTTTTCAGCTTCACCGGCAGGCTCCCAGCCGACTGGGCCGCATCCAGAATAAAGGGCACCCCATGGCTTTGACACATTGCCGCCAGCTGCTCCACCGGCAGCGCATAGCCAAACACATTGGAAACATGGGTAAATACCGCCGCCTCCACCCCGGAGGCCAGGGCCTTTTCAAATTCCTCCAGGGTATTGTCCCAGTCAAAGAGCCGCCGCCCCGCCACGGTGATTTCCGCCCCCATGGCATACAGCGGGCGCACCACCGCGTTGTGCTCAAAGCCGGACACCACCACCCGGCCCCCGGGCTTTACCAGGCTGCGGATGGCAATGTTCAGTCCGTGGGTGCAGTTGGAGGTGAGCACCACCTGCTCCGGCTTACAGTCGAACAGCTTCCCCGCCGTCTCCCGGCAGACATACACCGTTTCCGCCGCTGCCTCCGCCGCCGGATAGCCGCCCCGGCCGGGATTGGCGCAGCGTTCCATGGCCTGAAGCACCGCCCGGCGGACCGCCGGGGGCTTATGGAAGGAGGTGGCGCCGTAATCCAGGTAAATCATAATGTGATTTCCTCCAGGCTGCCGTCCTCCCGCCGCAGGTAAACCTTTCGCATGGGCAGCTGCTCTCCCCTCAGCAGGGTAACCGCCCGTTCAATATTGTCCGTTTGCAGCCGCAGACTGTAGCCGCAGCCCTGTTCCTCCATCCATCGCGGTGTCCGCTTCAGGCTGCACCGCTCCCCTGCCCGATTCAGCAGCCGCTCCCCCCGCTGAGCATAGGTGACGGAGCGAAACGTAATCAGATAGACATTCCTTCCATTCATACGACAAAACCTCCCGGAACATTCTATGATTCGGATCGGGAGGATGTGCCCCAGGCAAGGCCGCTCTTGCAATTTTTGCCTGAATGTGGTATCATGGTCTGGAATTATGCGAAAATGCAAAATAAAAGAAGTAGGCGAACTGGATGAAATCAAGAAACCGTGCCCTGCTGCTGGTGTTCCTGGTGGCCGTTCTCTCCATTTTGGCGGCCCTGGGAATCCTGTGGTACTACACCGCGAACATGGACCGCAGCGGCTGGGTGCAGCAAAACGGATATTATTACTATTTGGATGAAAAAGGCGAGCCCACCTCCGGCTGGCTGGAGGACGGGGGCAACCGCTATTATTTCGGCATCAACAGTGCCATGGTCACCGGCTGGCAGGACATCGGCGGCATTCACTACTATTTCAGCTCCGACGGCGTGATGCAGACCGGCTGGCAGGACTTTGATGGCGTGCTCCGCTATTTCCACGAAAGCGGCATCCCCGCCCAGGGCTGGGAATATGTGGATGGTCAGCGCCGCTACTTCCTGGAAGACGGCCTGCTGGCTACCGGCTGGCAGCAAATCGACGGAATGCGCTGCTATCTGTCCCAGGAGGGAACTCCGGTGAGCGGCTGGTTGGAAAATCAGGAGGGCCGCTTCTACCTGGATGAAAATGGCACCCCCATCGGCGGCCTTGCCCAGCTGGAGGGGAAAACCTATTATTTTTACCAGGGCAGCGGGCTCATGGCCCAGGGGCTTGTGGATTTGGAGGACGGCCGCTACTTCTTCGGCGAGGACGGCGTGATGCAGACCGGCTGGCAGCAAATCGGCGAGGACACCTTCTATTTCGATGAATCCGGCGCCATGCACATCGGCTGGCTCCAGGAGGACGAATACAGCTACTATTTCCTGGAGGATGGCTCCATGGCCGTCTCCCCCACGGTAATCGACGGGGAGACCTGCTTCTTCACCCCCACGGGCATCTATGTGCTTCTGGTGAACTATCAATATGGTATGCCGGAGAACCGGCAGCCCGAGCTGGTGCGCTACGGCGAATGGGCCCGGGTGGCCAAGGTGGCGGAGCAGCAGCTGCGGCAGATGATTCTGGACTGCCGGGCCACCGGCATTGAATGCTGGCTCAACTGCGGCTACCGCAGCCAGGATCAGCAGCAGACCATTCTGGACGAGCGAATCGAAGAATATCAGCAGGACGGAATGAGCTATGAGCAGGCCCGGGCAAAGGCATTGGAAACCGTGGCGCTGCCCGGCTACAGCGAGCACGAAACCGGCCTGGCCATGGACATTGTATGCTCCGTCACCCCCACCTGGCTCCACGAGCACTGCTGGGAGTATGGCTTTATCCTCCGCTATCCGGAAAACAAAAGCCACATCACCGGCATCTCCTATGAGCACTGGCACTACCGCTATGTGGGCACCAAGGTGTCCATGGCGCTGAAAGACTCTGGGCTCTGCCTGGAGGAATATGTGGGCGCCGCGTGACCCGAATCCATCCGCAACAAATTTCCCACCGTTACACTGAGGTAAATGCTTATGGCACACAAATCTTCCGGCGGCTCCAAGAGCGCCCTCACCAGCACGCTTTTGCTCTGCCTGCTGACCCTGGTCCTTACTTTTGCTCTGGGCCTGTCCGTCGTCTATCGCATGAAGTACCCCCCCACCCCAAAGGAGGAGGTGCTGGCGCCCCTGCCCACCACACCGGCAAAGGTCTGGCCGGAGCCCGTGGTGGTGGCCGATGGGCAGCCCGGCAGCCTGCTCTGCCTGGACAGCTACACCGCGCTCCCGGAAGCCTCCAAGAGCGGGGCCAAGCGGACGGTAGCCACCCTAGGGGAGGCGGAGCTCACCGGCGGCGAACTGCAAATCTACTATCTCAACGCCATTGCCACCTACCTGCGCTCCGGAAGCGAGGAGGTGCCGGACCTGTCCCAGCCCTTAGAACAGCAGCTTTGCCCTCTGGGAGAGGGAAACCTGTCCTGGCAGCACTATTTTTTGCAGCAGGCTCTGGACACCTGGCAGACGGAAACCCTGCTGCTCCAGGCAGCCCAGGAGCCCCGCTACATCCAGGAGGAGGCCTTCAAGCCCAACGAAACCGACGACCTCCACGGAAAATATGTGGCGGAGGATCTGCCGGTGAATGATTTTCTCTATGGCGACCAGGACTGCTACACCCCCAACTCCATGCACCAGGCATATCTGGACGGCTTGAAAGAGCAGATGGACGCCCTGGCCAAGGAGCTGGGCTTTGCCGATCTGGCGGATTACGCCAAAACCGTTCTCGGCTCCGGCGTCAGCGCGCAGGCCCTGGTAGAGGCCGCCCAGCGGTACAACACCGCCTACATGTTCTTCACCGAGGAAAGCTACGACATTACCATCACCGATGAGGATATCGACAAATATCTCAAGGCCAACGCCAAGAAGCTGGTGGATGTGGGCCCGGACACCGTGGACATGCGCCACATGCTGCTGATTCCCGCCGGGGCCAAAGTGGCCAAGGACGGCACCGTCAAGGCCACCAAGGACCAATGGGCGGACTGTGAAAAGCAGGCCCAGGAAATTCTGCAAAGCTGGAAGCAGGACTATCTCAACGGTGTCATGGGCAAGGAGGCCAATTTTGCCCGGCTGGCCAACCAGATGTCCGCCGACGGCGGCTCCAAGCTCAACGGCGGACTGTATCAGAACATTCAGCCCGGCCAGCTCATTGATGCTCTGGACGAATGGTGCTTCGACGAGGCCCGCCAGCTGGGAGACACCGCCATCATCCGCTCTGCGCTGGGCGATCACATCGTCTTTTTCTCCGGCTGGAATGATTCCCTCCGGGAGGCCGCCCGGCAGGCGCTGACCCAGAGCAAGGAGCTGGAGCGCTGGCAGAAGCTGAAAGCGGAGAATCCCCTGAAGGTCAACTACAGCGCCATTCAGCTCTGGGCGGACTGCCGGGAGGAAACGGTGTTGCCGGTGGATGTGCTCTATCCGGACATTGCCCACGAGCGCTTCCCCGAGGCCATCGTCTATTTCCAGCAGGACTACATGTATACCCCCTACGGCGGCTCCTATGTGGGCCGGGGGGGCTGCGGCATCACCACCATGGCCATGCTGGCCACCTACATGACCGACAGCATCTACACCCCCGCCATGCTGGCAGAGCGCTACCCGGAGTACCACGATGCCAGCGGCACCCGGGGAGAGCTGTTCCGCTATGTGCCCGCAGAGCTGGGCTTTTTCCTGGAGGACACCACCGCCCAGATCGGCGAGGTGATCGCTGCGCTGAAAAACGGTCAGCGGGTGGTAAGCCTGCAGCACCTGGGCCACTTCACCAGCGGCGGACACTATCTGCTGCTCCAGCAGTACTACGAAGAGTCGGACACCTTCCAGGTCCGGGACTCCAATATCTATAACTACGGCCGTCTCTCCGGGCACAAGGTGGACTATTTCACCCGGGCGGACATTCTCTCCGGCAGCGCCACCTTCTACATCATGCAGAATAAGATCACCCGCATTCCCGCCTGCTGCCGCTGCGGCAGCCAGAGCCAGCCCGGGAAGCTGCTGCAGCAGGACTATCTCTGCCCCAAATGCGATGCCGCCCTCAGCCGCCGGAACAGCTTCCTGGCGCTGATGGGACAGCCCTAAGGAGGCAGCCTATGATTGAAAAAAGAGACTTTCTCTACTCCCCCAAGGGGGAAAACCGCACCCTGCACATCTATCTTCCCAGAAGCTACGATACATCGGAGCAGCGGTATCCGGTGATGTATTTCTTCGACGGTCACAACCTCTACCACGATCAGGACGCCACCTACGGCAAATCCTGGGGCCTGGAAGCCTTCCTGGACCGGTGGAGCAAGGACATGATCGTGGTGGGTCTGGAATGCAGCCACCGGGGAAATGACCGGCTGGACGAATACAGCCCCTATACCTTCCCCATGGGGCACTGGGGCATGGTGCACGGCATGGGAAACGAGACAATGGACTGGATCGTGAGCCAGGTCAAGCCCATGATCGACCGGGAATACCGCACCTATCCATTCCGGGAGGCCACGGGCATCGCCGGCTCCAGCATGGGCGGGCTCATGAGCCTGTATGCCGCCGCTGCCTACAATCGCTTTTTCTCCAAGGCCGCCTGCCTGTCCAGCGCCATCACCCCCTGCTTTGCCCAAGTGGCCCGGGAGATCCTGGCCCACCGGCTGAACGCGGACACCCGGGTATACCTCTCCTGGGGCACCGAGGAAGCGGGCGGCACCAACGACGACCCCCAGCGGGATTATGACAGCCACACCGCCCGGTGCAACCTGGCCATAGAAGCCCTGCTGCGGCAGCAAAATGTATCCACCAGGCTCTACTGCCAGCGCTTCGGCCAACACTGCGAGGCCGACTGGGAAAAGCAGGTGCCCGTCTTTATGAATTACCTCTGGCTGGAGGGATAAACGACCAAGGAGGCATTCTCTTGAAAGCCTACAAAAACTACTTATTCGACCTCTACGGCACCCTGGTGGACATCCACACCAACGAGGAATCCCCTGCTTTCTGGAAGAACGTCAGCCGTCTTTTGGGTATGCAGGGGGTGGACAGAAGCCCCCAGGAGCTGAAAGAGCGGTACCAAAAGGAGATTGCACGGCAGGAATCACAGCTTCGCGCCCGGCTGCCAGAGGGCGCGGAGCCGGAGGTGGACCTGGCGGTGGTGTTCCGCAGCTTCTTTGAAGACACCGGCGCTGCGGTGGATGACCGGGGCGTTGCGGACTTCGCCCGGACCTTTCGGCTGCTGTCCATCCGGCGGCTGAAGCTCTTCCCCGGGGTGCTGGGGATGCTGGAGTATCTCCACCGGCAGGGCAAGAACGTGTATTTGCTCTCCAACGCCCAGGCCCTGTTCACCCGGCCGGAGCTGACGCTGCTGGGGCTGGACACCCGGCTGGACGGCGGCATTCTCTCCAGCGAGGTGGGCCGGAAGAAGCCCGACCCGGCGTTTTTCCAGATGATTCTGGACAAATACAGCCTGGATCCCGCAGAAACCGCCATGGTAGGCAACGATGATCTCTGCGACTGCTGGGGCGCGGCCAGGGCCGGGCTGGACAGCTTCTATGTCAATACCGCCCAGTCCCCGGAGCTGCTGAACCCACTGCCGGAAAACTGCACCGGGCTGTCCAAAATCGCCGATTTGATCTACACTGTATAAAAAAGGAGCAGTTGTTATGGAATCCATTTCCCGCCTGGTAACCAGACTGAACCAGCAAGGCATTGACGCGGCGCTGGTTTCCGACCCCAACGCCATCTGCTATTTCACCGGCACCCGGTTCAGCCCTGGAGAGCGTCTGCTGGCCCTGCTGGTGAAAAAGGACGGCAGCTGCCAGCTGTGCATCAACATCCTCTTCCCCTACGCTGGGGACGTTCCTGCCCTGTGGTACTCCGATGCCCAGGACGGGGTGGAGCTGCTGGCCAAGGAGCTCAGCGGCACCCTGGCGGTGGACAAGAGCTTTCCCGCCCGGTTCCTGCTGCGTCTGCAGGCGGTAAAGCCGGAACTGAAGCTGATTCTGGGCACCGTCATCGACGAGGTCAAGGCCATCAAAACACCTGAGGAGCAGGAGAAGATGCTCCGCGCCTCCCAGGTCAACGATTCCGTCATGGCCCGGGTGGCAGAGCTGATTCAGCCGGGAAAATCCGAGCTGCAATTGCAGCAGGAGATCGACGGCATTTTCCGCCAGGTATCCCAGGGCAATTCCTTTGACACCATCGTGGCCTACGGCGACCACGCAGCGGACCCCCACGGTGTCCCCGGTGAGCGGACGCTGAAAGCCGGAGAGGCCGTGGTGGTGGACATGGGCTGCGTGGTGGACGGCTACTGCGCCGACATGACCCGCACCTTCTTCGTGGGAGAAAACACCGAACAGGAGATTTACGACACGGTGCTCCGTGCCAATCTGGCGGGCATCGCCGCCGTGAAGCCGGGGATTCCCTTTCAGGAAATCGACCTGGCTGCCCGGAAGATCATCGAGGACGCGGGCTACGGAGAATACTTCATTCATCGGCTGGGCCATGGCATCGGCATGGAGGTTCACGAGCCTTTCGACGTCTCCGCCACCGACGAGGTGATCGTCCAGGAGGGCATGTGCTTCTCCATTGAGCCGGGCATTTACATCCCCGGGCGGGTGGGCATCCGGATCGAGGATTTGGTGTGCGTGACCAAGGACGGCTGCCGGGTGCTGAATGCCTACCCCAAGAACCAGGAAGTCCTGACGCGGTAAATTGCAATTTGGCGGGGAGGCCCCGCGGCCAATTCGTTACGAACCTTGGGCAATCAACCCACAACTCCTGGGCCCCTCGACCGATACTGCCCAGAAAATTGGAATTTGTCGGTATGTGTTCGTAGGGAACGGATTTATCCGTTCCGAAAGGTCGGTAAACATCCGTGGTTCGTTGGATGGTAAAGGGTTCCTTTCTCAACATTTTTCCATCCAACGTGCACCCCATAAAAACGTTACCTGGCGGAACGGATAAATCCGTTCCCTACGAAATATCTCTGCAAATTCCAATTTATCTGCTTGCCGGGTAACGCAATATCTCATATCTTCAAAAAGCCGGAGCCTTCCCATTGGGAAAGCTCCGGCTTGTGTTTTGATGAATCAGAAATCGCACTTCTTGGCGATGTAGTCCTTCAGCTCGGCAATGGGAATACGGACCTGCTCCATGGTATCCCGGTCCCGGACGGTGACGCAGTTGTCGGCGGGGGTGTTCTCGTCGCCAACGGTCTGGAAGTCCACGGTGATGCACAAAGGCGTGCCGATCTCATCCTCCCGGCGGTAGCGCTTGCCGATGGAACCGGCATCGTCGAAGTCCACCATGAAGTCGTGCTTCAGCATTTTGTAGATTTCCTCCGCCTTGGGGCTCAGCTTCTTGGACAGCGGAAGTACAGCCGCCTTAAAGGGAGCCAGGGCCGGATGCAGGTGCAGCACGGTGCGGATGTCGGGGTTGCCCTTTTTGTCCTCGCCCACCACCTCTTCGTCGTAGGCCTCGCACAGGAAAGCCAGGGCCACCCGGTCGCAGCCGAGAGAGGGCTCGATGACGTAGGGGATATAGTGCTCGTTCTTCTCCTGGTCGTAGTATTCCAGGCTCTTGCCGGAGGCCTCCTGATGGCGGCCCAGGTCATAGTTGGTGCGGTCGGCAATGCCCCACAGCTCGCCCCAGCCGGAGCCAAAGGGGAACTGATACTCGATATCGGTGGTAGCCCGGGAATAGAAGGCCAGCTCCGCAGGCTCATGGTCCCGCAGCCGCAGGGAATCCTCTTTAATGCCCAGGGAGATCAGCCAGTTCTTGCAGAAGTCCTTCCAGTAGGCGAACCACTCCAGGTCGGTGCCGGGCTGGCAGAAGAACTCGCACTCCATCTGCTCAAACTCCCGGGTGCGGAAGGTGAAGTTGCCCGGGGTGATCTCGTTGCGGAAGGCCTTGCCCACCTGGCAGACGCCAAAGGGGAGCTTCTTGCGGGTGGTGCGCTGGATGTTGGCGAAGTTCACGAAAATGCCCTGGGCGGTCTCGGGCCGCAGGTAGACGGTGGAGGAGGAGTCCTCGGTGACACCGATCTGGGTCTTGAACATCAGGTTGAATTTCCGGATGGGGGTGAAGTGATGCTTGCCGCAGTTGGGGCAGACCACATCCTCATGCTCCGCAATGAAGGCGTCCATTTCCTCGAAGCTCATGGCGTCCACATTTACGCCGTGGCCGGACTCACTGGCTTCGATCAGCTTGTCCGCCCGCTGACGGGCGCCGCAGCCCTTGCAGTCCACCAAGGGGTCGGAGAAATTGCCCACATGGCCGGTGGTGACCCAGGTGGTAGGGTTCATCAGGATGGCGGCATCCAGGCCCACATTATACTCGGACTCCTGGACGAACTTTTTCAGCCATGCCTTTTTCACATTGTTCTTGAATTCCACGCCCAGGGGGCCGTAGTCCCAGGCGTTGGCCAGGCCGCCGTAGATTTCGGAGCCGGCGTAGACATAGCCGCGGTTTTTGCAGAGGTTTACGATCATGTCCAGTGTTTTTTCGCTGTTCTTCATTTTCTATCCTCCAAAATATTGGTTATTAACTCGGATTGCACCCATTATACGAAAGTTTTTCCTGCAAATCAAGGGTTTTCTGCTTCCAAAGGTGCATAATCCGGGCCCAAATCCGCCGCCATCATTTGGTAAATCTGTTCACCGATGTCGGTAGCGGTGCGGCCCTGCTGCTCTTCCACGGAAATCACGTCGATGAGGTGCAGCTCAATGGTGGTGCTTTTCAGCCGCAGGATGTTATGCACCACCTTGTCGGTGCCCTGGATGGTGCACACGGCAATGGGCACCTTGGCCTTGGTGGCGATTTTCAGCGCGCCGCTGCGGAGCTTTTGCAGATGGTGATCCTTGCTGATGTAGCCCTCGGGGAACACGGCAATAGAGACCTCGTCCTGCTTGATGAGATCGATGCATTTGAGGATGGTTTTCAGAGCCTCCCGGTCATTTTCCCGGTTGATGAGCTGGGCCATGAGCCGGTGCATCAGGTTTCCCACCAGGAACATGGAATTGTTCTCCCGCTTGGAGATGAAAGCCAGCTGGCTCTTCTGGAAATAGGCGTAGAGCACCACTGGGTCCAGCTCAAACAGGTGGTTGCACACCAGCAGGAACCGGCCGCCGGTGGGGGTTTTCTCCAGGCCGACCGCATGGACTTTCATCCGCAGCAGGGTGCAGATGGCCTCGCAGTACAGATAGGTGACCTTGCGGTAAAAGGGGTCGTCATGCTCCTGGGGCACCGAGGTATCCACCCGCTTGCACAGGATATACAAAAACAGAAACGCGATCAGAAGCTGGAGAAGAAACGCCCCCAAAAAGCTCACCGGCAGCACCCAAAGCCAGCTGAGAGAAGCAAAGCTTCCCGCCAGGAAGCAAATCCCCAGGGCAATCAGCGCCGAGAGCAGCAAGATGATTTTGATTAACATATCGTTTCCTCCTGATTTGAGCATGATTGTGGTAGGTCGATGGATTGAAATTTGACGGTATGTGTTCGTAGGGAACGGATTTATCCGTTCCGAAACGTCAGTCAATATCAATGGTTCGTTGGATGGTAACGGGTTCTTTTTTCAACATTTTTCCATTCATTGTGCACCCCATAAAAACATTACCGGGCGGAACGGATAAATCCGTTCCCTACGAAATATCTCTGCAAATTCCAATTTCCCAGTTTATTTTGCCGGTATCGAATTATTATACCGCAATTTTTACGGGAACACAAGTATCCAGGAATAAAAATCCGGCACCCCTGGGAGTGCCGGATGAAAAATCAAAGGTCGCTGTAGAGATCCTTTTGGTAAACGCCGTCTTCGATCAGCTGCCGGAAGCTGTTCATCACGGTCTGCTTATCCTCCTGATAGGTGACGCCGAACCACTTATCCATGGACGGCAGCACCTTCAGGGTGCACTGCTTTTTCCGCAGCAGGCCGCCAATGAGAGTGGGCAGCAGATACTCGGATTTCAGGGGATTGGCGCCGACCTCCTCCAGGAAGAACTCCCGGAAATGGGATTCCAGGATCTCCAGGAAATGAGGGTCGCAGCCCTTTTTCGCTGGGAAGCCCCACATGTTCATGGAAACCAGGGTGTCCAGCGCCACGCCCACGCCGTCCGCCTGGGCCCCGTCCGGGGTTTTGACAATGTTCCGGGTTTCCACCACATCTACCACATGGGAGTGGTTCCCGTCCACCCTGCACAGGCCCCGGGTCACGCCGCCGTTTTCCGACAGGGTATTTTCCAGGGTGAAGCCCACCATGGCAAAGGCATTGTCCTCGTGCTCCTGAAGCAGCCAGTGGTGGAGCATGGGGTAGGCGCTTTTTCCGTAGTAGTCGTCGGCGTTGATAACCATAAAGGGCTCATGGAGCAGCTCCTTGGCCGCCAGCACCGCCTGACCAGTGCCCCAGGGCTTCACCCGCCCCTGGGGGACGGAGAATCCATCCGGAATGGCCTGCAAATCCTGGAAGGCATAGCCCACCTCCACATCAAGCCGCTGGCACACCTTTTCGATGCGGCAGCCGATGCGCTGGCGGAAGTCCTCTTCAATGTCCTTGCGGATGACAAAAACGATTTTATTGAACCCGGCGGCGATGGCATCGTGGACGGAATAGTCCATGATGATCTCATCATTCAAGCCCACGGGCTCCAGCTGCTTGATGCCGCCGCCGAAGCGGGAGCCGATGCCGGCAGCCATGATTAACAGTGTGGTTTTCACAACATCTACCTCCTGCGGCAGCAAGGGCTGCCGGATTCACGATGGGGATATATGGCAATTATAACATATCAAAAAGAGGATGTCCACACAAAAAGCGGCATTTGGCAGAATTCGGCATTTTTCTCCCGTCATTTTTGCATTTTTTGAAGAACGCTTCCCGCCTCCGGTTCGTCCCCGAAAATGCAGCAAAAAACGGCTGTCATCACCGCAACTTTTCGGTTGCTTCCTGCCCAAAAAAGGGATAGAATACAGAAAAACACTTCTGAAAGGAAGATGACCCATGCGAACAACAACGCTGTGGAATGACGGCTGGCTTTTTTATGAGGACCCCAGCTGCGGCGAAGCCCTGGGGGACTTTCCCTGGCAGCCGGTGACCCTGCCCCACGACTGGCAGATCTGGCACGCAAAGGATCTGTACCGGGACGGCACCGGCTGGTACCAAAAGCATTTTTCCTGGACACCGGGGCGGCGGTGCTGCCTGTATTTCGAGGGTGTTTACATGGATGCGACGGTGTTCGTCAACGGCAAGCCGGTCTTCCAGTGGAAATACGGCTATTCCTCTTTCCAGGTGGATGTGACAGATTATCTGGTCCCCGGGGACAATCAGCTGCTGGTGCGCTGCCTGCTCCGTCACCCCAATTCCCGCTGGTATTCCGGCGCCGGAATCTACCGGGATGTGTGGCTGGTGGAATATGAGGATTCCCACCTGGTCACCCACGGGCTCTATGTCTCCCCCCGGGAGATCGCCCCGGAAAGATGGAAGATCACCCTCTCCGCCGAGGCGGAAAACACGCTGGAAACCGACCAGCTTGTCTATACCCTGCTGGATCAGGACGGGGCGGCGGTGGCCACCATCTCCGCCGGGGTGAACGAAGAAGCGGCAATGGAGGTATCCCATCCCCGGCTCTGGTCCTTGGAGGAGCCCAACTGCTACAGGGTAAAAGCGGCGCTGCTGCGGAATGGGCAGGAGCTGGACTGCCTGGCAGCCCCCTGCGGCTTCCGGACGGTGGAGCTGTCCGCGGAGGACGGGCTGCTGCTGAACCACAAGCGGATCATCCTCCACGGCGTGTGCCTGCATCACGATCTGGGCTGCCTGGGCGCCGCCTTCTCCCTCCCGGCCGCCCGGCGGCAGCTGGAAATCATGAAGGACATGGGGGTAAATGCCATGCGTACCTCCCACAACATGCCCGCCCCCGGCGTCATGGATTTGGCGGACGAACTGGGCGTCCTGGTGGTGGACGAGGCCTTCGACTGCTGGAAGCGGAGCAAAACCCCCTACGACTACGCCCGGTTCTTCCCGGAGTGGTACCAAAAGGATGTGGCCAGCTGGGTCCGCCGGGATCGGAACCATCCCAGCCTGCTGTTCTGGAGCATCGGCAATGAGATTTACGACACCCATGTGGACGAGGGCGGTCTGGAAACCACAAAGCAGCTGCTGGAGGAGGTGGCCCGCCACGACCCCCGGAAAAACGGCCTGACCACCTTCGGCTCCAACTACATGGCCTGGGAGAACACCCAGAAATGCGCCCCCTATCTGGATGTGGTGGGCTACAATTACGGCGAAAGCCTGTATGACGACCACCACAAAGCCCATCCGGACTGGGTGATCTACGGCAGCGAAACCGCCTCCGTGGTGCAGAGCCGGGGCATCTATCACTTCCCCCTGAGCCAGCCCCTGCTGGTGGACGACGACAGCCAATGCTCCAGTCTGGGCAACAGCCGCACCAGCTGGGGCGCCAAGAGCCACCAGGCCTGCATCGCCTCCGACGAGCGCTATCCCTATCACCTGGGCCAGTTCCTGTGGAGCGGCATCGACTACATCGGAGAGCCCACTCCCTACCACACCCGAAACAGCTACTTCGGGCTGGTGGACACCGCCGGCTTCCCCAAAGACGCCTTCTATGCCTACCAGGCGGGCTGGCACCGCTGGCAGGAAAAGAAGGTGCTCCATCTGTTGCCCTACTGGGACTTCAACCCCGGCCAGCTGATTGATGTATGCGTGCTCTCCAATCTGCCCCAGGTGGAGCTGCTGGTAAACGGCGTGAGCCAGGGCAGGCAGAAGCTGGCAGGGGGTTCGGACATCCAGGCCCATTGGCAGGTGAGCTATGCCCCCGGCAGCATCCAGGCCATCGGCTATGACGATTCCGGCGCGGAAGTTGCCCGGCAGACCGAGTATTCCTTTGGCGACAGCGCCGCCCTTTCCATTCGGGCGGACCGGACCCAGGTTGCCGGAGACGGACGGGATTTGATTTTCTGCACCGTCACCGCCCGGGACGCCCAGGGCAATCCGGTTCGCAACGCCAGGGACCGGGTGCACTTCACATTGGCCGGCCCGCTGAAGCTGGTGGGCCTGGACAACGGCGACAGCACCGACACGGATGAATACAAATCCACCTGCCGCAGCCTGTTCTCCGGAATGCTGCTGGCAGTGATCGCCGGGGACGGACAGCCGGGTATGGGCCGGATCACCGTATCCGCCCCGGGCCTGAAAGGCGACAGTCTGCAGGTGGAGGTAACCCCCGCCGCCGGGCAGGCATTCCCGGTGCTGCCGGAGGTAGCCGCTCAGGAGGATACGCTTTCGGTTCCCGTGCGAAAGGTGGAGCTCTCCGCCGATTCTCTCTGCCTGACCAAGGACCATCCCCAGGGGACCATTCGGGCAAAGATATTCCCGGCTGACGCCCAGGCGGCACCTCCATCCTGGCGGGTGACGGACCAGCAGGGCATTTCCGTTTCCAATATGATTCTGGAGCCCTCGCCGGATGGCCGCACCGCCAGCATCACCGCCGCCGGAGACGGAGCCGTGCGAATCCGCTGCCAGTGCGGCCCGGTGCTCTCGGATTTGGAGGTGACGGTTCAGGGCTTTGGCAGCTTGTTCCTGAATCCCTACGATTACGTCAGCGCTGCCCTGTTCACCGATTCTCACGGGGAAATCGGCAACGGCAACGAGCGGGGCATTACCACCTCCCGCACCGGAATGAGCTGGGTGGCCTTCAAGCAGCTGGACTTCGGCGAGGCGGGAGCGGATACGCTGACCATGGATGTGTTTGAAATGTCCGGCGTTCCCACCCCCATCCGGTTCTGGAAAGGCATCCCCTATGCCCCCGGCAGCAAAATGATCGGCCAGCGGATTTACGACAAGCCTACCAGCTGGAATGTATACAAGCCGGAGACCTTCCAACTGGATGAGCGTCTTTCCGGGAGGGACATTCTGGGCATCGAGCTATCCTGCAAGGTGCACATCAAGTGCTTCTGCTTCCAGCGGCGCAGCCGGGCCTGGGACCGAATCAGCGCCACGGCCTACAGCGCGGTGTACGGCGACCGGTTCACCCTGGGGGAGGAATCCGTGGACGGCATTGGAAACAACGTCTCCCTGGTGTTCCGGGAGATGGACTTTGGCGACCGGGGCCTGACCGGCATTGCCATCCGGGGAAAAAGCAAGCTGGAAAACAACACCATCCACCTGCGCTTTGAGTCCGGGGAAACCCAGCTGCGCCGGGTGGTGGAATTCTCCGGCAGCGCAGATTGGACCGAGCAGCGCTTCTCCCTGGAGCCGGTTTACGGCAAACAGGATGTGACGTTCCTGTTCCTCCCCGGCTGCGATTTCGATTTCCTGGATTTCCGGTTCCTGTAATTTCCCGCAAAAAATACGCAAAAAGATACCCTCTGTTAAAAGGCAGGTATCTGCAAGACAGTTAACAGCCACCGCAGTTTTCCCTGCGGTGGCTGTTCTTGGTTTGGCACAGTTGCTGCTGTCTCAAATCAATCGGGTATTTTTTTGTAATCGTCTAGCTTCAGCTCTCGTTTCAACTCTTCTTCCGTGGGAAGGTAGGTGAAATATTTGGAAGCAAAAATCTGGTTGTTGTTTTCAGGTAAAGAATATCTCACCACTGCATCATTTTTCTCCGCGCACAGCAGAATCCCAATTGGGGGATTGTCCCCCTCATTCATCAGCTCTCTGGTATAGTAATTCACATACATCTGCATCTGTCCCAAGTCCTGATGGGTGAGCACATCCATTTTGAGGTCGATCAGGACAAAGCATTTCAGAATATAGTTATAGAACACCAAGTCAATATAGAAATTTTGACCATCCAACGTAAACCGTTTTTGCCGGGATACAAAAGAGAAGCCTCTGCCCAATTCCAACAGGAACTGCTGCAAGTGATCAATCAGCGCCTGCTCCAAATCACTTTCAAACACATGGGTATCCGGCTGAATTTGCAGAAACTCCATGACGTAGGGGTCTTTGACGATTTTCTCGTACTCCGGCTTTGGTTCTAATCTTTGGATTTCTCCTGCAACGGCCTCTTTGTCCCGGCTGGCCAGGATTCTTTCATAATACATGGTATTGATCTGCCGTTCCAACTGCCGGACGCTCCAGGCGGATTTGGCGCATTCGTCCATGTAGAAGAAACGGATTTTCTCGTCAGGAATCCGCATTAACAGCCGATAGTGGGACCAGCTTAATTCGGCACACACTGTGTGCCAAATTGGGAAACAGCAATAGAATTGGCGCATTGCGCGCAAATTGCGTACGGTATAGCCTTGACCAAACTCTGCTGTCAGCTTTTCGGACAGATAGGTTAACAGCTTTTTACCATATTCCGCCCGGTCATTTTCTCCGCAAGCTCTATAAATTTCTCTTCCGATTTCCCAATAGGCAGTCACCATTGCAGAATTCACCGCACTGGTCAGTTTCTGCTGGGCCTGCACCAGAGAGGCACGAATCACATGGTAGGTATTTTCATTTCTTTGCGAAAGCTGCCTGGATGTATCCATTTCAAATATCCTCCCCTGCTTCTCATCTTTCAAATATACCATATGTGGCATTTGAAATGCAATAAAAACTTGCAGCAAAAGGGACCGCCTTGTGAACAAAAGCGGTTCCCTTTTTCCTATGAAAGTGGATGAAAACGATCTTACGACTCTCAAAAAAGCCAGAGGGTATCCTCTATTTAAAATTGGATTTGATGGTGGAAATCAGGATGTCTCCCGCCACCACCCGATCCTCCGGGGCGAAGCCGTCGGCAAAATTGTCGGAATACAGCACCTGGGCGCTGGGGGGGAATTCCTCGTCCCCCTCCCACACCAGCAGCTGCATCTGATAGCCGCCCAGAACATCGAACTGGTAGCCCGCGTCCCCGTGGGGCAGGGCCAGGGCACCCATTTTTTCGCAGGCGGCCCGGAAATCGTCGATCCGGGTGCCAAAGGTGAAAGCGGCCCGGGTGAGCACCCGACCGGTGTAGGGGGTGATGTACATCTCTCCCCAGGGCATCTCCCGGAAGGTCTTCCAGCTTCCGCCCCAGGAAACCTGCTTGCTCTCCAGAAGATACCGGAGCAAAAAGGTCTGGGTGGGCAGCGGCGGCAGATTCCCTCCATCCAGGGCGCGGATGCCATACACCGGATGGGAGATAGCGAAGCCACGGCCCAGGAGCTTGAGGCGGAATTCCTGGCCGTCCCAGCTGACATCCCCCAGCCGATTCACGGCCTCCTGGGGGTCCAACTGGGAAAACAGGGCCTCATAATGGGCAAAGGGCACTTCTTCTTTGTGATTTTCTACTTGCATCTGATTCTCCTACCGTTCCTGAACGCAGTTGGGGAAAAGGCTGGCATCGGTGTGGGGCAGGAAGCAGGCCGCCACAAAGGAATCCATATACCCCGGGTGGGTGCTCAGCTCCAAATAGGTCATGTTGGCCGCGATCTCCGAAAGCTTGGTGTTGGCCTCGTCGCTCATGACCATGGCGTAGGCCCCAGCCAGGGAGGAATTGCCAATGTAGCGGAACTTCTCCAGCTCCACATCCGGGAACATGCCGATGTTCACCGCGTTTTTCATATTGATGCCGGAACCGATGCCGCCGGCCACATACACCCGGTCGATGGCCTCCACGCTCATGTCCACGCTGGAAAGCAGGGTGGAGATGGCGGAGAAGATGGCACCCTTGGCCCGGATGAAATTGTCGATGTCCACCTCGTTGATGGAGACCTCCCGACCGGTTTCCGACTCCGTTTCCCAGGCGATGACGTAGCGGCCCATACCATGCGCGTCCCGCTTCACCCGTTCTCCCTCCCGGATGAACAGGCCCTTGGCGTTGATGATGCCGCAGCGGAAGAGCTCCGAGATGATGTCGATGATGCCGGAGCCGCAGATGCCCACAGGACGCTGCCCCGGGTCACCCACGATGGAAAGCTTCGGCTCCATGGTGTCGATATCCAGGGTACAGGCCTCAATGGCGCCGTCGGTGGCCCGCATGCCGCAGGAGATGTCGCCGCCCTCAAAGGCAGGACCGGCGGAGCAGGCGCAGCTCATCATAAAGTCCCGGTTTCCAAAGACGATTTCGCCGTTGGTGCCCAGGTCGATGAACAGGCTCATTTCGTCATGGTCCCACAGCCCGGCGGCCAGGGTACCGGCGGTGATGTCGCCGCCCACATAGGAGCCGATGTTGGGGGCAATGAGCACAGGCGCCAGAGGATTGGCGGGGAGCTTCACATCTCCGGCCAGCAGCCCCTCCCAGGCAAAGAAGCTGGGCACATAGGGCTCCATCCGCACGGACTGGGCATCCACCCCCACAAACAGGTGGTTCATGGTGGTGTTGGCACCCACACTGAGCCGCAGGATGCTTCGGGCGGAAAGATTCGCGGACTTGCACAGGTTGGCAATGATGGGAGAGAGGGTCTCCTTGATGATGGCATCCTGGAGCTTCTTCCGGCCGCCGGATTTGCTCTGCTCGATGATGCGGTTGATCACATCCGCGCCGTAGCGAATCTGTCCGTTGCCGGAGGAGCCCTTGGCCAGAATCTTGCCGGATTCCAGGTCGGTGAGCACCATGGTCACCGTGGTGGTGCCAATGTCGATGGCGCAGCCCACAATGGCGGTATCCTCCGGGGCGGTAATCTCCATGCAGGTAAAGCAGCCGTCCTTTAATTCGCCCTTGACGCAGACATTCCAGTTGTTTTCCCGGAGGGTATGGGCCAGCTTGACCATCACCGCAAAGGGAATTTTCACATCTTCGATGCCCAGGGCCTCTTCTATGGCCCAGGTGAGGCGCTCGTTGTCCGGCATGGTATCGTCCAGGGTGGGCTCTGCCAGCTGGAGCACCAGGCTGCGGTAGTGATTTTCAAAATGGATGCCGCTTTCCTTGAGCTGGCTCTGGCAGGCTTCAAAGATGGCGATCTCCTTGGGGCTACTCAGGTCGGCGGTTTTCATCCGGGACTGGTAGGCGCTGGCGATATCCGGCACCAGGACAGTGACGTCGGAGAGCACCTTGGAGCAGCAGGAAAGCCGCCATCCGGCCTCATATTCTTCGTCAGAGATATGGCGGCTTTTGGGGGCTTCCAGCTGACCATCAAGCAGCTGCACCTTACACTTGCCGCAGGAGCCGTTGCCGCCGCAGGGGGCATCGATGGCCACATTGCTGCGGCGGGCCAGCTCCAGAAGATTATCTCCGGTGTTGCATTCAACAATAACGGGGCTTCCGCCCTCGATTTGGAAAGTTACTTTCATGATTCTATCCTTTCCTCCAATAAAAAGGAAAGCTGTGGGTATCAAACCCGATTTGCCTTTGCTGTTGTAACCGAGGCAATCAGCATCCTATGGATTGTTCCGCACATATTCCTTAAGGTGCGGTATTGCTCTTCTGTAAATTTATGCTTTCGATAGATAAGCTCCAACCAATACTCTGTTTCGGAGGTTTCTTTCAAAGCAATTTCCAATTTGCTAATAAAATCCGCGCGGCTTTGCGCGTATCTGGCTTCATGAATATTGGCCCCAATAGAAGAAGAGGCTCTGACAAGTTGATTCACATAAATTGAAACACCTTTTATTTCTTCGCAGACGTCACTGACGGCAACTGCAAATTCAATTGTCAGCTCCCGCAATGCGTTTTTTCTTATCAGACAACACTCCACTTCCTTTCTTTCGCCGCAGCGGATATCGGCCATTTGCCAGGAACGGATATGGATAATATTCTCTTTGTTGGTGATATCGGAAGAATAATCGATATATTTCCCTAATGAGAAATTCGATATCATCTTCGATGTCGATATATGCTCTCTTCGTTCGCATTCGATGGGATATCCATTCCATCGTCCGCCGCAGCGGATATCGATTGCTCGCAAATATCGAATGCGAAGCAAATATCGCCCATTCCGCCAGGAATGGATATCGACTATGAGAATTGTGCGGCGGGGAAAAGCTTCTCCGCCGCACGGAATTTCATCTCATATCAGCTTACATCAGGGGCTCCAGGCCCAGAACGGGGTGTCCCTTTTCGGTCAGCCAGTTCAGCAGCTCCTCGCCGTCGGTGGTGATGGTCTCGTCGGCCACCATGTCGGTGAAGTTCTCAATACCGTAGAGCTCCATGGCGGTCTTGTTCAGCCGCTCGGCCACATCGTCCTTCAGCTCCTTGGGCATCCACACAATTCTCTGGATGCCGCCCTCGGCAGCGACGAACTTCTTGGAGGAAATGAAGTGACGGCCATGGCCCATGTAGCCGGGGGTCTGGACGCCGCCGCCGGTGCAGGAGGCCAGCTCGCCAAAGGTCATACCCACGGGGGTCATGCCCTTGAATTCCCGGTTCACCACGATGACACCCATGCTCATGGGCTCAATGCCGCAGATGCATTCGAAGCAGCCGCAGGAGGTCATGGGGTCCTCCAGCAGGGAGTACAGTGTCACATTCTCCACCGCGCCGTGGGTGGCTTCGGCGATGGCGGTGTTGACGGAATCATACCGGCCCAGGCGCTCGTCGGTGCAGCCCTCCTTGAAGATAGGCTGGCAGGGGCCGTTGGGGTTCAGCTCATTGGTGGCCTTGGCATCCAGCCAGCTGACGGCGCCGCACAGGCCCAGACGCTCGGGGGTAACCACGCAGCAGTGTGCGGGGGCGAAGGACTGGCAGAGGATGCAGGTGTAGTAGCGGTCCACGGCCTCGTCGGTCATGGAAGCCAGCCGGTCGTCTCTCTGGTTGTAGCGGGGCATGGCCACCTCATCCCGGAACTTGGCAGCCTGATCGGCATCGGTGATGATGGTCACCTGGCACTTGTCCACCACGGCGTCGAACTCGTTCATGATCATCACATACAGCACTTCGGCGAAGTCCTTCAGCCGCAGGCCCGCCTCATAAGCGGCATTGCTCACCCGGACACGGACCTGATTCCGCTGGCCGGTGTGCATCACGCCCTCCATGTAGTTGAACCAAGCGTGGAACTTCCGCTCGATGACGGACTCGAAGTCGGTCTGCATCTTCTTGCCGGCGACCTCCACAAAGGTGGCCAGAGCCAGCTCCTTGGCCTCGTCGAAGTCCGGTCCGATGATGTTGATCTTGTGGTCCTCGATCTCGTTCATCTCCCGCATCAGCACCAGCTCAGCGGTGGGATTCTTGGAGGACCAGCACTCGTTGTGCATATCGGACTTGCGGATGATTTCGCCCTCGAAGGCGGCGGCGAAAGCCACGGGGATGGGCAGCTCGGTGGTCTTGATCTTGATGCTGCGAAGCTCCAGGGACTTCTTCACCGTCTCATTGTGATCGGTGACGGATTCCAGAGCGCCGGGCACCTGGTTCTCGCCCAGGTCGATGTCCACCACCACGGGGAAGCCCAGGGCAATGGCACCGGCACCGGCGGAGACCACCACGGCGTCGATGGCGCCGAAGGTATTCACAAAGGCGGGCACACGGGTCTTGGTGTATTCCAGCAGCCCTGCCAGGTCGCCGGGCTGGATGTTGCCGAAGATCAGAGCGGCACGGATGGCCACGGTGACCACATGGATGACGGAGGTGACGTCATGGCCCAGGGGGATGACCCGGAGCTCCAGGCCCATCTTCACGCCGCCCTCGGCACACTGCTCGATGCAGTCGCCCACCATAAAGGTCATGATGCCCTTGGACTGGTAGTCCTTGACCACCTTTACCACGTCGGCGGGATTCTCCGCCTTGCCCAGCACCACGGCCACGCCGGGGATATCGCCGGTGACCAGGGGCACGCCCAGGGAACGGATGATGGGGTCGGGCACGAAGCCGATGCCGGATTCATTCTCGTAGGGGTTGCCGCCCTCCACGTATTTCAGGCCCTCGATGATTTCCGCGCCCACGGCGGTGGCGAGGCCGGCATTCAGCGCCTGGCCCAGGTCCTCCTGACCCGTGATCAGGCTTTTCAGGACGCCCACGCAGGCGGGCAGGTCGCCCAGAGTTTTAACCTTCACGCCGGTGGCAGCATAGATGGTGGGGAAGAAGTATGCGGTATCGGGGAATGCGATTTCCTTATCCGCGCCGTACTTGGCGATGGCGTTGTTGACAGCACCCTCGGTCAGGCCCGCAACCGCGTTGGAACCGCCATAGATCAGATCGGTTAATACGCTCATGAATTTTCCTCCTAATAATATTCAGGGATTTATATCAAGCCGAAAACGGCTGAATATACAAAATGAAATGGGTTTTCCGGCAAGCAGGCAAATTGGTGTTCAGGGTATGGGTTGTTGCACTGCTTTATTATTCTTTTCTTAACTAACATGAATATCAATTCAAAATAACCAACGCACTACAGGGAAAGCGTGCCGGGAGAGGGTCCTTAGGGGGAGGACGGCTTTGGCGTCGGGAGTGCGACATTCAGTGCCTCCCCCTAAGCCGACTTCTTTGGTTACTTTCTTGTTCGGCGACAAGAAAGTAACCCGCCGGAGGCCCCCACTGGTTCTGGGCGGAAAAGATATAAGGATTATCTATCAATCCCAGTGCCTGCCGCCAATCCCCCCGGCTCCGCAAGCTCCGCCGCCCCCCCCTTACACAAAGGGGTCATGGTGCATTGCAAATGGGAACATTGTACCATTCAACGAACAGCGCAATCGCCATACATGGTCGGCGGACGGCTTGACCACCCGCCCTACGAAGGGTTTTTGTTAATGCCCGGAAACCAGATAATAGATAAGAGAGAATAGAGAAAAGAGAAAAGATAATAATGAATGATGAATAATTAACAAAAAACGAGAGAGGCTGGGAGGGAGGACCCCTCCCAGCCAGAAAACGCGGGGATTAGCTTCTGTGCTCTTACAGCAGGTCGGGACGGTCGCCCAGGTAGCTGTCGGAGTACAGCATATGATTCTTGAAGATGTCGCAGGACTTGATGGTCTCCATCAGCCGCAGGTCGCAGGGGTTGACGATGGCGGAGGTCAGACCCTGCATCATGGCCATGGCCACCAGGGCGGAGTCCATGATGGGACGGACCTTCTTGGGTGCGCCATTGGAGTTGTTGGACAGGCCGCCGGTGGACTTCAGGCCCTCGTCGGCGAACATCTTGATGGCGTTCAGCACGTCCATCTGCTTGTCCTGCATGCCCTTGACCACCAGGAACAGGGGGTCGAACCACAGGTCGGTGGCCTCCATGCCCAGGCTCAGGCCGCGCTCCAGCATGTTGTGGCAGTGCTTCATGCGCTCTTCATTGTCCTTGGCAATGCCGTCGGCAGAGCACAGGGCGATGACGATGGCGTCGTTGGCGGCAGCCAGGTCGATGTTGGAGATACGGGAGCCGGCGTCAGCGGAGTTGACGATGGGCTTGCCGTTGGAGCGGTTATAGACCTTGATACCAGCCTCGATGGCCTTCTTGTTGGCGGTATCCAGAGCCAGAGGCACGTTGTTGAAGTTCTCCTGCAGCAGCTTGACCGCCCACATCATGCGCTCAGGGCCGTCTTTCTCGGCAGGTCCGATGTTCACGTCCAGGTAGGTGGCACCGGCAGCGATCTGCTCGGCGGCACGCTTCAGGATGGGAGCGGGATCCCGCTCGTCCATGGCCTTGCGGATGGCGGGGGAGATGCAGTGGATCCGCTCGCCGATGGTGACGAAGGTGGAGGATTCGGGGTTGTAGCCGCCGTACTTCACACCCATGTCCACCACTTCGATGGCGGGCACCTTGGTGGCCAGCAGCTCGTCGAAGGACAGCTCCTTGACCTCCACGGTGGTGGCAGCCTTGGCGGCGTTCTCGGCAGCGGCAGCCTTGGCGGCAGCCTCGTACTCCTTGTCCTTCATGTACTTGGGCAGCTGGACAGCCTCGGTGGGTCCGACCACCACGTTCCAGCCGGGCAGCTTCTCCTGAATCTCGCCCTTCATGACGGCAACCTTGCCGGGGATGATCAGGGTGCGGTTCTTGATCTTGTTCTCGATGTCCAGGGTCTCGAAGGTCTTCTTCACGGTGGAGGAGGAGAACTTACCGGCGGCCCAGGCGGTCAGCACGGACATACCGGAGGCATCGGTGATGATCAGGTTCACGGGCTGGTTGCTGCGCTCCAGCTCGCCGGAGACCAGGAAGTAGGTCAGAGCGAAGTCCACGGTCAGGGCGCAGGGGCTGTTCTCGTCGGCGCCGTTCAGGGGGTAGATCTTGGACTCCACCTTCATGGGCTTCTGAGGATCGGTGAAGATGTTCTGGCGCAGGCCGTACAGAGGCAGGGCCTGGGCATAGGTCATGTTCTCCATGACGATGATGGAGCCGTACTTCTCGGTGAACATGGAGGCGTAGGCGGTCTGCAGGCGGTCATCACCCTTGGCCAGCTTGGCCACGTTCACGATGGAGGGATAGCCGAAGGAACGGTCGCCGTCCTTCAGAGCGGTGCGGCGCACCAGAACGGCGTTCTTCAGGGTCTCCTTGGCGGTGTCGGCGGTGACATCCAGCACCAGGTTCTTGTTGCCCTTGCCCTCCAGCTTCTTCACGGTGTCATACAGGGCCTCCAGATTGGGAGCCCACACGCCCAGGGTCACACCGGCCTGGGTCGCAACCTCGTTCATGGTTTCCCAGTTGTCGGGGGTGGCGCCGTCCAGGATCACGTCCTTGCCGCAGACCGCGAGAGCTGCCTTGGCGCACTCCACATCCCAGCAGGACAGGATCAGGCTGCGGCCGGTGGCGGCGGCCTTCTTCACCAGGTTCGCGTAGACGGCGGGATCGGTCTGCTTATTGGCGACGTAGATAAACTCCACGTACATCCGCTCGCCGATACGCTCGTAGTCCACCTTGGCCATATCGGCCAGCTTCTGGTCAACCTTCTCCTCGCCGCAGTCGGTGCAGACGCAGACGGCGTACAGGTTCTTGGAAACCAGGGTCTTTTCGTGACGGAACAGAACGGTCTCGCCGCCCAGCTTGTGGTCGCCCACGGTGATGGTCTTCATGGGAGGCGCGGTCTGCTCGCTGAGCATCGCCTTGGCGTCGTCAGAGAAGTAGGGGCACTTGTCGATGGACACGGCGCCCTGGGCCACCTTCATGCAGAATGCCATACAGGTGGGGCTGCCGCACTCCTTGCAGTTCTTCTTGGGCGACAGCTTAAAAATGTCAAGACCTTTCAAAGCCATTGTATGTATCCTCCTTCCGATTAGACGAGTTCGGTAATGAACTTCTTGATGGTCGCAACCGCCGCGGGATGCCGCATGATCACGGCGTCAGCGCCGCCGGTCAGGTTGGCAGCAGCGGTGGAAACTTCCATACCGATGGCGCGCTCCTCGCGGCTGCCCCAGGCGGGCTCGTCCTCTTCGGAGGCGGAGGATTCCTTCACGCCCCAGGTGTCAGTGGACACGGGAGCGATAATGGGCATCTGCAGGTCGGCGTCGGACTGAGCCAGAGCGGCCAGACGGACGCGGTCCAGGGTGGAGGCCACGTACTCGAAGCCGTAGCCCACGGCGGCGGTGCCGATGTTCATGACGATGCTCTCGGGAGCAACGGTCAGGCCCTTGAGCATGATGTTCAGCTGCTTGGCCAGGTTGATGTCGTCAGCGGTCTCCGCGCCAACCTTCTGGCCATAGGCCAGAGCGACGGAAGCGCCCACGGTCTTGTAGTCCTCGGAGCGGGCGGAGAGCACCAGGATGTTCTTGCCCTGGAGGGCCTCGGCGATCTTGCTGAACAGCTCGCCGTCCTTCTCGATGTTCTTGCAGCCCATGATCACGATGGGCATGGAAACGGCGTCGGCCACAGCCTTGGCGTCGGCCACGCAGTCGGCAACACTTCTGTTGGCGCCGTTGGGATCGGCGGACTCAAAGTGCAGCACCAGGAAGTCCGCGCCGGGCATGGTCTCCGCGCGCTTTGCGTAGTCGGCCATGGTGGTGCAGCCCTCGTAGAACGCCTTCAGAGCGGGCGCGTCCCAGGAAGCGGCGAGGTCGGAAACCTCGATGCCGATCTTGGGCGCGTTCTCTACAGGCGCGTCGAAGGTGTAAAACGGCAGCACATTCTGACCGCCGATGACGATTGCCTTGTCACCGGTGCCCAGGGTAACGGCGTTGATCCGGCCGTTATAAGGCTGCGTCTTGGGAACGAAAGCCATAATGATAATCCCCCTTGAAAATGTATGTTTTATTTGAATGCGGAAACCCGCATTACTGACAAATGCTTTACAGTCCGATGGACTGCATAATTCCCTTCAGGGCGGTCTTCATGGGATCGTCCTGGGGGAGCTTTGCCGAGGGCTCGCCCTGGCAGTCGCAGCGGTACACCGCCTCGTCGTGGGGCAGCACGCCGAAGAGCTTCAGGCCGTGCTTCTCGATTTCGGCCTTCACGCCGTCGTCCAGGGTTCCTCCGGGAGCCCGGTTGACGATGAGGCCCATCATGCCCGGATTCAGGTCCATCTCCTCCACCATCTCGGCGATCCGGGCCACGGCCTGGATGCCCCGGCGGGAGCAGTCGGAAATCAGAAGCAGGGTATCCACATGGGGAAGAGTTCCCCGGGCCACGTGCTCCAGCCCCGCCTCGTTGTCCATGACAATGTAGGAATAGTTCTTGGCGTACTTGTCCACCTGGGTCTTGAGCACGCCGTTAACATAACAATAGCACCCCTTGCCCTGGGTACGGCCCATGACCAGCATGTCGAAGTCGTCGTCCTCGATGAGGGCGGAGCTGAACTTCATCTCCGCGTAGTCGGCCTTGGTCATCCCCTTGGGAATGGTGCCCTTCAGCTCGGCCTGAGCCATTTCCTCCCGAATCTGGCCAAGGGAGGTCTCCACCTCCACGCCCAGCACCTCGTTGAGGTTGGAGTTCGCGTCGGCATCCACCACGAGAACGGGGCCGGAGTGCTTGGAGCACAGATAATCAATGATCATGCCGCAGGTGGTGGTTTTGCCCACGCCGCCCTTGCCGGCAACCGCAATGGTATGGGGTGTAGCCATAGAAAAAGCCTCCAGGTAATGCAAAGTTCCGGGCCCGCGCCGCAGTTCCGGAAAAGATCGTCAGGCCGGCACAGCCGTCCCCGGGGCGCACTGCGCCCATATCGATACAACGATATCGTATCACAGATTGTGCCTAAATTCAACCCACTTTTTCACTGGAACGCAAGTTTTTTTCCAAACACCCCCGCGTCCCCAACCGGACACGTTAATTGGTGCTTGACGGCTTCGCCGAATTGACAATTGACAATTGACAGTTGACAATTATTGTGTCCTTCTGGGACGCTTTTGAAATGTAATGGTGTGTTCTCGAGTGCTATTATTTTATTTTCATCCCGAAGGGATTCCTTAATTGTCAATTGTTAATTGTCAATTGTCAATTATAAAAACCAATTTTCCGTCCCAATGCGCTTATCAGATGGGGGTGAACACGTATTTTTCCGTCAGGCCGTCCACCACGGCGTGGATGGTCACGGCGCCCCCCGTGCCCCGCTCGACACTGAGCTCCAGCCGCTTTCCGGCAAGCCGCTGCCGCAGGTACTCCTCCGGGTCCGCGCACTCCACCTCCTCAAAAAACACGTCCCGCATCTGGTTGTTGCGGCACAGGTTCTTGATCTCGTAAACCAGTTCATACTCCGCCATGGTCATACCTCCTTTTTATTGGATTATATCACACTTCTCCCCCCAACTCAAGTCATCCCCCGCAGGCAGATAAATCGGTGTTTGCAGTTTTGAAACGCATCACGTTCCTACCGTAGGGGCGGCTATTAGCCGCCTGCTTAACGCTTAAGCTTTTTGAGTGCTTTCGATAAAACGGAGCGCTTTTGTCGTTGAAAGGTTACGGGCGGATAATATCCGCCCCTACGATCATCAAACACCAATTTACCGTTCCGGCGGCTTTTCCGTGGAGCAACCCGTGAAATTTCTCTCCCGACAAAATAGTACTTGAATTTTCCAAAAAGGTCTGCTATAATACCCTCACTGTGCAGGGTTCGTATATCGGTAATACAACAGCTTCCCAAGCTGTGAAGGCGGGTTCGACTCCCGTACCCTGCTCCAGAAAAGAACGCGCTTTTGTCTGCCTGACAAAAGCGCGTTCTTTTCAACGAAATAAATCCCTTGCGGGATTTGTGAAATTTGCTTCGCAAGTGAAATATGGCTTCGCCATGTGAAATGCGCGGCCCGCGTGTGAGGGATTTATTTCATTTCACGTTCCGCGCAAGCGGAACATTTCACAATGACCGCAGGTCATTATTTCACATTTACTGTCAGGCAAATATTTCACTCACGGAATCTCCCGGTACCCTTCCTCCGTCACGGCATAGCCCCTCCCCGGACGGGGCTGCCACTGGTAGCGGTTTTTGCCCTCCCGGGGGAACAGGGCCTCCATGATCACCGCGATGACCCCGCCGTGGGTCACGAGCACCGTGTCCTCCCGGAGGGTATCCAGCGCGGCCAGCACCCGGGTCTGGAAGGCTTCGCCGCTCTCCCCCTGTGGGGGGATATTTTTTTCGTTGTCCCCGGTGATCCAGGCGATATAGGCGGGGTCATTTTTCAGCATTTCATAGCTTTTCATCTCGAAAATCCCGAAGTCCACCTCCCGGAACCGGGAATCCGTTTCATAGGGCTTTCCCGGGAACAGGAGTTCCATGGTTTCGTTGGCCCGCCGCATACCGCTGGTGAGATACCGTGCCCGGGGTGCGGGGTAATGAAGGGACCGCAGGGCCTCTGCCCCCTCGGTTGACAGGGGCAGGTCCGTGCTGCCGCAGTAGAGATGCTCCAAATTTGCCCGGGTAGCCCCGTGGCGAATGAGATACAGGTTCATTTCAGCCTTTGCTCCAATCCGCAGAAAATCCGGCTGACCCGGTCTGCCTCCCGGCTGAGATACTGGCAGACAAGCCCCGTGGTGTGCCGCCAGGAGCGCAGCTCCGTGTCAATGGGCACCACCCCGCAGAACAGGTCCTGGCAGATAAAGACGGTGTTCTCCCACTGCGCCCGGTGGCCGCGGAGGTACTCCACGGGATCAAGCCCCTGCCGGACGCACGCCAGGGTGAATTCCTCCAGGGCGTTGACGCAGGGCTTGGCAAAGTCGATCTCCGCCCCGGAACAGGTAAAAACATCCTCCTCCCCGAAGCCAAAGGTCTCCCGGGCAAACGCCAGCTTCCCCTGATACGCCCCGCCGATGATGAGTGTCATAACGTTCTTCCTTTCCTGTATGTGACTGGCAAATTGTTGTCTGGCGATTCGTGATTGTAGGGGCGGATATCATCCGCCCGCTACCTTTCGACTCCGAAAGCACCTCGTTCTATCGAAAACGCCCAAAAAACTGAAACGTTCGGGCGGATAATATCCGCCCCTACGGTGGAAACGCAACTTGTTTAAAAGTTTCGAACACCAATTTGCCCCGTTCTACAGCAGCGCCCACACGGCCACGGCGGCCAGCTCTCCCAAAGTCAGGCTGTAGCCCGCGATGTCGCCGTTCATGCCCCCCAGGGAGCGGTACCCCCGGCGCAGGGCCAGGCCGTAGCCCGCCAGGCACCCCACCAGGGCAAAGCCGTATTTCCCGAAAAGCAGGAACCCCGCCCCCACAAGCGCCAGCAGCATCGCGAGAATCAGGGCAATGTGTGCCTTCCTTTTCTCCCGCTGGGCATACTGGCTGGTGGACATGGGGGGCAGCGCCTCCACCGCCAGGGCGGAGCAGCACCGGCTGACCCCGGGAATCAGTGTAAGCAGCCACACCGGCCCCTCCCCCGCCTGGAACAGGGCAAATTGGGCCAGCAGCACCAGGGCCAGATAAATCACCGCGAAGGAGCCCACATGGGAATCCTTCAGAATCTCCCGGCGGCGCTCCGGGCTGCGGCAGGACTTCACCGCGTCGGTCACGTCCATGAACCCGTCCAGGTGGATGCACCCCGTGGCAAGATAGGGAAACGCCGCCAACACCAGCGCCCGCACCGGCCCGGGAACTCCGAGAAACCCGCAGCCCCAGGCAAGCAGCGCCCACAGCGCCCCGATTTCCAGCCCCACCAGGGGCAGAAACAGCAGCATCTTGTCCCTGGCCTTTTCGTCCCAGACCTGCCAGGGGCAGGGAATGGCGCAGAACATACTCTGGCACATGGCAAAGGCGTGCAGATAGATTTTCATTGCGGCATAACCCCCTTGTGCACGATCACCTGTCCCGCGGATACCTCGATCACGGTGTCGCTGACGGCGGCCAGGGCCTGGTCCAGGTCCGCAAGACCCTTGCGGTAGGTTTCCGTAATTTCATCATACCGCTGGGCATCGGAATAGATGTAGTCGCTGACCACCACCACATTGTCCACACCGTGGACAAAGCGCAGAAGATCCTCCCGGCAGCGCTCCGGGGCAGCCGGGTCCAGCGCGTAATCCTGCTCAGGGTCGAACAGCTCGTTCATCAGCAGGGCCGTGGTGCTGTCCAGGAGGAAGGCGGCACTCCGGTCCACCCGGTCCAGGCAGGCGGGCAGATTCCGTCCGCACTCCACAGTTTCAAAGCCCAGCCCGGCCCGGTCCGCCACGTGGCGGCGTATCCGGTCCCGGTCCTCCTGATCCACAGGGATCATGGTGGCCACATAATACCGCTTCCCGCCCCGGGCCAGTGTCAGGGCCAGCTCCTGGGCCAGGGAGGATTTTCCGTTCTTAGCCCCGCCGGAAATGAAGATAATCATGACTCTTTCTCCACGGTGAATTTGTCCCCCTGGCGCAGCTCCTCCAGGTAGTCGTCGTTGATGCCCGCCTGGTCGAAGGTGGCCATGCCGTTCATCACGCCGCAGGCGGCGGAGAGAATCTGGAAGGCCAGGGGGCAGCCGCTGCCCTCCCCCAGCCGCATCCCCAGCAGCAGCATGGGCTGCAGCCCCAGGTCCTCCATGGCCCTGGCGTAGCCGATTTCAAAGGAGGCATGGCTGGGCACCAGGTACTCCCGGACATTGGGACACAGCCGCGCGGCGCACACCGCCGCCGCCACGGAGATAAACCCGTCAATCACCACGGGCCTGCGGGTAGCCGCCGCGCCGATGAAGGCGCCGCACATGGCGGCCAGGTCGAAACCGCCCACCTTGGAAAGCACGTCCACAGCATCGGCAGGGTTCGGATTGTTGACCCGGATGGCCCGGCGGATGACCTCTTTCTTGTTCCGGAAGGCCTCGTCCGACAGTCCGCCGCCCCGGCCGGTGACCTCCTCCACCGGCAGCCCCAGCAGCACGGAGAGCACCGCCGAGGAGGTGGTGGTGTTGCCGATGCCCATTTCCCCCACGCCCAGCACGTCCGCCTGGGTGTCCCGGGCCACCTCAATGCCGGTGAGAATAGCCCTTTCCGCCTGCTCCCGGGTCATGGCGGGGCCCTGGGCAATATTCCGGGTGCCGTAAGCGATTTTCCGGTTCAGAACCTTAGACTCAGGAACATCGTACTTTACGCCCACATCCACCACAGTAATCCCACAGCCGAAGTGCTTGCACAGGGCCGAGGCCCCGGTCTTGGCCCGGGTCAGGTTCACGGTCTGCTGCAGGGTCACCACCTGGGGAGTGCTGGCCACACCCTCGGCCACCACGCCGTTGTCCGCGGCGAATACCAGAAGATGCTGCTTGTCCATGCTGTTACACACCTGCCCAGTGATGCCGGCCAGCTGAATGGACAGTTCCTCCAGCCGTCCCAGACTTCCGGGGGGCTTGGCCAGCATGGCCTGCCGCTGCCGGGCCGCCTCCATGGCCGCCCCATCCAGGGGCCCCACAGAATCGATCCATTGCTGTAAATTCATATTCAAACGCCTCCATAGCATTTTCAATTCACAAGTGAAAGAAGCGACAAATTGTTACATTGCTACCGTAGGGGCGGCTATTAGCCGCCCCAACCTTCCAATTTTTGAGCATTTACGGGTGAAAGGGGCAGTTCCGTAGTCGGCAGGGTGGGGGCGGCTCATTGCCGCCC
>JAQYLT010000048.1 GCA_028719885.1 Bacillota bacterium
ATTTTGATCTGGTTGACGCCCAGCGGCAGGCTGCTCACAAGGCCCTGTTCCTGCTGGTAGTCCAGACGGACAAGGGAACAGTTGTATTTCTGCGCCACACCGGCGGCCTGAAACACATCGTTGCTCAACTTCTGTTTGGTATCGGCCACGTTCAGCACAAGAAACGTCAGCATGAAAAGGCGCTCATTTCTGGTTTGCAGCTTGGTAAGAAGTTTCTTTGCGTCCTCCCCGTAGGTGGCAAGGTCGGAGGGAAGTATGTCCATATCATAGCCGCTGCGGACGGCCTTTTTCTGCTCCTGTATCTTCATGGCGTCAAGGTCGGTGATCTTGCGCTTGATGGTCTTAATGGCCTCGGTCTGGTCGATGGCCTGCACATGGAGGTTCACTAAAATACTGCTGTCTGTATTGAGAAAATCGGCCAGCATTTCATCCGAAAGCTCCGGGGCGAGGATTTGCAGGAAGCTCACCGCGCCGTATTTGCCGCCCATGCCAAAGGTCTTTGCAGTGCCGAAGCACAGGGAGGATGGAGCGATAAAGTCCTTGGTGGAAAGGCCGGAGGGGGTCATCCACTTCCAGTCAAAATTGAACAGCTCCCCGTCCGGGTGAAACACACCATGCAGCACCGCAAGCCGTTCTTTGCCGTTCATCACATGGGCCACAGCTCCCATCGTCTTGAAGTAACCTAAGAGGTCAAGGCCGATGCGGTTCAGTCTGGCTCTGGCAGATTTCGGGCTGTCGGCCTCAATGGTGAACGTCAGGTACTTGGTCTTGACAATGCCGTTGTTGCCGTTTGCAAGCTGCTTTTGGAGGATGCCGGTGTACTCGGCCCGGATGTCGTCGAAGTCGTCCCCCTGCGGCGCGATTTCAAAGCTCTTGGCGTACTGCACCGGGTCAACCCTGCGGTTCAGGAACGAAAACTGGACGTGGATAGAGGCGTCCACATAGTTGTAGAGGTCGCACAGGTGTTCAAAGATGGCCGTCTTGGTGTCCGGCTGGGCGAGCTGATAGCTGATGTCCTCAAAGGCAATGCACTTGGAAAAGGTATTTTTCGTCAGGCGGCACACACCGTCCGGGTAAATGGCCTCATAGGGTATGGTGGCCTGCGCCGTATGGGGCTTGCCGTCACCCTTGTACTTGCGGATTACCGCGTCAATTTCTTTTCGCTGGGCGCGGGTCAGCTTTGTTTTTTCGGGTTCTCTTGGGATTTCTTTTTTGGACAATGGCCTTTACCTCCTGTTCCATTTGATGCTGCCGCATAAGTGCGGCGTAGGCGTTGTTGGTCTGGTAGGGGCGCTCCTTGGGGCGGAGGAAGCAGCACTGAATCATCTGCATTACCACCACTTCAAGGGGCTGGCCGTGACGCTCATACATGGCAAGCAAAAAGCCCGGCAGCATGATAAATACCATGAGCAGGGCCGCCGCACTGGTGGAGAGATAGTCACGGGTGAGAAAGTATAACGGGACGCCTACCAGCAGCGCACCGCCAAAACAGATCAGTTGCCGTTTGGTAAGGCCAAACACAACCTTGGATTTCACATGGGTTAAGTCCTTGGGGACAGTTACATAAGCCATCTGGCACCTCCTTTCACGACGGGTTCAGGGTAAGATCACATTCCACTTCGTTGCCCCACGCATCCCAGCCGGGGCATTTCTGTCTGGCAAACAGCTCCACGCGGGGCAAGTCGCCCGCCAGCTCCACGATCTTGTCACGGGTCACATCCGGCTTTTTGCTGTGCTGTTCAATCGGGCTGATAATGAACTGATGGACAGCGGCAGAATGACGTTTCGGTTTGCCGCGCTTTGCCAGCAGGCAGATTTCCGCGTTCCCCCTTGTCCAGTAACCCAGCCCGTAAAACCATGTAGGGCTTTTGCGGTTCTGTTTCAGCCAGACAAAGGCCACCGTCTTGAACGTAAAGCCCCATGCCCGGATAAGCTGCAACGCCTCCGGCAGCATGGGAAATGTGGCCCATAAAAACAGCAGACAGTCCTTGGCGGCCAGTGCTTCCACCGGCAGGGCGCACAGCTTGTCTATGCTCATGGTGGGATAGTGATTTTCCGCTGCACCCGATTTGTTTTTGCACTCATACCGCCACGGCGGATCGGCGTAAATGATGTTGTATGTTGAAATAAATGATTTCCTCCTGTGTGTAGTTGATTTTTAATGCGCCGAGAATACGGATTTACTGATGCTGCCGGTCTTGAACAGGCAGAAGCACAGAAGCACCGTATAGCCCATGCAGCCCCAGATTGCGCCGGATATGTCAGAAGCAGAAGCAATGTTCTGTATCAGCACCGCATAGATACCGACAACAGCCATGATTAAAAAGGCTTGGAAGCCCAGCGCCAGCAGGGATTTCAAGTAGTTCTGGCCCATGCCGCGCCATTCGCTGTTTCCCATTGTGGCAAGGGGGATAGGCCCTAACGAGGTTACGACGTAAATTTCAATCATGCGCCCGTAGGTCACAAGGAAAATACAGATGGCGAGAATGTTCATGGTAAGGCCCACCACAAGGGTCTGGAACCACAGGCCCAAAAGCCCGCCCACGCTCATAGCCTCCAACTGGCTTTCAAGGTCAGGTATCAGGCTGTTAAAATCCACGGACGTTTCCCCGATAATCACACCGGCGCTTTGGTTGACGACGTTCTGGGTGGCGTCAAAGATGCCCATGACGATGTTCCATGTGTTGCTGACAATAAGAATGGCAAACGCAGACTTGAAAATCCAGCGGAAGAACATAGAGCTGTCAAAGTCGTGCATATTGTTTTTCTCGGTTATCATCTGTATCAGCTCCATGCACATGACACAGGCAAGGATGGCCGCCGCAATGGGCAGCAC
>JAQYLT010000049.1 GCA_028719885.1 Bacillota bacterium
GAGACCTTTCAACTCCCAAAATCCGGCTTTCTTCAGATTCCGCCTCACGACGGACACCCTTGCCTTTGGCTAAATCTTCCCGCTACCGGGCGACTTCGGGACTTTCACCCTATAGAATGTGCGCTCACCGGGCGCACATAAAATAAACCCTCTCAAGTGGAGCTCCATTTGAGAGGGTTTTGATTATCTTATACCAGTCTGGAACCGGCGGGGACCTTGTCGTCCAGCATCACCAGGTTCAGCTTGTCGCCCCGCTCGGCGGAGAGCAGCATACCCTGGCTCTCCTGGCCCATCATCTTCCGGGGTGCCAGGTTGGTCACCGCCACCAGGGTCTTGCCCAGCAACTCCTGGGGCTCATAGTACTTGGCAATGCCGGAGAGGATCTGCCGGGGGGTGCCGGTGCCGTCGTCCAGGGTGAATTTCAGCAGCTTATCGCTCTTTTTCACCTTTTCGCAGGTGAGCACCTTTACCACGGTCATTTCCACCTTTTCAAAGGCATCAAAGGTGATCTGCTCCTTGGGTTCGGGCAGGGGGTCTTCCTCCACCGCGGGAGCGGCGGCAGAAGCCCGGATTTCCTCCAGAGCAGCCAGCTCCTTCTCCATATCGATCCGGGGGAACAGAGGCGCACCGGCTACCGGGGCCACCTCCGGATTCAGCAGGCCCCAACGAGCCAGGCTGTCCCAGTCCATCGCCGCGCCGCCCAGCCGCTTGCCGATTTCCGCAGCGGTATCCGGCATGAACGGAGACAGCAGGCCGCCGCAGATGCGGACGGTTTCCAGCAGGTTATAGAGCACTCTTGCCAGGCGGGGCTTCTGCTCCTCGCTCTTGGCCAGCACCCAGGGGGCGTTTTCGTCGATATACTTATTGGCCCGGGAGATGACCTTGAACACCTCGGCAAGGGCATTCTGGAAGGCGTATTTCTCCATCTGCTCTTCGTAACGATTCCGCAGGGAGGAAGCCATAGAAATGAGCTCGGCGTCCTTTTCTTCGTCCTCCCGCTGCTCTTTGGGCAGATGCTCGCCAAAATACTTCTGGGCCATGGCCACGGTGCGGGACACCAGGTTGCCCAGGTCATTGGCCAGGTCGGTGTTGATGGTGGAAATCAGCAGCTCATTGGAGAAATTGCCGTCGGAGCCAAAGGGGAAGGAGCGCAGCAGGAAGAACCGCAGGGCATCCACGCCGAAGCGCTGGGCCAGCAGATAGGGGTCCACCACATTGCCCTTGGATTTACTCATCTTGCCGCCGTCCAGCAGCAGCCAGCCGTGGCCGTAGACCTTTTTCGGCAGGGGCAGGTTCAGGCTCATGAGCATGGCGGGCCAGATGATCGAGTGGAACCGGACGATTTCCTTGCCCACAAAATGCACATCCGCAGGCCAGAACTTGTCCAAGTCATCATATTTGTCATTTTCAAAGCCCAGGGCGGTCATATAGTTGAACAGGGCATCGATCCACACATACACCACATGGCCCGGGTCAAAGTCCACGGGCACGCCCCAGGTGAAGCTGGTGCGGGAGACGCACAAATCCTCCAGGCCGGGGTCGATGAAATTGTTCACCATCTCGTTGACCCGGCTCCGGGGCTCCAAAAAGTCGGTGTTCACCAGCAGGTCCCGCACTCTCTGGGCGTACTTACTCAGCCGGAAGAAATAGGCCTCTTCCTCCGCGTCCTGGACCTCACCGCCGCAGTCGGGGCATTTGCCGTCCTTGAGCTGGCTCTCCGTCCAGAAAGACTCGCAGGGCTTGCAGTATTTGCCCTTGTAGGTGCCCTTGTAGATATCGCCGTTTTCATACATCTTCTTGAAGATTTTCTGAATGGCGGCCACATGGTAGTCGTCGGTGGTGCGGATGAAGCGGTCGTAGGAGATGTTCATCAGCTTCCACAGGTCCTTGACGCCGCCCTCTCCCAGCACGATGTTGTCCACAAACTGCTGGGGGGTGACCCCGGCCTCCTTGGCCTTGTCCTCAATCTTCTGGCCATGCTCATCGGTGCCGGTGAGGAACATCACATCATAGCCCTGGAGCCGCTTATACCGGGCCATGGTGTCGGTAGCCACGGTGCAGTAGCTGTGGCCAATGTGAAGCTTGGCCGAGGGGTAATAGATGGGGGTGGTGATATAGAACTTCCCCCTGCATTTTTCGCACATAACGTTTTCCTCCTAAAATGAAAAATCGCCCTCAGGATAACCCAAGGGCGACAAAATTTGACGCGGTACCACCTTGATTCGCAGCAAGCAGCTGCCTCAAAACGCTGTAACGGGCGCTATCCGGAACCGCCTACCTATCGACGGTTCAGCTCCAAGACCATGTTCCCCAGCGCACACCGTGCCCGCTCCCACCAAATCGGGCTCTCTGACCGGCCGCCTGCCAGGTACTCTTCTCTTCACAGCTTTTCTGATAAAGATATCTTCCCTATTATAGCCAAAAACACCGGGGTTTGTCAACAGAAATGTTTTTGGGCATACCGCGACAAATTGGATTTTTGTCAGGATGTTTCGTAGGGAACGGATTTATCCGTTCCGCTGGGTAACGTTTTTATGGGATGCACGTATGATGGGAAAATGTTGAAAAAGAATCCGTTCCCATCCAACGAAACGCGGATGTTCATCCACCTTTCGGAACGGATAAATCCGTTCCCTACGCACACGTTGGAACATATCCCGTTGGACGAACTCGCCAAATTCCAATTTCCCCAATCAAATATCCAAATCGTAAATCCTTACGATCTCGGTAGGCCCCTCCTGATAGAGGGCCTCCACCTGATTCTCGCCGGTGACGGTGACATTCAAGGTGCCGCCCCGGTTATTCAGGGTCAGCTTGCCCCCGGGAAGCCGGCCGGAAAGGCGGAGCACCGTGGCTACGCTGCCGCAGCCGGTGCCGCAGGCCAGGGTGAAATCCTCCACCCCCCGCTCGAAAGTGAGCACATTGACCTCGGTATCGGACACCACGGAATAATAGTTCACATTGGCCCCCTTAGGGAAGGCGGGGTCATGGCGCAGACGTTCCATCTCTGGGCGCAGCTTGTCGGCATCGGCCCATACATCCCCGGGGTACTCCCGCACCGCATGGGGCAGGCCGGGATTCCCCAGCTCCACATAGGCAATGTCCGCCTTGCGCCGCAGGTCCACCACGGTGGGAGTGTTCAGCCGGACCCGGTAGCGGTCGCCCTCCAGATGCCAGCCGTAGACCAATCCCGCATCGGTTTCCACCGTCATCTGCTCCCCCGCGATGCCCAATTCATTGGCAAAGCGGCAGATGCACCGGGAGCCGTTGCCGCACATTTCTCCCCGGGAGCCGTCTGAATTGTAAAAATGGAGCTTAAAATCCGCGTTTTCGGAATCATCCACCGCCATGAAGCCGTCCGCCCCGGTGATGGCGCAGAGCTTTTGGGACAGAGCCGCATAATTAGGATTCAGCCCCCGGCCATCCATGACCATAAAGTCATTTCCGGCACCGTTCATATAGTATATTTTCATGCCAATGCCTCCTTGAGGGAATTGGGATTGATGACAAATGGGAATTTAGCGGGATGATTCGTAGGGGACGGATTTATCCGTTCCGCCCGTTCCGATAAACACCCAGGTTCGTCCAATGGTAACACGCCAGACTTTGCGTAAGGAATGCATTTATACATTCCGCTTGCGTATTGTTTCAAAACCGGTTGGATAAATGGTGAAATGCCAATCATATGTTCCCACAAATGCCATTCAACGAACTGCGGTGATCATCGGGGGCTTCGGAACGGATAAATCCGTTCCCTACCAAAAGAACCAAATTTTTTCCATTCAACGCACCGCCCCAAAACCGTTATCGGGCGGAATGCATGAATGCATTCCCTACGAAAATTCCAATTTACCGGCCTGACAGCAGATTTTCCATGTTATACATTCCCTTGGGCTTGCCCACCATGAACCGGGCTGCCTCCACACCGCCCTCGGCCAGCATATTCCGGGTGGAAACCTCATGGCGCAATGTGATGGTCTGGCTGGGGGTGCAGACATGCACCTCATGGACGCCCACCACATTGCCCATCCGCAGGGAGGAAATGCCCACCTCGTCTTTGGTGCGCTTGCACTCCCCGGAGCGGCCGTCATGCTCGTAAGCGTTGGGCCGCACGGACTTCACCGCCTCAAAGAGCATCTTGGCGGTGCCGCTGGGAGCATCCACCTTTCGGTTGTGGTGAATCTCCACGATTTCCACATCCGCCTCCGGGAACCGCTCCACCACCTGCCGGGTCATGCTGCACAGCAGGGCGATGCCCAAGCTCATATTGCCGGAGTAGAACACGGGAATCCGCTGGGCGGCTTCAAAAATCAGCGCCTTTTCCTCCGCCGTGTGGCCGGTGGTGCCGATGACAACGGACGCGCCGATTTTTTCGGCGTAGGAGAGCACATCCGCCGCAGCGGTGTGGTGGGAAAAGTCGATCACCACGTCCGCCTCCACCATTCCCAGCTCGGCAAAGGTTTTGCTCACACCGTTCTCCCCGTCGATGCTCACCCGGCCAACCACCTCATCTGCCAGAATACCATCGATCAGCTTGCCCATGGCCCCGTTGGCGCCGCAAAGAACCGCTCTCATACATTGACCCCCAGCCGGCGCATTCTCTCAAACATCCGCTGCCGGTTTTCCTGGCTCATGGGAATCAGGGGCAGCCGGATGTTTTCTTCCCCATAGCCCATGGCGCTGACGGCGGCCTTGGCAGGAGCGGGGCTGACCTCGCAGAACAGGTCGTTGATGAGGTCCAGATACGTGCACTGCAGCCTGGCAGCCTCCTCCAGCTTGCCCGCGAAGAAAGCATCGGTCATGGCAACGGACTGAGCGGGAACCACATTGCTCAGAACGCTGATGGCACCCTTGGCGCCCATGGCCATCATGGGGATGGTAATGGCATCCTCGCCGGAGTAGACATCGATCTGATCGCCGCAGCGGGCAAACAGCTCCACGATCTGTGCCATGTTGCCGCTGGCCTCCTTGATGGCGGCGATATTGGGGTGCTTGGCCAGCTCCGCCACGGTGGCAGGCAGCATGTTGCAGCCGGTGCGGGAGGGCACATTGTAGAGCATCACCGGCTTGTCGGACTTATCCGCAATGGCGGAGAAATGGGCGATGAGGCCGGCCTGGGTAGCCTTATTGTAATAAGGGGTGACCACCAGCATGGCATCGGCGCCGATGGCACAGGCATTTTCCGTATAGGTGATGGCGTGGGCCGTGTTGTTGGTGCCGGTGCCGGCAATCACGGGCACCCGGCCATTGACCCGGTCCACGGTGAAGCGAATGACCTCATTGCGCTCCTGGGGGGACAGGGTGGCGCTTTCGCCGGTGGTGCCCACGGCAACCAGGGCATTGATTCCGGAGGCAAGCTGGAAGTCAATAAACCGGCCCAGGGCGTCGTAATCCACGCCGGTGGCAGTCATGGGGGTGACCATTGCCGTAGCCATGCCCTTGAAAATGGTGTTCTTTCTCATGTTTTTCTTTCTCCTTTATCCCAGGGTAATGAAATTGAAATAGTCATACAAGGGAATCAGCTTCTGCAGGAACGCTCCCACCCGGTTTCCCAGCTCCGGGCCAAAGATGGCATCCCCCACATCCTCGTGGACAATTAAATCGATGTCCGTTTTCCAGGTGAAATAGGGCTGCAGCTCCGGTGTGGGCGCCTCCTTGGGCCGCTTGTAGCACTGGGCGGTGACCTCCATGCCCACGGCATCCTGAACGCCGTGAAGCATCTGTAAAAATTCCTCCGGCTTGGCGGTGATGCGATTCCGGAAGGCTTCCATGGCGGCTACCTTGGGATGCCACAGGGAGAAGCCGTAGTTCACCCCGTCGGGCCGAATTTCAAAAAACAGGGTGGGATTCTCCGCCCACCACTCCCCATCCCGGCGGATGGAGGCCCAGAGGCTCTCTTTATAGGGATCTGGATGGTGCAGCCGGGCATCCCGGTAGATGCGGCTGACCTTGAGGATATCTCCCTGCCGCTGCAAAAAAGGCTCAAACAGCTGGGCCCCCAGCTCCTTCATGGGCTGGTAGAGGGTATCCACATACTGCTTTTTATGCTCCAGGAACCAGTCCCGGTTGTTGTTCATGCGAATGCCCCAGAGAAAATCAATGGTCTCCGGGGAGAAGCCGGTAAACATCTTTCTATCCTCACTTTATCGTTTGATGGCGTTGATGCCCAGAATATCGTCCCACTCGTTGTTCAGCTCCTTATGCTTGGTTTTCCACCGGAGCTGGTTGAGATGGCGGGTGGGAACGGGCCTGTCGGGTATTTCCAGAACATAGCGCTCAAAGGCATTGATCAATGTGGTGCCCTCATACTCCCGCACCCGCTGCAGGGAGGCATCGTAGCGCAGATGGACATGGCCGTGGACCAGGTAACTGGGGTGGTATTTGTCCAGAAATTCCCGCAGGGCGGCAAAGCCATGATGGGCCGGGTCCTCCCCGTCCCCCAAGCCCTCCGGCGGCGCATGGGTGACCACAATGTCCACCCCCTTGCAGCGCCAAAGGGGAAACCGGAGCTTTCGGATGCGCTGGCGCATCTGCCTTTCCGTGTATTGATAGTTTCCGGGGTGATACCGGCGGCAGCCTCCCAGGCCCATGATCCGGACGCCGTTGTATTCCACGATGGCATCGTCGATGCAGTCGCAGCCATTGGGCGGGTCCTGATCGTAGTGAGTGTCGTGATTTCCCGCCACAAAGAGCAGGGGACATTTGGCCATGGTCACCAGAAATTGCAGGTAACTGGATTTCAGGTCCCCACAGGAGATAATCAGGTCGATTCCGTCCAGTTTTTCGGGGCGATAGTAATCCCAGAGGGAGGGGCATTCCTCATCGGAGATGAATAAAATTTTCAACCGCTTTCGCTTCTTTCTGTGCAGGGATTTTTTCTCTGTACACGCCCAGCTCCCGGATCATGTTCCGGGACATGGGCAAAACCTCATCGAAGTTGGGAATGGAGCCGGAGACATTTTCACACAGCCAATCCATGTGCACCAGCTCATCTATGGTGAAGGTGGTTGTGCTGCTTTCATTTTTCACGCTGCCGTCCTGGGCCACAATTTTCCTGGCAAAGGGGTCGATGGTGCGCTCCCTCATGCCCCGGCACAGGATATCCGCCAGGGCCCGGACGCCCTGGGGCAGCTTGTCGGAAAAGTCGATGTCGATCACCCCGGTGTCCATGCCCAGCCAGTAGTTCCGGCCTGCCCCCTCTTTTTCCTTTTTCAGAGAGCCGGAGAGGATGCCCCGGATGACGGACTCATAGAATTTGCCCCAGACCCACACCGGGGAAGCCAGGGGAATCAGGTCACTTTTATCGTCCATCAGATAGGTGCCGTAATTGCAGAAGTCCAGATAGACCTTGGACTGCACGGGCAAATCCCGGTTGGAAATCACCCGGATGCCATCGGCAAAGAAATCCGCCTGGGGGGTGCCTGCCACACAGGACCAGCGCAGCTCAATCTGGGCTCTGGGATTGGTGAGCAGGGCGCCCAAGGCAAAGGCATTGATGGAAGCGGGGACGCCGAAGATGGGATAGGAGGCGATGTAGCCAATGCGGTTGTTTTGGGCCATGGCGCCGGCAATGGCGCCGGTGATGAATTTCGCCTCGAACACCCGGCCGTAGTAGGTGCGGATGCTGGAATAGGGCTGGTCCAGGGAGCAGCAGAAGAAATGCACCTTGGGGTACTTCACCGCCACCTTTAGGGTTGTGTGGGTCATCTGGGGCACGGTGGCGAATACCACCTGGGCGCCCTCCTCCACCGCCTGCTCCAGAAGGCGCTCCACCTCCTCGGGGGTGTTGCCCTGATAGTAGCTGCGGAGGGTGACCTTATCGCCCATGACGGATTCCAAGTATTCCTTTCCCTTTTCGTGGCCCAGGCCCCAGCCGCTGGTAGATGGAGTGAGGGAATGGACAAAGGCCACATTCACATGGTCCGGCAGGGTGAGAAAGCTCAGGAGGCCGGGCTTGGCGTCCTCCACCTTGGATTCCACCTTCACCGCCGATTCCGAAACGCTGACAATGTCCTCCCAAAGGGCGGCCACGGATTTTTTCAGCTCCGAAGCGGACAGGTTGCTCAAATCCTCAAAGGGATAGAGCTTCAGCCACAGCAGCAGGGCCTCCTCCGGCAGGATATCCAGCTGCCGGGTATTCACCGCTGCCAGGGCCTCCCGGAAATACTGATAGCGGGCATTAAAGGTGCGACGCTCCTCCTCGGTCCATTTCACATCCGGCTCCTTGCCCAGCAGGGACAGGAGCTTTCCGTAATCCTTGGGCCGGCGGAACTGGACGGTGTAGAGGCCTGATGCCTTGAAGAAATCCAAAAATTCATAATAGGCCTGGATTCTGGGCTCCTGGGTCTGCACCGGCAGCACCCGCTTGATCACCGCGGGAATCCGGGCCGCGCCAAAATAGCGCAGCACGCTCACCCGCTTGTTGCCCTCCTGGACATAGAAATTGCCCAGGTATTCATAGCAGGAAATGGGGTCCCGGATGCCCTCGGGCCCCAGGTGGGCATCACAAAGAGCAATCCATTTGGTTGCGAATTCCGTTTTCACATCCAGCAGCGGATAGAAGCTGGGGGTAAAGGCCGCAATGCGTCCGGCGGATTTTGTGCCCACAATCCGCTCCGCGGGAATCTCCATGGTTCCCACATCCACAATGGTCTGCGTATCGATTTCAGGCAGCAGCTCATCCAGCACTTCCGGGTTCGTATTTCTCCCGGCGGCCAGGAGCTCTTCGAATTCTCGCTGCCCCAGCTTCAGTGCCTTGAGATATTCCTCCCTGCAAGTTTGAATTGACATTGCATCCTCCTGATGATGTAATTTTACACATTTATCATATCTTATTTTTAGTGAAATTGCAATAGATATTTTCTGTTCAGAATAATTTGATGCAATTCGGCAATTAGCCCCACCATCGTACCGCAGCCCGACAAATTGGTGTTTGTGTGAATAAAATTCGTAGGGAACGCATTTATGCGTTCCGAAACGTCAATTGACATCCATGGTCCGTTGGATGGTAACGTGTTCCAATTTTTTCCAACATTTTTCCATTCAACATACCCCGGTATAAGTGTTACCGAGGCGGAACGCATGAATGCGTTCCCTACGCAAAAATCATCGTTATGCGATTCGTTGAACCCTGGTGGTGAATGAACCTTTCGGAATGCATAAATGCATTCCCTACGAAACATCCCCTCCGGGGTTCCGGAGGGGATGGGAAAGATTATTCTCCTTTCAAAAGGGTCTGCTTTTGAAACTGGAGGGTATAGAGCTGATAGTAGCGGCCTTTCTGGTGCAGCAGCTGCTGATGGGTGCCCTGCTCCAGGATTTTGCCATGGGACAGGAGGATGATGTTGTCCGCGTGCTGGATGGTACTCAGCCGGTGGGCCACGATCAGCATGGTGCCGATGTTCTTCATCTTCTCCAGAGAATCCTGAATGAGAATTTCCGTCTCCGTGTCGATGTTGGCGGTGGCCTCGTCCAGAATCATCACCGAGGGCTTGTGGATGATGGTCCGGGCAAAGGACAGCAGCTGCCGCTGACCGGCGGAGAAATTGTTGCCCCGCTCCCGCACTACCTCATCCAGGCCGTGCTCCAGCCTCTTGATGAACGTGTCGGCATTCACATACCGGGCGGCCTGCCAAACCTCCTCGTCGCTGACTCCCTCCATCCGCAGCAGGATGTTGCTTCGGATATCACCGGAGAAGAGGAACACATCCTGGAGCATCTGGCCGAAATGCCGCCGCAGGGAGGCGATTTTGATTTTCCGGATGTCCATGCCGTCAATGAGGATCTGGCCCTTTTGGATGTCGTAGTTCCGGCAGATCAGAGACAATATGGTAGTCTTGCCGGAGCCGGTGGAGCCCACAAAGGCCACCGTCTGCTTGGGCTCCACATGGAAAGACACCCCTTTTAAGACCCACTCGCCGGGCTTGTAGGCGAACCACACATCCTTGAATTCAATCTCGCCCCGGATCTGCTCCAGCTCGATGGCATCGGGTGCGTCCACCACCTCCGGCTCCATGTCCAGAATGGTGAAAATCTTCTCCGCCGAGGCAAAGGACTGCTGGAGCATATCGAACTGCTCCGCCAGCGCCTGAATGGGGTTGAAGAATTTGGAGATGTACATGTAGAACGAAACCACGATCTCGCTGGTGATGGTCTGGCCCAGGAAGGTGGTGTCCTGGATATAGCCCCGGCAGCCGATGTAGAACAGGAACAGATTGGAGGTGACGAACAGCATATACACCATGGGCCGGAAGATGCCGAACACCAGCATCCGATTGTACTTTGCCCGCTGGAGACGGTGGCTCTTGTCCAGGAATTCCTCCATCTTCACATCCTCCCGGTTGAAAATCTGGGTGATCTTCATACCGGAGAGGTTCTCGGACAGATAGGTGTTCACATCGGTGCGGGTGTTGTTCACCTTTCGGTGGACCTCCCGGCTGAACCGCTGGAAAATCAGGGTGAACACCACCAGGAACGGGACAAAGCACAATACCATCAAAGTCAGGGCATAGTTCAGCACCAGCATGGCCCCCAGCACACCGATGATGACCATGGTGTTTTTCAGCAGGGTCACCAGGATGTTGGTGAACAGGTAGCTGATGGAATTGGGGTCGTTGCTCACCCGGGTGACCAGCTTGCCCACGGGAATCTGGTTCAGCTGCTCATGGGACAGGCTTTCGATTCGGGTAAAGGTGTCCAGGCGAATCTGGGTGAGGATTTTCTGACCCACGGACTGCAAAATCATGGCCTGGAAATAGGTGCACACCATGGAGACGATCAGAATCCCCGCGTACAGCGCCACCATGGCATAGAGCCGGGAGAGCTGGAAATTTTCCACCTTGATGAGTCCCTGGACCTTGCCCAGCAGCATGGGGGAGAGCACATCATAGGCAATGGACAGCAGCATGACAAAGAACACCAGAATAAACTGCCCGGTGTAGGGCTTGGCATACTGCAGCAGCCGCCGGATGAGATAGGCATCCGACATGTGCCGCTCATTCTCCGGGTGCTTGACGCGGCGCTTCAGGACGAAATAGGCCGCCACAAAGGCCAGGGTGAACAGGCCGATGACGGCACAGGCAATGATCAGGGGCAGGAATTCGTTCATCATTCGTTGCCTCCTTCCTCTTCCAGTCGCTGCAAATCCACCATTTTCCGGTAGCTGGCATTGGCGGCGTAGAGTGCCTCATGGGAGGCAAAGCCGGAGACCCTGCCGTTGTCAATGAAGAGCACCCGGTCCATCTGCTCAATGGTGGAAATCCGGTGGGCAATCAAAATGGTGGTCTTACCCCGGCGGGTTTCCCGCAGATTGCTGAGGATGGCCCGCTCGGTTTTGGTATCCACGGCGGACACGGAGTCGTCCAGGATCAGAATGGGGGCGTCCTTCATCAATGCCCGGGCAATGGAAATCCGCTGCTTCTGGCCGCCGGAAACGGTGACGCCCCGCTCCCCCAGCATGGTGTCGTACTCCTGCTGGAACTCCCGGATGTTTTCGTCCACATCCGCCAGCACCGCCGCCCGCCGCACCGCCGCCGAATCGATGTTTTTCTCGCCAAAGGCGATGTTCCGGGCGATGGTATCGGAAAACAGGAAATTATCCTGGGGCACATAGGCACAGTTTTCCCGCACGGAGTGGATGCTCACCTTGTTCACATCCTGGCCGTCGATGAACACCGTCCCATCGGGCACGTTGTAGGTCCTGAGAATCAAATCCACCAGGGTGGTCTTGCCGGAGCCGGTTTTTCCCACCAGGCCGACGCTCTCCCCCGGGTTGATTTGGAAAGAAACATGCTCCAAAGCGTCGAATTCCCCATCGGGATAGCGGAAGCTCAGGTCCCGGAATTCGATGCTTCCTTTCACATTTTCCAGCTCCGTCACCCCGGGCGCGTCCTTCACATCTACCTCCGCGTCCAAAAGCTCACTGATGCGCTTCAAGGAGGCCTTGCCCCGGGAGGTCATATCAATGAGCTCGGATACCGCCATGATGGGCCAGACGATCGCGGTGAAATAGCCGATGAACTCCATAAGCTGACCGGCGTCGAAGATGCCCTGATGCACGAGATAGCCGCCGTAGCCCAGGATGATGCACATGACGCTCTCCACAAAGGAGCTCACCATGATCCGCATGAGCACGGAGATTTTGGTGTAGTCGACGTTGGCATTTTCATTTTCGTTGTTCAGCTTTTTGAAGGCCATCAGCTCCTTGGCCTCCTTCACAAAGGCCTTGATCACCGCGATGCCGGAGAAGCTCTCCTGAGAGAAATCCGAAAGCTGAGAGAAGCACTCCTGCCGGTAGTCCCACTTTTTCGTCATCACCTTGCCCACAATGGAGGCGCAGCCGAAGAGCAGGGCCATGGGAATCAGCGACAGGGCGGTGAGCAGATGGTCCATCCGCCACATTTTCACAATGGAGAGGGTGCCCAGAATCAGAGGATCAAAAAACTGCATGAAGCCCCAGCCGAAGCACTCCTGGACGGTGTCCAGATCGTTGGTGAACAGGCTCATGAGATTACCCACCTTATTCACCTGGTAGTATTCCCGGCTGAGCTGCTTGGCGTGGCTGAACATCCTGTCCCGCAGGTTGGTTTCCACCCGGATGGCCGCCCCAAAGATGGTCACCCGCCACAGAAACCGGCAGAACACAATGCTCACCACCACGGCGACCATGGGCATGCAGATTTTATCCAGCAGGAACGCCATGTCGAAAGTATGCTGAACGCCGTCAAGCATCACATAGCCCTGGTTCATGCCGTTGATGACCATCCGATACAGCTCCGGAATCACCAGCTGCAGATAGTCCACCGTCCCCAGGGCCAGCAGGCCGATCAGCAGCAGGGGGGCATAGCGCAGGTAATAGCGGTTGATGTGCTTGCCAAAAATCATATTCTCCCTCCTTTTTCCAAAAAAGCGTACATGTTTGACATTATAGCACATATTTTTGAATTTGCAACCAATCTTCCGGAAAAATCCCTATCTTTTCATGATAACCGCTCCCGGGTTTTGCGCTGCAGGAGCCTTCGAATTCTCCTTGACAACCCAAGCAATCAGGGCTATAATAAAAACACAGGAAGATGTGCGCTGGTAACACACATCTCCCTGCGGTGTCCGCCCAGACGGTTGCCACAGTCAAATCAGGTACACCTTCTCAAGAGTATTTCTCCTGAGAGCAGTGAGCCATCTGGTAGCGACAGACGGCTCACTTTTTCTTGTTTCTGGAAGCTATGTAGCAATAGATGGCAAAAGCCAATCCAATGATGCTGCAAATGCTGCCAATAACATTCAAAATGTCCATATCGGCTACCTCCTGGAATCAGATTCCCGCGAGGCTGCGATATTTCGCCTTCCTTTCCGCCTACGCGGGTAGTCAGGCAACCGTCTTTTTACCGTCAACCGTCTGGATGTCAAAGCACGACAGGAGACGGTGGGTGTTCACGATTCCCATTATACTGGGTGAATGGGCGTCTGTCAATGTTTGTAAATCCCAGGGTCATCCAGGATATTCCCCGAAACAGCGAGCCATCTGGTGCGCCAGATGGCTCGCTGTTTTTATGCTCATCGGCTTCCCGCAAAGCGATAAATTGGAATCTGTAGAGGTGATTCGTAGGGAACGGATTTATCCGTTCCGAAACCCCCGATGATCACCGCAGTTCGTTGAATGGCATTTTGAGGAACATATTACTGGCATTTCACCATTTATCCAACCGGTTTTGAAACAATACGCAAGCGGAATGCATAAATGCATTCCCTACGCACACGTTGAAACATTTTTAATTCAACGAACCCGTCAAATTTCAATTTATCGGGTCAGTACCGGTCGAGGGGCCCAGGAGTTATGGGTTAATTGCCCAAGGTTCGTAACGAATTGGCCGCGGGGCCTCCCTGCCAAATTCCAATTTATCATTCTCTTAAGAAAGCCTTAATCCACGGAAGCTTGACAATTGCTGTATGAACTGTTATAGTAACTGTACTAGTACGGTTAGTACAGTTAATTCAAAACAGGAGGAAAGCCAAATGCTGCATCTGGACTATCGGGATGCCAGGCCCATTTACGTGCAGATTATGGACGGTCTGCGGCAGCAGATCACGTCCGGGGTTCTGCGGCAGGGCGATCGGCTTCCCAGCGTGCGGGAGCTGGCGGTGGAGCTGTCCATCAACCCCAACACCATTCAGCGCTCCTACCGGCAGTTGGAAATGGAGGGGTGGATCGCCACCGTCCCCGGCAAGGGCTGCTTCGTCTGCGCCATTCCCACCGGCGACCCAAAGCAGGAAATGCGGTTGCTGCACCAATTCGATGAAGCCGCCAAGAAGCTGCTGGGGCTGGGCTATACCCGGCAGGAGCTTCAAAAGAGGCTGGAACAGGAGGAAAATCATGCTTGAAATGAAAAACGTCACCAAAATCTTTGGTGATTTCAAGGCGCTGGACGATTTGAGTCTGCACGTGCCCCAGGGCTCCGTTTACGGCCTGGTGGGTCCCAACGGCGCGGGCAAGACCACCGTCATCCGCCATCTCACCGGCATCTATCAGCCGGACAGCGGCTCCGTCACCGTAGGAGGCCAGCCGGTGTGGAACGACCCGGCAGTCAAGGAGCGAATCGGCTACATCAGCGATGAAATCTTCTATTTCCCCGCCGCCACCCTGGAGGACATGCACCAGTTTTACCGGCAGATGTTTGAGCCCTTTGACGAGGCGCTCTACCAAAAGCTGAAAGAAATCTTCCCCCTGCCCGCAGGCCCCATTCGCCGGTTCTCCAAGGGCATGCAGAAGCAGGCGGCCTTCCACCTGACCCTTGCCGCCCGTCCCGAGGTGATGATTCTGGACGAGCCGGTGGACGGCCTGGACCCGGTGATGCGGCGGCAGGTGATGAGCCTGATTCTCGACCAGGTGGCGGAGCGGGGCACCACGGTGCTGATTTCCAGCCACAACCTGCGGGAATTGGAGGATGTGTGCGACCATGTAGGCATCATGGACCACGGTAAAATGCTCATGGAAAAGAGCCTGGCGGACATGCAGGGGGGCACCGTGAAGCTGCAGATCGTGGGGGATGCCCCGGCGGGCTTTGAGATTCTCCACGAGAGCCGCTCCGGCAGGCTGAATACATACATTCTACGGGGCGGCTGTCAGGAGGTGCGGGACCGCTGTGAGGCCATGGATCCCGCCTATTTTGATGTGCTCCCCCTTTCCCTGGAGGAAATCTTCATCTATGAACTGGGAGGTGTGAACTATGAAGTTAAAAAAAGCGTGCTATGATCCCGCCTTCTGCCGCATGGGGCTCAAGCGCTTTGGCCCTCTGGCCATTCTCTATACCCTGGTGCTGGTGCTGCTGACCCTGAGCAACGTCAATCTGGGGCAGAACAGGTATGGAAATATTCTCACCAGCCTGTATGTGTTTTTTCAGTACACCCTGGTCCTGAATTTCGCCTATGCCTTTGTTTTGGTCCAGCTGCTGCTGGGTGATCTGTACACCCCCCGGCTGTGCTACGCCATTCATTCCCTCCCCGTCACCCGGGGCGGCTGGTTCGGCACCCAGGTGATTCAGGGTATCCTCAGTGTGATTCCCGGGATTCTGATTTCCGGCGGACTGATGGCGGCCTCCATGACCCGGTTCCGGGAGCTGATTCCGATATGGATGGGCGTTTCCATGCTGCAATACCTGTTCTTTTTGGGGCTTTCCCTGCTGTGCGGGGTCTGCGCCGGGAACCGGATGGGCATGGCGGTGCTGTACGGTTTGGCCAATTTCTTTGGCATTGTGATTTCCTGGGCCCGGCTGAAAATCTTCGCCCCGCTGATCTACGGCATGTATCTGCCGGATGCCCGGATGCTGCTGTGCCCCATTTCCGAGATGGTGACCAAGGAGATTTTCAAGACAGAATATCTCCAGACAGTTGTCCGCGCCGGGGAGGACGGCCCCACCGCCTACTTCAGCTGTGAGGACGTGGCCAGCATGACCATCCAGCCCGACGGCATCCTCACTGCGGTGTTCTACGCCATACTGGGCTGCATTGCCATTTTCCTGGCGGTGAAGCTGCTGCAAAAGCGCAAGCCGGAGTGCGCCGGTGATCTGCTGGCCTTCCCGAAAATGGAGCCGGTGGTGCTGGTGCTGTGCACCCTCAGCGCCGGTGTGGTATTCCACGCAGTTTCCAGCCTGTTCGACTGGAGCATCGGCTATCTGATGCTGGCCGTGGGTCTGGTACTGGGCTACTACTGCTGCCTGATGCTCTTAAAGCGCCGGGTGAATGTGTTCACCGGCAAGAGCTTCCTGCCCCTGGCCGCCATGTGCGCCCTGGTGCTTCTTGCCCTGGGCATCACCGGACTGGACCTCTTCGGCATCACCTACCGGATGCCGGAGACGGAGCAGGTGGAAAGCGTCAGACTGCGCCTTCCCATCGGGTATCACGACGCCTTCACCGCCACCGAGACAGCGGACATCGAGAACATCCTCACCCTCCAGCGGGATGCTCTGGAGGAGCACCGGCAGCGGGAGGCCGCCCGGCCCCTGCTGGAGCGCATCTTCGGCAGCGAGGATGAGGATATTGAATTCGACAAGGACGACGGCAGCTTTGAAAGGGCCGGGCGGATGTACATCACCTACACCCTGAAAAACGGCTCCGTCTTCAGCCGCTGCTACCTGTATCACGAAACCAGCCCCCACCTGGAAATCCTGCAAAACATCTATTCCCGGCCGGAATTCGTGTTCAGCGACTTTGGCTTTGATGTATTCTCCCAGGAGGATGTATACGGCCTGCTGGAAACCACCCAGCTGGTGCAGCTGAACTGCTGGCATGAAAGCGGGGACATCGCGGGCTACAGCCAGAGCAAAACCATCAACATCTCCCGGGAGGACTGGAAGGCGCTGCTGGACGCTCTGCTGGAGGATTCCAAAGCGGGCAAACTCAGCCAGTCCTACACCCTCCACGACGTTTGGTGCTACGCGGACTCCATCAATTTCATCCACCCCTCCAGCTACTTCGACGGCATGGACTGTCTGACTGTGGATGTGTTCGGCGACAGCGAAAACACCCTGAACTGGCTGATTGAACACGGCTACCACGACGAAATCACGGAATAACCCTCATTCCCCCCCCGCCGATCCCGGCGGGGGGGGAAAATCGTAGGGGAGCATTGGTACAAATGGGTGTTTGCCCAACGGGATATGTACCAACGTGTGCGTAGGGAACGGATTTATCCGTTCCGAAACGTGGGTGAACATCCGTGGTTCGTTGGATGGTAACAGGTTCCAATTTTTTCCCAACAATGATCCACTCAACTTACCCCAATAAAAACGTTACCGAGTGGAATGCATAAATGCATTCCCTACGCAAAAATCATCGGATAACCAAATGTGATGCAATCAAAACTTACAGAAAAAGGAACCGCCTTGTGAACGAAAGCGGTTCCCTTTTTCATATGAAAGTGGATGAAAACGGTCTTACGAACAACCCGCAGGGGGTATTTTTTATGCCGTTCTCAGGTCCTTCTGCTTCTTCTTGCGCTTGGCGTTGCCTTTCCAGGCGTACATCACCAGGGCCACGGCAATTACCGCGTAGCTCAGGAAGGCCCGGAAGTACTCGCCGATAACGGCGTCGCCGAAGAGGGCGCTGGCTGCCTTCTGCACCGTGAGGAACATCAGGTGGAACAGCAGGGTGCCAAGCAGTGCCTGGGAGTTGGTGGCCCGGTCGATGCTGGCGCCGCCCACCAGGATGGCCGCACCGGCGTACAGGCCCACCTGCTCATGAGCGGAATAGGTGGTGAGGGTGCCCATGCCGTCACTCTGGATGAACAGCAGCTGGCCCCAACCGGCCAGGACCGTGGAGATCATGATGGCAATCAGCCGGACCCGGTTGACGTTGATGCCGCTGGCATTGGCGACAGTCTGGCTCTGGCCCACGGCCCGGAATTTCTGACCCAGCCGGGTTTTCATAATCAGCACGTTGAAGCCGCACAGCAGCAAAATCAGGATCCAGGTCACACCGGGCACGGTGATGGCCTCGCTGTTTTTGCCATTGAAGCAGTTGGCCACCGGCGGCAGGAGGAAAATGGCTGCCAGCACGGCGCTGCACGCGGCGGTGACAATGGCCTTCTTTTGGGTGATCTTTTTCAGCAGGAACATGACCAGGGCATATACGATGCCCGCTCCGGCGAAGATGTACACGCAGTTCAGGAACGGGATCCGCAGAATGCTGTCGATGGCCTGGGCCAGGCCGTTGGTGGTCAGGTCCAGGGTGTTCTTCACGCCGGTGGCGCCGATGATGGTGACCTTGCTGTTCAGGGGGATGAAATTGCCGAAGATGTAAAGGAACAGCAGCTGATAGGCGCCGTTGGCAAAGTAGCCCAAAATCATGGAGCCGATGGTCTCCTGGCCTTTCATCTTGTTCAGCATCACACCCACCAGGTAGCCAAAGAGGGCTCCCAGAGGCAGGGTGATGGCAGCAGCCACCAGGATACCCACAGGACCGGTGAGGTTCCAGTTAATCGCCAGCAGCAGGCCGATCTGGGCCGCCATGGCGCCGATGGTGATGGCGAAGTTGATGCCCATGCCGGCAACGATGGGAATGATCAGCGACAGAACAATAAAGGCATTCCGGCTCAGGCGCTTCATCAGGTCCCGGGCCACGGAGGTCATGTCCAAATCGCCCAGCAGAATGAACGTCAGGCTCAGCACCAAAAACAGGATGGTAACAATGTATTTTTTCAGGAAATCGGTGATTTTCTTACTGCCAATCATTTCTGTTCACCTCCGGACTGTGTCAGCGCGTAAAGGATGATACCGTTGGAGATCATGATTCTCATAACCTCGCTGAGGCCGCCGCCGCTGACGGCTTCGTTGGCGACCTGCTGGCCCATGGAAAGCACGCCCTCGAAGAGGATCACACCGATGATCACATGGCTGATCTTCGCTTTCTTCACGCTGGCGCCGCCGATGAGGATGGCGCTGGCGGCGATGAAGCCCAGCTGACGGGGAGCGGTATAGAGCTGGGCATAGCCAAAGGCCTGGGAATAGACCACAATACCCACGGCTGCCAGCACGGTGGAGAGCACGGTGCCCAGAATACGCATATGGTCCACATTGATGCCGCTGGCTTCCGCGAACCGGGGATTGGAGCCCGCGGCGCTCATGCTGATGCCCAGCTTGGACCGGCTGAACAGCCACATCAGGCCGCAGCAGATCAGGAAGAACACAATGCCGCCGGTGGGAACCTTAACGCCCCAAATGGTAAAGGAGCCCAGCTCATCCAGAATGTAGGCGTAGTTGCCCAGCAGGCTGTGGGTGACACGGAGGCCCCGGCCGATGAGCAGGTTGACCACCCGGGGGTTGGTATAGGGGATGCCCATCCACACCATGCACATTAAGGACACAAAGCTGTAGCCCACATAGGTGGAGATGGTCATCTCGGAGCCTTTCATCCGGTTCAGCAGGATGGCGTAGCCCCAGCCCAGGGGGATCGCCACAATGATGCCGCCCACGATGGAGAAAATCAGGCCCGCCCAGCCGGTGATGTTATAGTTCAGGGAGGTGACCAGGGCGAACAGGCCGCTGACGCAGCCGATGGTCATACCCATGTTCAGGCTGATGCCGCACTGGATGCCGGGCATCATGGCCAGCACCAGAACGCCGTACATGGACACACGCTCCAGGATATTGCCGACCAGCATGCTCATGTTGATCTTATAGAACTGGGCTGCCAGCATCAGGCAGATGAAGAACAGCAGAATGATGGAGCGGCTCACGCCCATCTTACCGGTGATGGGCTTCCAGAAGGTGAACAGCACCGTCAGCAGCAGCATGCCAATGCCCAACAGCAGCAGATTCTCTGCGTCGGCGGCTGCCACCATCTTCAGCCGGGTCAGGCCCGTGAGGTTCTTGTCCGCGCCGCAGGAGGCGTACTTGGAATACTGCTGGGCGAAATTCCCCTCGGAAGCGGTGATCACCGCCAGCAGCTTCTCCCGCAGAGCCTCAGCGTCCTTGCTCTTCAGCTCATCCAGGGTGGGAATGCCGGCAACCAGCACATCCCACAAGGAGGTAAAAGCACTGTTTACCTCATTCTCAAGGGCCTGGAGCTCGTCGCTGTAAACAATATAGCTGTAGTCCACCACCGCTTCAGCCACGGCGATTTCCGTCTCCGCTTCGGCTTCCGCCGCCTCGCCGGAAATAGCCAGCTTGGCGCAGGCCAGCAGATCTTCTTTGTAATCCTCTGCCCTTTCATGTTCGGCCAGATTGGGGACCGCCTGGAGGATGATATCCCACAGGGCATCGTCATCCGCCTCGGCGTAGGCTGTCCAGTCTTCCACCGCGCCGCTGGCGCTGGCCCAGAGCTGCTGAACCTCCTGGGCATGGTCGGCGGCGATTTCCTCCTCTGTCAGGGCTTTCACCAGCCGGAGCATACCGGGGCGCAGATGCTCGTTGGAAGACAGGGCTTCCGCCTGGGCGCACAGGGCGCTCCACAGGGCGTCGTCCCCAGGGTTGGCCTCCAGGAAGTCCGTCCAGTCGCCCACAGAACCGGTCACTTCCTCATACAGCGCGGCGTAGATCTGGTTTTCCGCCTCTTTCATGGCGTTATACCGGTTCTGGATCCCCTGAATGCCGGGAATGGCCGCTTCCAGCGCAGCCGTATCCACGCCGGTGGTATCGGAATAAAGGGCCGTGGCCTCCGCCCTGGCTTCCGCCTCCGCCTGGTCACAGGCGGCGATGTAGGCATCGGTGCCCATTTTGCGGAAATCCTTGCTCTTTCGCAGCTCCTGGCTGTAGGCCAGCCGGCGGGAGGCGGCAATGGAATCGATCAGTCCGCTGGTGGCGGTGCTGAGCACGGCGTCGGTCCGCATGGTATCCAGAATTGTCTGGGTGGATCCCATTCCCCGGACCACATAGCCCAGCAGGGAGGACAGCAGCAGGGCAGCCACCAGCACAAACAGCACTCCGCTGAGCAGGCGCCGGGACAGCTGATTCTTCTTTGTGATTTTGGTACTATTCTCTGTCATGCCAGATCACCTTCATACACTTTCTTACCGCTCATGGCCAGGCCGAAGGCGGTATCGGAGCTGTCGGGCCGCAGGATGCTGGAAATCTTGCCCTCCGAAACAATGGCGATCCGGTCGCAGACGGAACGGAGCTCCTGCAATTCGGAGGAGACCACCACCACCGTCAGTCCCTGCTCCCGGTTCAGCCGCACCAGGGTTTCCAGCACCAGCTGCTTGGCACCGATGTCGATGCCCCGGGTGGGCTCGGAAACGAAGAGGAACTTGGGCTTCATGGCCAGCGCCCGGGCCACACACACCTTTTGCTGGTTGCCGCCGGAGAGGGTTCCGGCAGTCTGAGTGGGACCGGTGCAGCGGATGTCCAGGTCCCGGATGCACTGCTCGGCAAATTTGCGGATGCGCTTGGAATCCCGCAGGCCGAAAGGCTTGGTGAGGAACTCCCCATTGACCTGCATGGCGGTAAAGGCAATGTTATCCTCGATGGACTGGTCCAGCAGCAAGCCCACACCCCGGCGGTCCTCCGAGACCATGGCCATGCCGGAGCGCAGGGCGGTTTTGGTATCGTTCAGGGGCAGGGGCTTGCCAAAGAGCTCCACGGTTCCCTCGGCGGGGTACAGGCCCATCACGCCGTTGGGCAGGCCGATCTTGCCCTGGCCTGCCAGGCCGCCGATGCCGATGATCTCCCCGGTATACACATCCAGGTCGATGCCCTTGACCATTTCGCCGGGCATTTCCACCCGCAGGTCCCGCACCTTCAGGGCAATGTCCGTGCCATGGCTGTGGTCGGTTTTGCCCTCAATTTTAATCACGCTGTCGTCGCCCCGGCCAATCATCAAGGCGGCCAGCTCTTCCGCGCTGGTCTCCTCCTTCTTCCGGGTGCACACCAGTGTACCGTCCCGGAGGATGGTGATGTTGTGGCAGGCATCCATCACCTCGTCAAGCCGGTGGGTGATGAAAATAATGGCGATGCCCCGGCTGGCGATGTCCTTCATCACGGAAATCAGCTGGGCGGCCTCGGACTCCGTCAAAACGGCAGTGGGCTCATCGAACACCAGCAGCTTCACACCGGTCTTGTCGATTTCCCGGGCGATTTCCACAAACTGCATGTAGCCAACGGGCAGGGTGCCAACCAAGGTATCCTCGGAAATATCGATGCCCACGCTGTCCAGGGCTTTTCTGGCATCCTTTTTCATGGCGGAGCTGTCCAGCAGCTCCAAATCCTTGCCCAGCAGCTTGCTCACCGGCCAAGATTTGCAGATTTCCCGGTTCAGCTTGATGTTCTCCGTCACCTGAAAGCCGGGGATCAGCATAAACTCCTGGTGGACCATGCCGATGCCCTTTTCCATGGCATCCATGGGGGACGCGATCTTTACATTTTTGCCGTCCATCAGCACCTCGCCCTGGAAGCCGCCGGTGGAATGAATCACGGGCATGCCAAAGAGCACGTTCATCAGGGTGCTCTTACCGGCGCCGTTTTCTCCAAGCAGGGCATGGATTTCGCCGGGACGAATTTTCAGGGTGACATCCTTCAATACGGCGTTTTCGCCGTAGAGCTTGGAAATATGATTCATTTCAAGGATATACTCTGCCAAGTTCAAAACCTCCTCTGTTTTTTTCGTTTGCAGTGCAGATAAAAGGATATCCCCTGTCGGCGGCAGCCCACCGCCACGGGTTATCCCTCTATCAACGAATCGCCCGGACCCGTGCCGGTGGGGCACCTGATCCGGGCGAGGTATTATGCTACAAAAGATGCATCAACCGAATCAGCCGACGTAGTCAGCGAAGTTGATGGGCTCCAGGGCCAGCAGATAGTAGTTATCCACAGTGGAGCCGTCGGCAGCGGTGTAAACATCCATCTCGATAGAATCCAGGCCGGCAGCGGCAGCGATGCACTTAGCCATCAATTCTTCGTCGATCTTGCCCTCGATCTCGCCCTCAGCATACTTGCAGGCGTAGTCGAACATACCGGCGATCATGCTCATGTTAACGGGCAGGGACCAGGTGGAGAACCGGCCGGTGGCATCCTTGGTCTCCAGGAAGTTGGCCAGCTCCTTCAGAGCGGCGTCAATATCGCCCTGAGCGGTGGAGTCCAGACCGAAAGCCTGCTGGAAGCCGTGGAAAGGAGAGGGGCAGCAGGGCAGGGCGTAGTAAGCGTCGGGCTGCTCCAGAACGGCCTGCTGCAGAGCGACCTGCATGCCGCAGTTGGTGCAGTAGAAGCAGACCTTCTTGCCGGCGTACTCTTCCATGACCTTGGGAACATCCTCCAGGATGGCAGCCTGAGCGCCGCTCATGCCGGCATCACCGGTGGGATCGGGGCAGTCACGGTCAACGAACTCGATGCCGTAGCTTTCCGCGGTGTCCTTCATGGCAACGCGCTTGCCCTGGATGGTCTCATAGCCCAGGTGACGGGCGAAGGAGTAGTGAACCAGGACTTCGCAGCCCCACTCGTAGGCCAGGTCAGCAACCTGATAGCCGCAGCCGATCTCGTCGTTGGCCAGGCAGATATCGGCAGCAGCGCCGATGGGCACGGGATCCTCAGCGGGAACGCCGCAGACCAGCAGGATGTCGGGCCGCTTTTCCTTGATCTGGTTGAACGCAGCGGTAGCGCCCTGCACGCCCTGGACGAAGAGGATGGCCTTGACTTCGGGATCCTCAGCAAAGGTCAGCAGCTTGGAAATGGTGGTCTCAACCTCGGAAGAGAAGTTGTCGGGATAAGTATCGTGCAGAACGATGTCGGGGTAGGCTTCCTTCAGAGCCTCGGCAGCGTAGTACTCCTCGTCACCCTGGGAGGTGGTGCCGGTGAGGATTGCGATCTTGTAGGGGCTGCTCTCTTCAGCGGCGGCAGCAACAGCGAAAACGCCAACCAGCATGACAAGAGCCAGAAGCATGGAGACAAGCTTTTTCATGAGTAATTCCTCCTTCATAATTGTCCTTTTGCAAAAGACGAAAGTCTTTCCGGCAAGAACTTGTCCACATTGTAGCATCAAATGTCCACGAATGCAAGAAAAAAGCTTCAATTATTCATTTTTTGGTGTTTTGCACCAACCAAGGCCCTGATTTTTTAGGCTTAAATGGAAAAATTAACCAAATGCTTTGGGCTAAATCTGCATCACGCATGATACATATATGCAAATCGACTTCACGCCGCAAATTGGAATTTGGTGGGTTCGTTGAATGGGATACTTTCCGCATGTTCGTAGGGAACGGATTTATCCGTTCCGAAAGATGGGTGAACATCCCTGGTTCGTTGGATGGTAGCGGGTTCCTTTTTTCAACATTTTTCCATTCAACGTACCACCCCCAAATCGTTACCGGGCGGAACGGATAAATCCGTTCCCTACGAATCACCTCTGCAAATTCCAATCCCCCGGGGTTCCCAGGATATCTTATATCTTACATCTCATATCTTATATCTTATTATATCCCCAGCACAGCTTCTGCGGTGAGGATGCCGTCAACGGCGGCGGACATGATGCCCCCGGCGTAGCCCGCCCCCTCGCCGCAGGGGTAGAGCCCTTTCAGCCGGGACTGGCGGGTTTCGTCCCGGAGGATCCGCACCGGGGAGGAGCTTCTGGTCTCCGGGGCGGTGAGCACCCCATCCGGATGGGAAAAGCCCGCCAGATTTCCCTCCAAAGCGGGAATGGCCTGCTCCAGGGCCCGGGTGATGACCTCCGGCAGCACCTCATGCAGATCGCACCAAGTCACTCCGGGGCGATAGGTGGGACTGACGCTTCCCGGGCCGGTGCTGGCGTGTCCATCGAGAAAATCCCCCACCCTTTGAGCGGGAGCCCGGTAGCCGCCGCTGACCTGGTAGGCCCGCTGCTCAATCTCCCGCTGCCAGCGCATGCCCCCCAGATTGCCGGGATAGGGAAAAATCTCCGGGTTCAATGTGACGAGCAGTGCCGCGTTGGCATGCTCCCCCGCCCGGTCGGCATTGCTCATGCCGTTGGTCACCACCCCGCCCGGCTCCGAAGCGGCGGCCACCACATAGCCCCCGGGGCACATGCAAAAGGTATACACGGTGTTCTGGTCCAGATGCTTTACCAATTTATAATCCGCCGGGGGCAGCGCCGGATTCTCTGCGCCGTACTGGGCCCGGTTTACGTCTTTCTGCAGGTGCTCGATCCGCACCCCCATGGAAAAGGGCTTGGGCTCCATGGGAATTTTCTGTTCCTCCAGCATGGAAAAGGTATCCCGGGCGCTGTGGCCGATGGCAAGCACCGCCTTTTTGCAGGGGATCCGCTCTCCGGTCTGGGTCATGAGCGCCCGGAGCTCGCCGTTCTCCTGCTCCAACCCAGTCACTTGGGTACAAAACCGCACCTCGCCCCCCAGGGCAAGGATCCTCTTTCGCAGATTCTGCACCACATCCAGCAGCACATCGGTACCCACATGGGGCTTGGCGTCATACAGGATATCCTCCCGGGCTCCCGCTGCCACAAATTGCTCCAAAATCCAGGCAATTCTTGGGTTATTCACCCCGGTGTTCAGCTTCCCGTCGGAGAAGGTGCCCGCGCCCCCCTCGCCGAACTGGACGTTGCTCTGGGGGTCCAGGGGGCCGCCGGAGAAAAAGGCCTCCACCTTTTTGTGCCGGGTAGCCGCGTCCTCCCCCCGTTCCAGCACCAAAGGTCTCTGCCCTGCCAGGGCCAGGATCAGCGCCGCGAACATGCCCGCCGGTCCGAAGCCCACCACCACCGGTCGGATTTCCGCCGCCGGGCGGGGCTTGGGCGGCTGATAGAAAGACACCGGGGCCAGGGAGGCCCGCTTGCAGGCGGCGTGCTTCAAAAGCTTCGCCTCGCTGCCCTCCACGGTCACATCCAGGGTGTAGATGATTTTCACCTCCGGCTTTTTCCGGGCATCCACACTGCGCCTTACAATTTTAATTTCCCGAATTTTAGAGGGGGAAAGCCGCAAAAGCCTTGCCGCCTCAAATTGGAGCTGGCTGACGCTGTGCTCCGGTGGGAGGGAAATATCCCGCAATCGAATCATGGCATTTCCTTTCCGGCGCTGAGCCCCGCCAGGCGGCCGGAGCTCCAGGCCCATTGCAGATTGTAGCCGCCGCAGTCGCCGTCCACATCCAGCACCTCGCCGCAGGCAAAGAGCCCGGGCACCAATTTGCTTTCCATGGTTTTGTCCTCAAATTCTTCCGTGAGGATGCCCCCCGCCGTCACCTGGGCGCTGTCCATGCCCAGGGGCTCCGTCAGAGGCACCTCAAATTGTTTCACTGCCTCCACTGCCCCCCGGAGGGCCTCCTCCGGCAGCGCGGAAATGGGGGTTTGAATGGAAATCCCCGCCGCCTGGGTCAGCACCCGGCCCAGCCGGTTGTGGAGAATGCCGGTGAGCAGCTCAGAAGCGGGCAGCGGCGTGGCCCTCCGGCGAAGAAGCTCCCGCAGCAGGTCCTCTTCCCCCACATCCGGCAGAAAGTCCAGTCGGCAGCACCAATTTCCTTTCTGCCGGCACACATCCCGGGAGATTTCAAAAATCACCGGACCGGAGAGGCCGTATTCCGTGAATTGCAGCTCTCCCCGGCTGGCCCGTACCGTTGCCCCGTCCAAAAGGATCTCCGCCCGGCAGTTGGCCCGGACGCCCTTGAGGCCCACCACGCCGCCCCAGGAGGATTTCAGCTGCACCAAGGCAGGCCGCAGGCGGCTGCACCGGTGGCCCAGGCTTCGCAGCAGCTGATAGCCCGACATGGTGCCTCCCAGCTTCGTCCCCGCCAGGCCGCCGCAGGCGATGATGAGCCGGCGGCAGTCCAGGGCAGCTTCCCCATATTCCAATCGGAAGCCCCCCTCCGTCTTTTTTACCTTTTCCACCTCTGCTCCCAGCAGCACCCGGATATTGGGCTTTTCCAGGGCAAAGCGCAGCACATCCACCACGGAATTCGCCTGGTCGGAATAGGGATACACCCGGCCCGATTCCTCCGCCACGGTGAAAAGCCCCAGCTTCCGGAACCACTCTAAGGTCTTTTCCGGCGGGAACATAGAGATGGCATATTCCCAGAATTCCGGCTGGTCCCCATGGTAGCCCCCCTGGGCGGCATGGAGGTTGGATAAATTGCAGCGGCCATTGCCGGTGGCCTGGAGCTTGCGGCCCAGCCTGGCCTGGCGCTCCAAAAGCACCACCTGGTTGTTTGGATTCTCCGCCGCAGCCAGTGCCGCCGCCATGCCGGAGGCCCCGCCGCCAATGATCGCGATTACCATAATCATTTTCCTCATTTTTAAGATGGACAAATTGGAATTTGCCGTTTGAAAATTCCCAACCATTATACCCCATATTTCCTGAGCACACAAGAAAAACTTCTTTCCTGTCGGGCAAAGATGTGGTATACTTAATTTTGGTGATTACATGGACCGAAACAACATTGATAAAATCGCAAAAACAGCCGAGGACAGGCTTCTGCTGGCAAAGCTGTGGGACAAGCTTGACGTTGGCTTCCGGAAAAACATCCCCGCCGCCACCTGCTTCCTCTCCCCCCGGGAGCTGGAGCTTTCCCGGTATCTCTTCGGCCAGCCGGAGGGGCTTTCTGAATTCGGCGGCTATCCCGACGCGGAGCGGAAAATGCTGGTATTTCTGCCGGACTACCTGGACGAGGGGGAGCTCACCGGGCCGGACAGTCCCATCGTTTGCCTCCGGGCCAGCTTTTTCCAGGGAGACTGCCCCAGCCACCGGGATTTTCTGGGGGCGCTCATGGGCGCGGGCCTGGGCCGGGAGAGCATCGGCGACATCTGCGTGGGCAGGGGAAGCTGTGATTTCTTCGTAACATCCCAGATTGCCCCCTATTTGCTCTCCAATTTCACCGGCGCGGGGAGGACCCATATTCATCTGGAAGCCATCCCCCTGGACGCGGTTCAGGTGCCGGAGCCGGAAGTGAAAGAAATCAAAGACACCCTGGCCTCCCTGCGGCTGGACAGCGTGATCGCCGCGGGCTTTCGCATGAGCAGAGGTGCGGCCAGCCAGCTCATCTCCGCCGGGAAGGCCGCCATCGACGGTCTGCCCTGTGAAAAGCCGGACAAGCCGGTGGCGGAGGGGGCAAAAATCTCCCTGCGGGGCTATGGTAAAATCAAATTGGCAAAAGTGGGCGGCGCCACCAAAAAGGACCGCATCAGTGTGGTGCTCCATCGATATGTGTGAGGTAAAAATATGGAAATGAAAAAAGTCATTGCTAGAATCAACGAGCTGGCCCACAAGGCCAAGGCCGAGGGGCTGACCCCTGAGGAGCTGGCAGAGCGGGACAAGCTGCGGAGAATCTACATTGATTCCGTCAAGGCCAATCTGGTGGGCCAGCTGGAAAACACCTATATTCTCCGCCCCGACGGAACAAAGGAAAAGGTGGAGAAGAAGAAATGAACCTGCGTGACCAGATTCTTACCTTTGTCCCCCAAAACGAGCAGGAGCAGCGGGACAAGCAGGAGCTTCTTGCTTGGCTGGACAGCGGCATCGACATCTACTCCCGCCGGTGCAATGCGGCCCACCTGACGGCCTCCGCCTGGGTGGTGAGCCCAGACCGGGAAAAGGTGCTGATGGCCTACCACAATCTCTACAATTCCTGGGCCTGGCTGGGAGGCCACGCCGACGGGATGGAGGATTTGCAGGCCGTGGCGGCAAAGGAAGTGGGGGAGGAAAGCGGGCTGACGGAACTAACGCCTCTGGGGAACGGCATCTTCTCCCTGGAGATCCTCACGGTGGACGGCCACGAAAAGCGGGGCAGGTACGTTTCCTCCCACCTGCACCTGAATGTGACCTATCTCTTTGAGGCGGACCCCAACGCGCCCATCCGCTGCAAGCCGGATGAGAACAGGGCCGTCGCCTGGTTCCGCACCCAGGAAGTGCTGGAAAAATCCACGGAGCCCTGGTTCTGTGAACGAATTTATTCCAAGCTGATGGCCAAGGTGCGTCGGCTGTAAAGGAGAAACCTATGGAATTTCTGCCCATTACCAAGGAGGAAATGCTGGATCGCGGCTGGGAGCAGTGCGATTTTGTGTACGTCTGCGGGGATGCCTATGTGGACCATCCCTCCTTTGGCCATGCCATCATCGGAAGAATTCTGGAAGCCCATGGCTACAGCGTGGGAATGATCCCGCAGCCGGATTGGAAGGATCCAAAATCCATCGATGTATTCGGCCGCCCCCGGTTGGGGTTTCTGGTCAGCGGCGGCAACATGGACAGCATGGTGAATCACTATTCCGTCACCAAGCACCGGCGGAAAACCGACGCCTTCACCCCCGGGGGCGTGATGGGCAAGCGGCCGGACTATGCCACGGTGGTGTACTGCAACCTGATTCGCCAGAGCTACAAGGATGTGCCCATTCTCATCGGCGGCATCGAGGCCAGCCTGCGGCGGCTGGGGCACTACGACTACTGGTCGGAGAGCATGAAGCGCTCCATCCTCTTAGACTCCCAGGCGGATTTGCTGATGTACGGCATGGGAGAAAAGAGCATCCTCGAAATTGCGGATGCCCTGAATTCCGGCATGGATGTGAAGGACATCACCTACATCGACGGCACGGTATTCAAAACCAGCCAGTTGGACGACAGCCTGCCCACCATTTTTCTACCCAGCTTTGAGGAAGTGAAGAAGAACAAGCGCGCCTACGCCGAATCCTTCAAAATCCAGTACGGCAACTGCGACCCCTTTACCGCCAAGCGTCTGGCAGAGCAGTACGGAAAGGAATATGTGGTGCAGAATCCCCCTCAGAAGCCGCTGACCACGGAGGAAATGGACGCGGTTTACGACCTGCCCTACTGCCGCACCTATCACCCCAGCTACGAAAAGGCCGGAGGAGTGCCCGCCATCGAAGAGGTGAAATTCAGCCTGGTGAGCAACCGGGGCTGCTTCGGCGCCTGCTCCTTCTGCGCCCTGACCTTCCACCAGGGGCGGATCGTCCAGGTGAGAAGCCATGAATCCATTCTGAAAGAAGCGGAGCTCATGGTCAAGGACAAGGACTTCAAGGGCTACATTCATGACGTGGGCGGCCCCACCGCCAATTTCCGCCACCCGGCCTGCGACAAGCAGCTGACGAAAGGCGCCTGCGGTGGTCGGCAGTGCCTCTACCCCAGCCCCTGCAAGAACATGAACGCCGACCACTCGGACTATGTTTCCCTGCTGCGGAAGCTGCGGAAAATCCCCGGGGTGAAAAAGGTATTCGTCCGCAGCGGCATCCGGTTCGACTATCTCTTGGCAGACAAAAAGGACACCTTCTTCAAGGAATTGGTCCAGTATCACATCTCCGGCCAGCTGAAGGTGGCGCCGGAGCATGTGTCCGATGCGGTGCTCTGCCGGATGGGCAAGCCCAGGAACGCGGTGTACAACCGGTTTGTGGACAAGTACTTCGCGCTGAACAAGCAGTATGGGATGAATCAGTATCTGGTGCCCTATCTCATGTCCAGCCATCCCGGCTCCACCTTGAAAGAGGCGGTGGAGCTGGCGGAGTACATCCGGGAGATGGGCTACAACCCGGAGCAGGTGCAGGACTTCTACCCCACCCCCTCCACCTTGTCCACAGTGATGTACTACACCGGGCTGGACCCCCGGACCATGGAGAAGGTGTACGTCCCCACGGACCCCCACGAAAAGGCCATGCAGCGGGCTTTGATTCAGTACCGGAATCCCAAGAACTACTACCTGGTGCGGGAGGCGCTGCTTGCCGCCCATCGGGAGGACCTGATTGGCTCCGGGCCAAAATGTCTGATTCGCGCCGTACCGCCCAGAGCTTCCGTCCATTCTGCCCCGCCCAGGAAGGCCGTCCCGCCAAAAAAGCCGGTGAAAAAAGCTGCTCCGCCTCCCAAGGCCGGAAAGAAAACAGGGAAAAGGTAAATTGGTGTTTGGAAAATTGAATGGAGGATGAGGCGGCTTGTCCGCCATTGCAAAAGAATCCTTTTCTGAATCTGAATCTGAATATAAATCTAAATCTAAATCAGAATCTAAATCTAAATCATAATCATGGTTTTTGCTGGGTTTCTCCTGCTGGTTATGGTTTAGGTTTTCGCTGGGTTTTTCCTGCTGGTTATCGCTTTGGTTTCCGCTGGGTTTTTCCTGCTGGTTTGCATTCTGGTTTTTCGCCTTTCTTCCGCCTTTTTTCCCATTGCTGACGGAAGCGGCGTACTTTTTCACCGAAGAATCCATGTTGGGTTTCATGAGGATGAACATACTCCTGGCAATGGGGGACAGGTTTTCCGGCAGAATCCCTTTCAGCATGTAGGCGCAGATCCCGTCATACAATTGAAGCCTCTCCCGGTCCGGCATATATTGCATGGCTTCGTAGAACGATGCTTGAATCAGTACTCCCTTGCTCATATATATCCTCCCAATTGTTCTCTTTCGTGCACTATAGTTAAATTATATCACATTTCTTTCGGTCAGTCAACTATTTTATGTTTACCGTTCAAAAAAATATTCTATAGAGATGATTCGTAGGGAACGGATTTATCCGTTCCGCCCGGTAACGTTTTTATGGGGTGAACGTTGGATGGAAAAATGTTGAGAAAGGAACCCTTTACCATCCAACGAACCGCGGATGTTCACCCACCTTTCGGAACGGATAAATCCGTTCCCTACGCACATGCGGAACAATGCCGATTCGCACGATCTATCCGGGGCCGTGGCTGACTTGCCGCGGTTCCTCTTTGTTTTTCCGGATATTTCCAACAAACCCATATTTTTCTTAATAACTTGTTAAAAAAATTGGTCCTGTTTTTTTCCCACATTCTGTGATATAATGCTGGCAGAACAAAAAGGGAATTGGAATTCATTGAGCATATTGGAGGAAACGGAATGTCACTACTTGCGTTTTTAGGCGGACGACACGATAAAAAAGCCTGGGGCCGGGCATTGTTTGCCTCCGGCTGCAAGCTGCCTGCCAAGCCGGACGTAAAAAAATACGAGAAAATCACCGACCAGATGATCGCCAACGACTGCAAGATCATCAAAGAATCCGCCCACATCATTCTCACCACCAAAAACGAGGCGGTTCGCAGCAAGCGGAAAATGATCATGTTCAGCCGCTACTCTCACCTGAACCGGCTGGAGCCCTATGCGGCCCGGAAGCAGCTGCCCCTGATCCAAGAGGCAAAGGCCGCCGCTGCCAAGGCCAGGAAGGTGAAATAACGCAGAAAGAGGGTTCTGCCATGAGGAAAACCATCGCGCAAAAAAAGGCGCTGGAGGCCAGCGTCATTCGCAGCCAGATGCAGAAAAACGGCCAGGACTGGCGGCCCAAGGGCGACAATACAAAGGCCCACCCCATTCTGGGTCTGGGTGCCTGCGTCCCCTTTGCCGCCGTGGCCTATGTGTGCAAATATGTGCTGCCCGGCTACAGCTTCACCGCCCTGGTGTGCCTGTGCATCATCGGCATCCTTTTGTTTTACACCGTCATGCCCTTTGTGGGCAGGCTCTTCCCCCAGTTTGCCAGGATCACCACCCTGGTATTCACCCTGGCGCTGCTCTGCGGGCTTGCCCTGTTCAGCTTCACCGAGTACCACATCATCCAGGCAAGCGCCGGAAACCTGGAGGAGGAAGTGGAGTATCTGGTGGTGCTGGGGGCAAAGGTAAGGGACGACGGCCCCTCCGTATCCCTGTGGGACCGGATCTATGCCGCCGCCGACTATTTGCAGGCCCACCCGGAGACCATCGCCATCGTGTCCGGCGGTCAGGGCGAGGATGAGCCCATCACCGAGGCCCAGTCCATGCGCGACGAGCTCATCAACCTGGGCATTGACGAAAGCCGCATCTGGACGGAGGACAAAGCCACCTCCACCGATGAAAACATGCGGTTTTCCCTGGATTTAATCGAAGAAAAAACCGGCAGCCGGCCGGAAAAGCTGGGCATTCTATCCAGCGAGTACCATCTGTACCGCTCCAGCCTCATGGCCAAAAAGCTGGGAATCGGCTTCGTAGGCGTGCCCGCGCAAACAAGCCGTCTGTCCCAGCTCATCAACCACGCCATGCGGGAGGTTGCAGGCGTCTGGCACTTCTACATTTTCGGGAGGTAATCACATGATTTCAAAAGACTATGCCGACTACGCCTGGGAGGCCACCGCCAAGCTGCTGGCCATCGACTCCCCCTCCGGCTACACGGAGCAGGCGGCCAAATGGGTCTGCGCCAGCTTTCAGTTTTTGGGCTTCAACGCGGTACTTACCACCAAGGGCGGCGTCCTGGTGGACCTGGGCGGCGAAAATTCGGACGATGCCCTGCTTTTAGAGGCCCACACCGACACCCTGGGGGGGATGGTCAGCCAGATCAAGGGCACCGGCTGCCTGAAAATCACCAGTCTGGGCGGCATGAACGCCAACAACGCCGAGGCGGAAAACGTCCGTATCCACACCCGGGACGGTCGGGTATACGAGGGCACCTGCCAGCTCCACGACCCCAGCATCCATGTCAACGGCAGCTACAACGACACCAAGCGCAGCTGGGACAATGTGGAGATCGTGCTGGATGAGGATGTCCGCAGCGCCGAAGACGTCCGCCGCCTGGGCATTGAGGTGGGAGACATTGTCTGCTTTGATCCCCGCACCCGGCGCACCGCCTCCGGCTATCTCAAGAGCCGTTTTCTGGACGACAAGCTCAGTGTGGGCATTCTTTTGGGCTTTGCCAAATACTTAAAGGACCAGGGCATCACCCCCAGCCGCCGGGTTTACGCCCACATCACCGTGTATGAGGAAGTGGGCCACGGCGGCAGCGGCAGCGTCCCCCAGGGGGTCACCGAGGCCATCTCCGTGGACATGGGCTGCGTGGGCGATGGGCTGGGCTGCACCGAGCGTCAGGTGAGCATCTGCGCCAAGGATTCCGGCGGGCCCTACAGCTATTGCGTGGTGAGCAAGCTCATTGAAGCGGCGAAACGAACCGGAGCGGACTACGCGGTGGATGTGTATCCCTATTACGGCTCCGATGTGGAAGCCACCCTGCGCGCAGGCTGCGACATCCGCCACGGGCTCATTGGAGCAGGTGTGTTCGCCAGCCACGGCTACGAGCGCAGCCACATCGACGGCGTGTACAACACCCTGAAAGTGCTGTGCGGCTATCTGGATTTGGTATAAAAGCGCCTGTCCTTTCCCATCCACAGACAGATAAATGGGAATTTGGCGGGAAGACCCCGCGGCCAATTCGTTACGAACCTTGGGCAATTAACCCACAACTCCTGGGCCCCTCGACCGGTACTGCCCCGATAAATTGAAATTTGACGGGTTCGTTGAATTAAAAATGTTTCAACGTGTGCGTAGGGAATGCATTTATGCATTCCGCTTGCGTATTGTTTCAAACCCGGTTGGATAAATGGTGAAATGCCAGTAATATGTTCCTCAAAATGCCATTCAACGAACTGCGGTGATCATCGGGGGCTTCGGAACGGATAAATCCGTTCCCTACGAATACATAATGACAAATTGGAATTTGACGGTGTGTTTCGTAGGGAATGCATTTATGCATTCCGCCTTGGTAACATCCTTTTGTGGTAGTAGGTTAAATTGTAAAACGCCGGAATTTGCGTAGGGAACGGATTTATCCGTTCCGCCAGGTAACGTTTTCATTAGGGGTATATTGAATAGAAAAATGTTGGATAACACCGTAGGCGCCTGGCTTGCCCCCGCCCTACGGTGTTGACGGACCATTTCCCGTTCAACGAACCACGGATGTTCACCGACCTTTCGGAACGGATAAATCCGTTCCCTATGAATCATCTCGACAAGCAACACTAAAGAATACCCTCATTTCACCAGCTGCGGCGAAATGAGGGCATTGTTTTTGTGAATTTACCAGGTGACACCCACGGCGTAGGTGCCGTTACCGGGGAATTCCGGAATCACGTCCGTGCCTTTCTGGGCCAGCACCAGGGTCCACTCATCGGCATCCTCCGCCAGGAAGAACACCAGAACCACCCGGTTCCCGGTGCCCCACACCCGGAATTGGCAGGCAAAGGGTGCCTCCGGGCAAGAAATGGTCCGGTCCTCCAGGTAGTTGATTTTGCCGGGGGTCACTTCCAGATCGTCGGCAATCAGCTCCTGGTCTTCATCGGCCAGCACCGTGGAAACCACCTCGTCCATTTCCTCTACGGTCATGTGGGTGCGCTCCTCACTGGAACGACCGATCACCGTTCCCTCGGTGTAGGCAAGCACCATCAAGCCAGGATGCTTCAGGGGTGTACTGTGTTCCGCCCAGTCCCAGGTCACCATCTCGGCGAAAGCAGGAATCGTCAGGGAGGAAAGGAGCAGCACCAGTGTCAGCAGCAGGGCAATTGTCTTCTTCATAAATCATTCCATCCTTTCCGTTTTCAGGGCCAAGCGCTCCTGTTTGGTTTTGGTGAAGCGCTCCAGGATGGGAATCAGCAGCAGGCACACAAAGGCCGCAGTGAAGCCGCCGTTGTACAGGCAGTAGCCGCCATGGAGCATGGGCACCGAGGTAACCAGGATATAGTGCATGATGCCCGCCAGGAAAGAATACTCCCAGCCATACTTCTTGGAGATGGGGCTCAGGCCGTTGGCGTAGCACAAGCCCACCATAATGGCCTGGGCGTTGATGGCGCCGGAGAAGCTGCCGCCGGTGAGATCGGACAGGGCCTTGAACAGCCAGGAGGCGGCAAGATACCCCAGTATGATGGGCAGCACGCTGCCGGGATGGGAACCGGAGTTGCAGCAGGCCAGCATACAGAAGATGATGCCAAAGGTGATGCCGTTGAAGCTGGCACCGATCAGATTGTAGTAGCCCAGAATGAACAGGCCGTAGATGCCCACATTCATCAGGAAGGCGGCCTTGCCGTAGGTGGTGGAGAAGCTCACCGCATTCTCAGGGTCCACCATCAAATTCCAATAGTCCTTTGGCCTGCAGCCCATGAGAAAAGCCGTCACCACCAGGATGCCGAACACCACGATGCAGAACACATTCACCGTCAGCCGGGAGGCCACCTGCAGGGTTTCGGCGGCAGGAGCGGCGGGCAGCGCCACACCCATGGTTTTATACAGCACAGCCTGGAGGAAGAAAGCGGTCATGCCCACAGGCACGGCGGCATTGTACAGATCGAAGCCCTTGTGAACCTTGGGCGCATGGGCCAGTCCTGCGGGCAGGAAGAAGCCGATGCCCAGGCCCACCACCAGGGCCAGCGCCACACCGGGCAGGTTGAAGCCCACCGCCTCCGGCCGGGGATAGCGGACCATCAGCTCGGTGATCAGCGGGGCAATGCCGGTGGAAAACAGCATCACATTCACATTGGCAGCGAATTTCTCCCGCTTGACCAGGCAGTAGACCATCACGCCCAGAATGCTGGGCCACATATTCAGCACATTGATGCCCCAGGAGGTAAAGCCCAGGGTCAGCAGGAACGCCAGGGTGGACACATTGTTGGCCGTGGCTCCAAAAAGAACAAACAGTGCCAGGCAGAACAGCGCCACCAGACCCATGTTCAAAAAGGTGGCCGAGTAGCCCCCCAGATAGAAATAGTTGGTGGAGATTTTATTGGGCTGGCTGATGATGCGATAGAGCCCGGAGAGCATCTGCCCCCGGTCCGGCATCAGCAGCGCCGCCACCAGAAACGCCACCGTAAAAAATCCGAACAGGACCTTTAAAAAGTCGCTTTCGGAAAGAGCGTTTAGTTTTTTCATGGAATACCCTCTTAATTCTGGTTAGAAATGACAATTGTCAAAAAGTCGAAAAAAAGCTATAATTGGTGCATCTTTGACAGGAAAGAAGATCGCGTATGTTAACAAGACTGCACAAACCCTCTATTGGCAAGCGGGTGCTGAAAACCTGCCTCTCCGCGCTGATTGTGGCGCTGTTTTACGACTATGTGCTGGGAGGCCGGAATCCCTGCTTCGCCTGCATCGGCGCGGTTTACGGCATGGGCAGCAGCTTTAAAGAGGGCTTCCAGAACGGCTTCAACCGATTCGTAGGCACGCTTCTCGGCGGCCTGCTGGTCATTCCCTTTTACTGGCTCTGCCTCAACGCTCCGGAGGTAATTCCCTGGATTCCCTCGGAATTCTACATGGTGGCAGGCTTATTCTGCGTCATGGCTCTGAATCTGGCCTTCGGCGCCACCAACGCCATCCAGCCCGGCACCGTGGTCTACTTTGTGGTGATGTACACCCAGCCGGAGCACAGCTACGTCAGCTACACCATCGCCCGCATCATCGACACCGGCGTGGGCGCGGCGGTGAGCCTGGCTTTCTCCGCCCTGTTCCCCAGCGGCCCGGACAAATCCGGCATCAGCATCCGGGAGGCCTTCCGCCACTGGGCCCACCAGGCCGACGGCCACGTGGCCCGGCACGCAGCAAACCGGGAGAAGAAATAACCGGATGCAGGCTTGGGCAAGGCCGTAAATTGGAATTTGTACAGGAGATTCGTAGGGAACGGATTTATCCGTTCCGCCCGGTAACGTTTTCATGGGGTGCACCTTGGATGGAAAAATGTTAAAAAAGGAACCCGTTACCATCCAACGAAACACGGATGTTTACCCACCTTTCGGAACGGATAAATCCGTTCCCTACGCAAACACCGGAAAGTACACCATTCAACGTACTGCCAAATTCCAATTTACCTGCCTGTCGAAAAAGCCAATTACCATTCTCTTTTTCTGTTCTGAATAAGAATTCATTTGGGCTGCCCCACGTCAAGCGGGACAGCCCTTTTGGTTGCTCAGGCTTTTTCCGCAGCCTCCACCACATGCTTCATCAGCACGGAGGTGGTCACGCTGCCCACGCCGCCGGGGACAGGGGTGATGGCCTCCACAATGGGCTCCACCTCATCGAAAACGGCATCGCCGGACATGCCGCCCTTGCCCTTGGAGGTGATCTTCTCGGGGTTCCAGTTCATAGAAACATCGATGACCACCTGGCCGGGCCGGACATAGTCGGCAGTCAGGGAGTTCAGCACACCGGCAGCGGACACGATGATATCCGCCTTCTTGCAGATTTCAGCGGTATTCACGGTCTTGGTGTGGCAGATGGTGACGGTGGCGTTCTTCTGCATCAGCATCATGGCAGCGGGCTTGCCCACCACCAGGGAGCGGCCGATGACAACGGCGTTCTTGCCCTTGCAGTCGATGCCGTAGTAGTCCAGAATTTCCATGCAGGCGGCGGGGGTGCAGGGGGCATAGCCCAGGTCCAGTCCCTCAAACACGCCGGCATTGGACATGTGGGTCATGCAGTCCACATCCTTCTTGGGGTCCAGCCGGTTGCAGATTTCGTTCTGGTCCGCCTTCAGATGCTTGGGCAGGGGCCGGAACATGAGCACACCGTGGACAGAAGCATCGGCGTTCACCTCGTCGACAACGGCGAGCACCTGCTCCTTGGTGGCATCCTCGGGCAGGATGTAATTCTTCACGGTAACGCCCACCAGCTCTGCCCGCTTGGTGGCGCCCTTTTCGTAGCTCAGGTCGGAGGGGTTCTCACCCACGCGGATGATGCCCAGGGTGGGGACAACGCCCTTTTCCCGCAGGGCAGCAGTTCTCTCTTGCAGATTGGCATTCAGGGCATCGGTTACTTCCTTGCCCAGCAGCTGTTTGGCCATAGTTGTTTTCCTCCAGTTCTTTGATGGAAATAAGACGTCCATCCCATATCTTGTATTTTGTATCTCGTATCTAATATTTTTTGTGATTATCGGCTTTGCTCAGCAAATTAGGATTTTCAGAGATATTTCGTAGGGAACGGATTTATCCGTTCCGCCCGGTAACGTTTTTATGGGGTGCACGTTGAATGGAAAAATGTTGGAAAAAGGAACCCGTTACCATCCAACGAACCATTGATGTTGACTGACGTTTCGGAACGGATAAATCCGTTCCCTACGAACACATACTGACAAATTCCAATTTGACAACAAGCTGAGTGAAACCGATATGCACATATCTTTTTTACTGGCCGAAGCCCGCCTTCACGGTATTGAAGATCGCGTCGGCCTTGGCGCAGTAGGTATTCAGCATACCGTTTGCCTTGGCGTTCATTCCCTCGGCAACGTCCCGGTTTTTCAGGCTCTTGGTGTTGATGAACACATTCAAGGAAGCAGCCTGCAAAGCGGCCTTGCAGCAAACAGCGCCGCAGCCCGCGTCGGAAACCGCCAGGCGGCTGCCCTTGGCGGCGAAAACTTCGATGTAGTCGATGGCCTGGCAGCACAGCTCCATGATGTGCATGGGAACGCCGCAGGCGGTGATGGTGGCCTCCTCCAGAATGGCATCCCGGTTGGGATCATCCTTGGGAATGCCGTAGGCCTTGGCCAGGGGAACGAAGCCCTTGTCGTCGGCCTCCACCTGGTCCAGCAGTTCCTTTTGCAGCGCGTCGCATTTCTTTTTCAGGTCGATGATCTCGGCCTCCACGTCGGCATATTTCTTTTTGCCCACGGTCAAAGAGCCAACCATGTTGCCCAGAGCGGTGCCGATGGCGCCAACCAGAGCAGCTGCGCCGCCGCCGCCAGGAGCGGGTGCATTGGACGCCAGTACCTCCACAAAGCTGCGGCAGGATTCCATTGTCATATCCATAGGGATTCTCTCCTTTTGTTATGATAGAAAAGGACAGGCGGCGGTGGCCGCCTGTCCTAGAGGTGCAGGGGGTATATGTCTTAGAACAGACCGGAAATCTTGCCGTTCTCGTCCACGTCGATGCGCTCGGCGGCGGGAACCTTGGGCAGGCCGGGCATGGTCATGATCTCACCGGTGAGGGCAACCAGGAAGCCGGCGCCGGCAGAGACCTTCACGTTACGCACCGTGACGGTGAAGCCGGTGGGTGCGCCCAGCTTGGTCTGATCGTCGGTGAAGGAATACTGAGTCTTGGCCATGCAGATGGGCATCTTGTCGTAGCCCAGCTCGGTCAGAGTCTTGATCTGCTTCTCGGCATTGGCGGTGAAGTTCACGCCGTCGCCATGGTAGATCTTCTTGACAATGGCCTCGATCTTCTCCTTGATGGACAGGTCCAGATCGTAGGAGAAAGTGAAATCATTGGGCTGGTCGCACAGGCGGACAACCTCGTTGGCTAGGGCAATGCCGCCCTCGCCGCCCTTGCCCCAAACCTCGGACAGAGCAACGTTGACGCCCAGCTCCTTGCACTTCTTCTCAACCAGAGCCAGCTCGGCCTCGGTGTCCTGGGGGAAGCGGTTGATGGCAACCACGCAGGGCAGCTTGTAGACCTGGGTGATGTTCTCCACGTGACGCAGCAGGTTGGGCAGGCCCTTTTCCAGAGCCTCCAGGTTCTCATTGCCGGTTTCGGCCTTGGGCACGCCGCCGTTGTACTTCAGAGCACGGACGGTAGCAACCAGAACCACGCAGTTGGGCTTCAGGCCGGCCATGCGGCACTTGATGTCCAGGAACTTCTCAGCGCCCAGGTCAGCACCGAAGCCAGCCTCGGTGATGGTGTAGTCACTGAGCTTCAGGGCCACCTTGGTAGCGGTGACGGAGTTGCAGCCGTGGGCGATGTTGGCGAAAGGACCGCCATGTACGAAGGCAGGAGTGTGCTCCAGAGTCTGAACCAGGTTGGGCTTCAGGGCGTCCTTCAGCAGGGCAGCCATAGCGCCCTGGGCGTTCAGGTCACCGGCGGTGACGGGCTTGCCGTCCCGGGTGTAGGCGACAACCAGGCGGGCCAGGCGGGCCTTCAGGTCGTTGACGTCGGAAGCCAGGCACAGAACAGCCATGACCTCAGAAGCCACGGTGATGTCGTAGCCGTCTTCACGGGGCATACCGTTGGTCTTGCCGCCCAGGCCGTCCACCACGAAGCGGAGCTGACGGTCGTTCATGTCCACGCAGCGGCGCCAGACGATCTGGCGGGGGTCGATGTTCAGAGCGTTGCCCTGATAGATATGGTTATCGAGCATGGCAGCCAGCAGGTTGTTGGCAGCGCCGATGGCATGGAAGTCACCGGTGAAGTGCAGGTTGATGTCCTCCATGGGGACGACCTGTGCGTAGCCGCCGCCGGCAGCGCCGCCCTTAACGCCGAACACGGGGCCCAGGGAGGGCTCACGCAGGGCAACCAGGACGTTCTTGCCGATCTTACGCATGCCGTCGGCCAGACCGACGGTGGTAGTGGTCTTACCCTCGCCAGCGGGGGTGGGGTTGATGGCGGTAACCAGAACCAGCTTACCGTTGGGCTTGTCGGCCATATCCTTGAGGATATTGTAGTCGACCTTGGCCTTGTACTTGCCGTACTGCTCCAGATACTTCTCGTCCACACCGGCGGTCTTGGCGATCTCGGTGATGGGGAGCATTACGGACTCCTGTGCGATCTCGATGTCAGATTTGAATCCCATGTTAATCATTCTCCTTGTATTTTGTAGTCGGCGCCCTGCCGTTGGAATGGCTCAGGCACATACAGGACTTATGCGGATGGCCGTTGGAGTGGCTTACCGCACGAGTGGTATATCGGTACTCACGTACCGATAATAGGATACCACCATCTGCCAGCGTTGTCAAGATATTTCGTAGGAATTTGTAACTTACTGGAAAGTTTTTTTCGCCGGAAATCCGGGTTGCTATTTTGGAGGAAATATGGTAAAATAAGAGTATCAGTCCATGCCCCCGGGGCTGCCCGGGGAGCCCTATTCAGGAGGTTATTTCATTATGGCTAATCAGTACGCAGGCACCAAAACCGAGCAGAATCTGTGGGAGGCCTTTGCCGGCGAATCCCAGGCAAGAAACAAGTACACCTATTTTGCTTCCGTGGCCAAAAAGGCCGGCTACGAGCAGATTGCCGCATTGTTCCTGGCCACCGCCGAGAACGAGAAGGAGCATGCAAAGCTCTGGTTCAAGGAGCTGAGCCAGCTGGGCACCACCGAGGAAAATCTGCTCCACGCCGCCGAGGGCGAGAACGCCGAGTGGACGGACATGTATGAGCGGATGGCCAAGGACGCCGAGGCCGAGGGCTTCAACGAGCTGGCCGCCAAATTCCGGGGCGTGGCCGCCATCGAAAAGAGCCACGAGGAGCGCTACCGTGCCCTGCTGAACAACGTGGAAACCAAGCAGGTGTTTGAGAAGTCCGGCGTCCAGGTTTGGGAGTGCCGCAACTGCGGTCACATCGTGGTGGGCACCAAGGCTCCCGAAGTCTGCCCCGTGTGCAACCATCCCCAGGCCTATTTTGAAGTGAGAAAAGAGAACTATTAATAAGACGCAGAAGCTCCCCCGGTCACGCAAACCGGGGGAGTTTTTTATCAGATCATGGGGCGTTTACCGAATTTTCGTAGGGAATGCATTTATGCATTCCGTCTGGGTAATGGTTTTGCGCCGGTGCCTTGAATGAGAAAATGTTGGTGCTTTTCGTAGGGCGGGGGCTTGCCCCCGCCGAAATGTATCGATTTGGGAGCGTTTATGTTGAATGAAAGTCGTTCAAACCCGGGACCAAGCAGCGGGGGTAAGCCATAAGCCCTACGGTGTAGATGGACTATTTCCTGTTCAACGAACTGCGGATGTTCATCAGCCTTTCGGAACGGATAAATCCGTTCCCTACGCACACGACTGGCTGATATCTTATATCTCGTATCTTATATCTTAATTAACTTAACGCTCCTTATGCTGCTGAAAGCCGACAGTCCAAATTGATGACTGCCGAGGGAATCCGATCAGCACATTCATCAATCCACTGTGAGGATTCTGGTTTCTCCGGAGATCACCAGCTCTACGGAAGCAATATCGTCTATCTGGATGGCACTGTTCAGCATATAGATGCTGTCTCCATTCTCCAACGCTCTTTTGAAAAGCGTGTTGTCCGTCACCTCATCCTTTACAACGAAGTCCGTACCATCCGTCATATGAAATACAAGTTTTTTTGCACCAGCGCCTTCGTCTGCGTAGTGGGATGTTCTGATCTGAACACATAGAGAATTCACATAGATATCTCCCTGTCCAAAGGTTTTGTAGGGCAGGCTGCCGCCGTCAGGAAGAGATACACATATCATTTCATCCATGCGGGCCTGCTCATAGGCTCTCCGTGCCAGGAAATGATAAGCCGCAGCGGAGAGTTCATCCATGCGTCCGGCAAACAGTTCTTCCACCAGTGCATCGCCCCAAAGGGAACGCAGTTTCTTGACTGCTTCGTCAGGTGTCAAGTCTTTTTCCAACTGGTCTGTCAGAGCTTGCAGCTCAATTGTTTCCTTGCTCATTCGTTCATCTGCATGAGCGGTATCATATTCCAGAGCGGCCAGATAGTAGTAGTCATCGTAGTCTCCGGTGTAGCCTCCGCCATATCCCAATTCTTTCATCTTGTCAGCTGCTTCCTGGACAGTTAGTTCTTCTTTCAGCCTTTGCCGGATAGCGGCAACTCCCTCTGTACGATTCTGCTCATATTCTTCCAATCTGGCTTGTTCTTCAAAATCCGGGAAAGATACCAGTAAATTGGTTCCTGTGAACATGTCTGCACGGAAGTAATATGTGAATGCCAGTTGGGTGTCCGTTGTTTTTTCGGGTATCAAATACGCGCGGCCATATTGATTGAAGCGCAGGTAATTGCCGGAAAGCCCGCCAATTTCTCCATTATAACCCACAAGCAGTTCTTCCGCCGATATGGGCTTCTCGTGCTCCAAAAGTAAGGTAATAAAACCACATTGGGTGTTGCTGTCATACACATAGGCATCCACCGTCAGCTTATAGCCATCGGTTTCCACAGTCTGTCCCACCGGGGATACCCACTGTTCCAGCTCCTGGGTCAGCGGCTGCTCAATGGGGCGCTTCTCGTAGCCCGGCTGCACCATGGAATTGGGCCAGGGCTTCTGCGGGTCGGAGACCAGGGCGGGCTCCTTTTGGTCGAAGCCGGTATTCTCTCCGTACAGTCCGGTAATCATATCCGCCGGACTGTCGTAGAGGAAGAATGTCACAGCGGCATAGGCCGTTCCGATGAGCGCGGCGGTGATGGCTGCCGCAATCAGCAGCCGCCGGACAAGCCTTCCGCCGGAGCGGCGCTTTTTCTGTTCCTGCTCTGTCCGCTCCAGTCTTGCGCTCTCCAGTCCGCCAATGGCCAGAAATAATTTTTCCCCATTCATACTGTGTATCCCTCCTGAATCAGATACGATTTCAGCTTCTGCCGGGTGCGGCTCAGGCTTTTCAGCACCGCCGCCGGCTTCATACCATAGCGCAGGGCAATGGCCCCGGTGTCCTCCACAAAGAAATAGCGGCGGAGAAACACATTCTGTTCCCGTTCCGGCTGGGTGTCCAAAAAGCGGGCAATGGCCCTGGTCAATTCCTTGGCTTCCAGTTCCGCGCCCACATCCTGAGCGGTGCTGATGCACTCCTCCAATTCCTCCAGCACCAAAAACATCTGTCCGCCGCCCCGCTTTTGGGCATTCTGGCTGCGCCACCGGTCAAAGGCCAGATTTCGGGCGATTTTGGCCAGGAAAAGCCGCAGGCCCGCAGGTTTGTGAGGCGGGATGGACTGCCAGGCTTTCAGATATGTATCGCTGACCGTTTCCTCCGCATCCTGCCGGCAGTTCAAAATCCGGTTTGCCAGTTGGAAACAGTAGCCGCCGTACTTTTCCTCCGTCCGGACCAGCGCCTGCTCGTCCCGGGCCAGATACAGCGCCACAATTTCATTGTCGTTCATAGGGGTTCCTCCGTTTCGTGCAGCATAAAAGGCCTTTTCGGTTATGGCCTTACTCAGCTTTATTGTGCTTTTGTTAACGAACAATTCGTAGGGAATGCATTTATGCATTCCGCCTGGGTAATGGTTTTGCGCCGGTGCGTTGAATGGGAAAATGTTGATTCTTTTCGTAGGGAATGCATTTATGCATTCCACGTCGGCAACGTTTTTAACGAGGTATGTTGAATGGATAATTGTTGGAAAAAAATTGGAACCCGTAACCATCCAACGAACTACGGTGTTCACCGACGTTTCGGAACGGATAAATCCGTTCCCTACGCACACGCCGGAAAGTGTACCATTCAACATACCGCCCAAAAATCGTTACCTATCGGAACGCATAAATGCGTTCCCTACGAAAATTCGGTAAACGTTCCTTATGCTGCTTTAAGCTGATAACCTGAAAGGCCTTTATCCTATAAGACGGAAACGGCCGCCGTGTTCTGACAGAAATACAGAAAAAACCTCCATAAAAAAGCAGCCCCATCAGGGAGCTGCTTTGGTGGTCATTAGACCCATTGTGTTTATTTGGCATTCCGATAGGAGATTGCAATGTGAGCCGGGGCGAAGAGGAGGGCGGCGATGGTCAGCAATACCGACCTGGTCATGATTCCGCTGAACAAAAACAGAATCGACGGAAGGATGGACAGCGCCAGCGCCCGGAACATACTGCTTTTCCGGAAGCAGACAATCCAAACCAGGCAGTACAGCACAACCAGCAGCGCATCTGTCACCAGGTAGACTGCAAATGCTTCATCAGACCACCAGCCGAACCAAGTGCCGGGAATGTTGAAAATCATGAATCCGAAGCAGCCGAATCTTCCAATCTGTTCAATAGCTTCCACAAAAGGATTGTGCCATCTGTTCTCAAACCCGTCTTTGCATTTCACTGCGAAGATGATGTTCGGAATCAGAATAACCGCCATGAAAATCAGGCCAAAGACATTAAACCAGCCCATCTTAACCCATCAATTGCCGTCACGAATCTGCAGCAGCTTGTTTTTCAGCTCGGTTTCCATTTTGGCCATTTCCACCTCGGCAGCCAGGCGCTGGGTGCGGCCGTCATGCTGAATCTTCATCACATCGTCCAGGGTCTGAATCAGCTCGGCGTTGGTCTTTTTCAGGGTCTCCATATCCACGATGCCCCGCTCCGCCTCCTTGGCGGTTTCCACGGAGGCCATGTGCAGCTTCTTGGCGTTGGCCTGGAGCAGCGCGTTGGTCACGTCGTTCACCTGGCGCTGGGCCTTGGCGGCCTCGGTGGAGTGGGCAATGCCCAGGGAGATGACCATCTGATTTTTCCACAAGGGAATGGTGTTGACCAGGGTGGTCTGAATCTTCTCCACCATCACGTTGTCGCTGTTCTGAATCATGCGAATCTGGGGAGCCGTCTGCATGGAGATGGCCCGGGTCAGCTCCAGATCGTAGATCTTCTTTTCAAAGCGCAGGCACTTGTCCGCCAGGTCCTTGGCGGCCTGCACATCCTCGGCAAGGCCGGTGCGCTTGGCAGTGGCCTCCAGCTCCGCCAGCTTGCCGGCGCGAACCTCCTCCAGCTTCTGCTTGCCGGCCAGGATATACATGGTCAGCTCTTTAAAATAAGCCAGATTCTGCTCATACATCTGGTCCAGCATGGCGGAGTCCTTTAAAAGCCGCACCTGATGCTGCTGCAGGGCGTCGCTGATCTTTTCCACGCTGACCTCCGCCTTGTCGTAGCGGTCCTTCATCACTTCCAGCTTGTTGGCCTGCTTCTTGAAGAAGCCGAGGAAGCCCTTTTCCTCTTCGGTGTCGAAGCCTTTCAGCTCTCCCACCACATTGACAATGAGGTCGCCCACCTCGCCCAGATCCTGATTCCGGACACCGGCCAGGGCGGCATCGGAGAAATCCGCCATTTTCTTCTGGGTGCCCGCGCCATACTGCAAAATCTGGGCGGTGTTCTCCACATCGATCTTGGCCGCAAAATCATTCACCAGCTGCTGCTCCTCGGGGGTCAGCACAGGTTCGGGGACCTTGGGCTCTTCCACAGCCGTCTCGGCCACGGGGGCCAGATCGGTTTCGGGCTTGGTTTCCAGCTCCGGCTCCAGGGTCAGGCTGGGGGTTTCCACTTTGGTAAAATCATATTCCATGAATATTCCGTCCTTTCTCTTCCCTATGATTCACTTTTCTTTTTCAGCTTGGCAAATTCGTCCTCGGTGAGCCCCTCCTGGGCAAGCAGGGTCTGCAGCACGGTGATGTCGCTGGACACATCCAGGGCAGTTGCCTTGAAAATGGAATCCAGCAGTTTTTCAAAGGCTGTATTCAAGGTATCCAGCGTGGCTTCAATTTCCCGCTTGGAGGACTGGATGTTCTCCCCCTGAATGGGCTGGGCATCCATATCCGCGTAGGCGTTTAAGAGCTTCACCGTCATGGGCAGGTAATAGTCCATCAGCTTTTTCAGCTCCGGCACCACCTCGGGATGGGTTTCCACCCGGTCGAAAATCTTCCGGACCAGGGTCTCCATCCTGGTGATCTTATCAGAGATCTCCTGCCCGGGAATGGCATCGTTGCACCGGCGCAGCTGGCGGATGAACTCGTTGCCCTTGTCCAGCACCTCCTGGGCCTGGGCGTTCACCTTTTTCGTCTCCTGCTCCTTCTGGGCCCGCACCGTTTCCAGAACCTCTTCCTGCTGCCTCACCGCCTGCTTCTGCTTGGTCTCCAGATAGTGCACATAGGAATCGTCGCTGGTGATCAGGCTGGTTTCCTCTTCGTTCAGGTGGCCCTCCAGGAACATGCCGTCATCGATCATTCCCTTGAGCTCCTTGCGGACGAATTTGGGAGATTTCCCCACCGCCCGGGCCAGCTGGTTCAGCTCACAGTAGGTTTTGCTGCCCAGGGCCTTGAGGTATTTTTCATACCGCCCCACCTTTTTGATGGAGGAAATGCCGTTGGTCAGCAGCCAGATGCCGCCGCTCAGGCCCAAAAGGGAGAGCCCGCCCACCACGGAAAACACGCTGCCCAGGCTGGTTACCAGCGCCACAATACCGCTGCTGATGAGCCCGCCGGAGCCAAACAGCGTCAGCAGGCCGCCGCCCACGGTTTTGCAGATGCCTCCTGCCAGCTTGCCCGAGGGATTCTGGTACAGCGCCGGCAGCTGACTGCTCTGCTGGGCGGGCCGGGAGGAGCCCAGCTTGCTGCTGTAGACATTCACATTGGGCTGATACCGATTTCTGTTCCGCTCCCGGCTGCGGTAGGGCGGAGCATAGCTCTGCCGGTCGGAGCGTTCCTCCACGATCCGGTTCCGGTCGGCTCTTTTTTTGGCAGCCTCATCCAGCGCCCGGCGCACCGCGTCTCCGCCGGTGTCCACCGCGCTGTTCAGCGCCTGGCAGATGGTCTGATTCAGCTGCTGAAAGTCCTGGGAACTCACCGCCCGGTCGATAATTGCCTCGATGGTATTTCCAAGTTCATCCAAACCATTGTTGTAGGACATATAACCCCTCCCCGGGGAGCGATAGTGCTCCATTTTTCTTGAGTGTATATTATATCGCTTCCGTTTCAAAATTACAAGGTGTTTATGAAAGAAACCGGCTTAATTTTCCGTTACAAGCAAATAATTCACAAAAATTCCCGGCAGAAGCAAAGCTTTCTTAAGAAAAAAAGAGATGGGAAACATATTGTTTTTTTTAGAATTTCGTGTATAATAAATATGCTTTTTGTATCAGAGCATCAAATTTCTTTTTTCTGAAAGAATTCCCCCATTTTTAAGGAGGCTGTATCATGGCGTATCAAGGACGATACAACAACGGGGACCGTGCCAAGTCCGGCGGCGGCGTATGGAAAATCATTCTGATTGTGATTCTCTGCGTTGTGCTGGTGCTGGGCCTGCTGTTTGGCGCGGCTTATTTTTATCTGGATTCCAAGCTGAACAAGGTCCGTCAGGCTACCTTTGAAGAAAAGGACGTTTCCGGTCAGGACCTGTCCGCCCTCATTGGCAATCTGGACGATCCCAACCCCACCATCTCCATTTCGGAGTCCACCGCTCCCACGGAGGAGGCCACCGAGGAAACCACCGAACCCCCCACCGAGCCGGACTACGGTGAGACCGGCAAGATCGTGAACGTTCTGATTATCGGTCAGGACAGCCGGGAGGGTGAAGAATCCAAGCTGGCCGACGGCATCATGCTGCTGACCCTGAACAAGGAGACCCGTACCCTCACCACCACCTCCTTCCTGCGAGACAGCTATGTGAAGCTGGCAGACTACCGGGGTCATACCTGCGGCTGGAACCGAATCAACACCAGCTACGCTCTGGGCTATTCCTGGTACGGCGATGCCGGCGCCATGGAAATGCTGAACCTCACCCTGGAGAACAACTACGGTGTGAAGGTTGACGCCAACGTTGAGCTGTCCATGTTCTCACTGGTTGACATTGTGGATGCCATAGGCGGCGTGGACATTGAGCTTGTGGGCGAGGAATACACCAAGATGCTGGAATGGCAGGACCAGTTCAACGCCCAGTATGAGGCGCTGGGAATCTCCTGGTACCGTCATGTGGACATTCACGAGGGCATGAACACCCTCAACGGCGATATGGCTCTGGCCTATGCCCGGGAGCGCCACGTGAACGATGCCGACAGCGACATGAAGCGGACAGCCCGGCAGCGCAAGGTCATGTCCGCCATGCTGGACAAGCTGGTCTCCATGAGTCCCCAGCAGCTGAATGAGCTCATCGACAAGGTGCTGTGGTGGATCACCACCGATCTCAGCAAGGATGAAATCAAAACCTATATTAAGGAGCTGACCCCCTATCTGTTCGACCTGAAGCTGGTTTCCAACCAGTGTCCCGCAGAGGGAACCTACTGGGGCGAGATGGTGGAGCTGCCCGACGGTTTAAGCGGCGTGCTGAAAATCGACTTTGAGGCCAACAGGCGGATCCTCCAGGCTGTGATGAACGGCGAAGAGGTGGAGGGCACCACCATTCAATAATCGACAAAAAGAGAGCTGGTTTTCCGGCTCTCTTTTCTTGTTGAAAAAAGCCTTAAAATCTGCTAGAATAAGAAAAATCAGCGTTGGCTGCCCGGTGCTGAATGGACATTTCAAAATGGGCATGACGCAGCACTGTAATAAATTGGTGTTTGGCGGGACGATTCGTAGGGAATGCATTCATGCATTCCGCCCGTTCCAATTAACACCCAGGTTCGTTCAACGGTAACGCGCCGGATTTTGCGTAGGGAATGCATTTATGCATTCCGCCTCGGTAACGTTCTTATCGGGGCAGGTTGAATGGAAAAATGTTGAGAAAATGAACCCGTTACCATCCAACGGACCATGGATGTTAACCCACGTTTCGGAACGCATGAATGCGTTCCCTACGCACACGTTGGAACATAAAAACCAACAAGCATATATCAAAAAAAGATCAGGTGAGAGCATGAACACCAGACAGGATTATATCGCCGTGCTGGACTCCGGCCTGGGCGGGCTGAGCGTGCTGCGGCATCTGCGCCGGCTGCTGCCGGGAGAGCGGTTCCTCTACTACGGGGACTCCGCCCACGCCCCCTACGGCACCCGCAGCCGTCAGGAGGTGGAGGCCCTGACTCTGGAGGCGGCGGAAATGCTGATGCAGCGGGGCTTGAAGGCACTGGTGGTGGCCTGCAACACCGCCACCTCCGCCGCCATTGAACCCCTGCGAAAAAAATATCCGGATTTGATCGTGGTGGGCATTGAACCGGCACTGAAGCTGGCGGCGGACCGGTATCCCGGGGGCGGCATCGGGGTGATGGCCACGCCCGTGACACTGCGGGAGGAAAAATTCTGCCACCTGCTCTCCCGGTATGAAGGAAGCTGCCGGGTATACAAAATCCCCGCCCCCCAGCTGGTTCCGCTGATTGAAGCCGGCAAGGTGGACACCCCCCAGATGGAGCAGACCCTGCACACCCTTTTGGACCCCTATATGGGCAAGCTGGATGCGCTGGTGCTGGGCTGCACCCACTTTCCCTTTGCCTCTCACGCCATGGAGCGGCTTCTGGGGCCCACGGTTGCCGTGCTGGACGGGGGCGATGGTACCGCGAGAGAAACACGTCACCGGCTGGAAGCGGCGGATCTGCTGGAAAACGGCTCCGGCGCGCTGATTCTGGAAAACAGCCTGGGCACCCAGGAAATCATCCGTCGTTCCCGTCGGATGCTGGGTCTGGAATAATTTTGGGAGGACATCATCATGGAAAACGGGATTTTGGTGATCGGCATTGCCGGAGGCACCGCCAGCGGCAAAACCACGCTGATGAAAAACCTGATTCAGGAATTCGACGGTCAGGTCACGGTACTCAGCCACGACAACTACTACAAGCGCCACGACGATATGCCCTATGAAGAGCGGTGCAAGCTCAACTACGACGAGCCCGCCGCCTTCGACACCAGCCTGATGGTGTACCACCTGGATCAGCTGCGCCACGGCCATCCCATCGAGTGCCCGGTTTATGATTTCACCGTCCACAACCGGTCCGATGATACCGTGCGCCTGGTGCCCCACAAGGTAATCATTGTAGAGGGCATTCTGATTTTTGAGAATGAAGAGCTGCGGAATCTGATGGACATCAAGGTTTTCGTGGACACCGACGCGGATATCCGGCTGTGCCGGAGAATCAAGCGGGATGTGAACAAGCGGGGCCGCAGCCTGGAAAGCGTGCTCACCCAGTACCAGCAGACGGTGAAGCCCATGCACGAGCGCTATGTGGAGCCCAGCAAAAAATACGCGGATATTGTGGTGCCCGAGGGGGGCAAAAACCTGGTGGCCTTGCACATGATCACCGGCCACATCCGACACTATCTGGACGAGGAAGAAGCATGAAGTTTGAAAGCTTGATTTTTGACATTGACGGCACCCTTTGGGACTCCCGGGCCCTGGTAGCCGAGGGCTACAACCAGCAGCTCCGGGAGGAGGGAATGGAAGAATCCTGCGTGGATGCCGAGAGGCTGCGGCCCCTTTTCGGCAAGGTGATGACCGCCATTGCCGATGCGCTCTTCCCCCAGCTGCCCCCAGCGGAACGCTACAGTCTGATGGAGCGGTGTATGGAGCGGGAAAACCGGTATCTGGCGGAAAACCCCTGCCGCATTGGCTACCCCGGAATTGAAGAAGCCCTGGAAAATCTGGCAAAGCATCACCGGCTCTTCATCGTCAGCAACAGTCAGCAGGGCTATCCGGAGCTGTGCATCCAAAAGCTGGGGCTCTCCAAATGGATATCCGGCCACCTGTGCTTCGGCGACACCGGTACCTCCAAGGGGCAGACCATCCGCACCCTGATGGAGCGATTTCAGATCACCTCCTGCGCCTACATCGGCGACACCCAGGGGGACTACGAGGCCACCCTGGAAGCGGGCATTCCCTTTATCTGGGCAGACTACGGCTTCGACACCCCGGCGGGCTATTCCCTACGCATCCACAGGCCCCGGGATTTGATTCAGTTGGAACAGGAGGAAAAACTATGAGCTTTGCAGTGGATTCCTACTGCATGCAGTGCTATCTGCGGCGGAATGTGGACCTGGCCCGGAAGCTGGGGCCGGAGGACAAGGCCACCGCCTTTGCCAAAGAGCTGATGAAGCTCTTCATCGCCGCGCCGGAGGGAGTCACCGCGCCCTGGTTCGGTCCCTCGGTGGCGCAGCTGCTCCACGAAATGTACGGCCTGCCCATCGACCGGTACCATGATGAGAAAATCGCCTCCAACCGGTTTGTGCTGGAGCGTCTGGAGGAGGTCCGGCAGCGGGTCAGCCAGGCGGAGGACCCCATTCTCGCCGGACTGCAATATGCCATCTTGGGAAACTACCTGGATTTTTCCGCCCTGCAGGGGGATGTAAGCTACGAAAAATTGGAGCAGATGCTCTCCGGTGCAAAGGACATTGATGTTTCAGGGCCCTATTTTGACCGGTTCAAAGCCGATTTGGAGAAGGCCAAGACGCTGCTGTACTTAACGGACAACGCCGGAGAAATCGGCATGGACCGGGTATTCGCCGAGGCCATCCAGGAGAAATACCCCCATTTGAAGATCACTTTCTGCGTCCGGGGCGCCATCACCGCCAACGATGCCACCCGGGAGGATGCCGCCGCGGTGGGCATTCCCTTTCCCGTCATCGACAACGGCAACCAGGTGGCCGGCACAGAGCTAGATATGCTGGGAGCGGAGGCAAAACAGGCCCTGGAAACCGCCGATGTGATTCTGGCCAAGGGCATGGGCAATACGGAAACCATGTTCGGCTGCGGCTACAACGTGTACTACGCCTTTCTGGTGAAATGTCCCCGCTTTACCAAGATTTTCCAAAAGCCCATGATGACCCCCATGTTCATCCCGGATTCCTACAAAACAGAGGGAGGGGATTGACATCGCAGGCGGAAAATTTTCCAATCCCCGGCGGCATATCTGGGTTCTGCCCCTCATTCTCGCGGCCGCTCTGTTGATCATACTGCTCACCCTGGGCATTCCGGCGCTGCAAAGGGCCATGGACCCCTTTGGCGGACGGATGGCGGAAAACGTCCGTGTCTGCGGCGTTTCCCTGGGCGGCCTGACCAAGGGAGAAGCGGATGCTCTGCTTCGGGATACCTGGCAGGACATTGATCTTTCCCTGCCCATGAAATCCCTGCGGCTGACCCCGGAGGAATCCGGCCTGAAGCTGAATACCAAGGAGCTGCTGAGGCAGGCTTACGCCATCGGCCGGAGCGAGGAAGGCCCCACGGAGCTGACCCTGGCTCCCTACCTGACGTTGGACGAGGCTGCCATCCGCACCGTTCTGGAAGCGGCGGCCCAGGAGCTCTCCCAGTCCTACATCCCCAGCGCCTACTTCCTGGAGGGGGAAATCCCCGATCTGTCGGAGGAAAGCTTTCAGCCGGAGGTCACTCCCCTGCCCACCCTGGTGGTGCAAACCGGCATCCCCGCCTACCAGCTGGATGTGGATGCCGCCTGGGAGATCATCCGGCAAAGCACCGCCGCCGGGAAATTTGAAATTGACCTGACGGAGGCGGCAGCGCCCTTAGAGGCAGAGGCCCTGGACGCCGGCGGGATTCTGGAAGCAATCGCCATTTCGGCGGTGGATGCCAGGATGGACCTGGAAACGCTGCAGCCCATCCCCGGCTCCTTTGGTCTGGGCTTTGACCAGCGGGAGCTGAGCAGAAAGCTGAAAAAAGCCCAGCCCGGTGAGGAATTCCGGATTTCGCTGCAGGCCACCGCCCCGGAAATTATGGGCCGGGAGGTGTATTTCCAGGATGAGCTGGGCTTCTGTCAGACCCCCCACGGGGACAACAAGCAGCGCTGCACCAACCTGGCTCTGGCCTGTCAGGCTTTAAACGGCGTGGTATTGGAGCCGGGGGAAACCCTGTCCTACAACGCGACCCTGGGCCAGCGCACCAAAGAAGCCGGATACCAGGACGCCCCTGCCTATTCCGGCACGGATTTGATCAACACCCTGGGCGGCGGCATCTGCCAGGTGTCCTCCACGCTGTATCTCTGCTCCCTGTACGCGGAGCTGGAAACCGTGGAGCGGGTGAGCCACGGGTATCCCTCCAGCTACATGCCCGTGGGTCTGGACGCCACCGTCAGCTGGGGCACACCGGATTTGAAGATCAAAAACAACTCTTCCCTGCCGGTGAAAATCATCGCCGAGGACCAGGAGGGCTTTGTCCGGGTGTGGATTATGGGCACGGAGACCAGGGACTACTATGTCCGCATGGGCTACAGCGGTTCCACCGACCGCTACGCCAGGAGCTACGTCTGCAAATACGACCGGCTGACCCATGAGCTGATTTCCCGGGAGGACCATCTGTTCTCCGCCTATCTGACGGAGGATGTATCCGCCAAGGGTGAAATCGGCAGCCAGGAGGCCTACGTGGGCGGCGTGGTGCGGGAGATGCCCCCCTGCTCCCCCACCCCGGAAACCCTGGAGGCAAGCCTGAATTATCAGGAGCCAAATACAAGAGGATAATTTTTTCCGCCCCCGTTTCAAAAGAATGAGGGCGGATTTTTTGCCTTTTTTGTGCTTTTTGTCCTGTGTGCACCTAAATTGGAATCTTGCGGAACGATTCGTAGGGAATGCATTTATGCATTCCGCCTGGGTAATGGTTTTGCGCCGGTGCGTTGAATGGGAAACTGTTGATTCTTTTCGTAGGGAACGGATTTATCCGTTCCGCAAGGTTCAACAACCACCAGGGTTCGCCAACTCATAAAACGACAGTTTTTGCGTAGGGAATGCATTCATGCATTCCGCCTCGGCACCATTTTTATCGAGGTATGTTAAATGGATAATTGTTGTAAAAATTGGAACCCGATACCAACCAACGAACCATGGATGTTAACCAACATTTCGGAACGGATAAATCCGTTCCCTACGAAGCATCCTGACAAATTCCAATCTCCCGAATACAGCAGTCCGAAATCACAGTTTCTCAATAAATGCCTCCAGGCGATCCAATCCCTTTTTCAGCTCTTCATCGCTGTAGCAGTAGGAAAGCCGCAGATACCCCTCCACGCCGAAGCAGCTTCCGGGGACGGCCGCCAGCTTCCCCTCCCGAATCAGGCGGGTGCAGAATTCGTCGGAGCTCATGCCGAATTTCCGGATGTCCACAAAGACATAGAACGCCCCCTCCGGCTCCGGAAAGTCCAGGTTCATCTGTCTCAGTCTCTGGGTTACATCATCCCGGCGGCGGCGGTAGATTTCCCGCATGGGGGTGGTGTCCTCTTTCAGCGCGGCCACACCCGCCTCCTGGAGGAAGGTGGGCACGGCGGCAATGGTGAGCGCGCTGAGCAGCAGCAGCCGGTCCATCACATATTCCGGGCACACCAGATAGCCCAGACGCCAGCCGGTCATGGCATAGGGCTTGGAAAAGCTCTGGCAGAGGATCAGCTGCTGCTTCAATTCCTCATCCAGGCACAAATCCGGGCAGGGTCCGTAGCTGAGGAGACTGTACACATTGTCGCTGATGACAAAGATGGGCTTTCCCAACACCGCTTCTTTCACGGCGGCCAGGCTTTCTTCATTCAGCACCACGCCGGTGGGATTGTTGGGGGAATTCAGGACGATGGCCTTGGTTTTGGGGGTAATCAGGCTGTTCAGCATTTGGCAGTTGATCTGGAAGCCGGTTTTGCTCACATCCAGCGGCACCACCTTTCCCCCGGCTACGGTGATAATAGTCTCGTACAGGGAGAAGGCCGGCACCGGGACGATCACCTCTTCCCCCGGGTTCAGCACCCCCAGCAATGCGGTGAACAGCGCCTGGGAGGAGCCCACGGTGATGAGCACCTGCTCCGCAAGAGTAGGATTGCCTCTTCCCGTCTCATAATCCGCCACCGCCTGCCGCAGGGCGGGGATGCCCTGGTTGGGGGCATAGTGGGTGTGGCCCTGGTTCAGGGCGGCCCAGGCGGCATTCTTGATGGGCTGGGGGGTATCCAGGTCCGGTTCCCCGATGGTGAGCATGGCACAGTCCGGAATCTCCCGGGCCATGTTGGTATACACCCGGATGCCGCTGCGTTTCAGGGTTGATAAATTGGAATTCAAAGGAATCATTGAAAATGCTCCGCCAGATGTTCGAAGAAATCGGCGCCTTTCGTCAGAATGGATTCGTTGAAATTGAAATTGTCCGCGTGGAGGGCGGGCACATCCCCCAGCCCCAGGAAGAAGAACATCCCCGGCAGGCTGCGCTGATACCAGGAGAAATCCTCGGTGGTCATGGCGGGCTTCGGGAGCTCCAGGAAATCCGTGCACCGGCGGACCCGGTGGTACAGCTCGGCGGGATTCAGCACCGCAGGATAGCCGTCGTTCATGTCCACCTGGACGGTGCAGCCGGTTTCCGCCTCCACCGAGGCGGCAATGTCCAGAAGCTGCTGACGCATTCCATAGAAAATTTCGTCCTGGAAAGCCCGCAGGCTTCCCTCCATATGGGTGTGGGCGGACAGGGCGTTGCACACCCGGCCGCTTTCAAATTTTCCGAATTTCAGCAGCCGGAACACCCCGGCCGGCATATTGGCCTCCATTTCCATGGCCCGGGAATAGAATTTCACCCCGGCCGCCAGGGCATCCAGGCCCTCCTCCGCCCGGGCGATGTGGGCCGCCCGGCCCAATACATCCACCTTCACCTCGCAGGAGCGGGCCATCAGCTCCTCTTTCCGGCTGGCAATGACGCCCTCCGGCAGACCCGGCCACAGGTGCAGGCCGAAAATAGCTTTCACATGGTATTCTTCAAAAATGCCGGTGCCGCAGAGCTCCCGGGCGCCGCCGGTGGTTTCCTCGGCAGGCTGGAATACAATCAGGATATTGTGGGGCAGTTCGGTTTTTCTGCTCACACGCCGGGCCAGCTCCAGGGCAATGGCCATGTGGCCGTCATGGCCGCAGGCGTGCATCTTTCCCGGATGGCAGGAGGCGTATTTCGCGCCTGTTTGCTCCTGGATGGGCAGTGCGTCCGCATCCGCCCGGAAAGCCAGGGTCTGCGTCCGGCCAAAGTCAAAATACGCGCACAGCGCCCCCTCCATGGGGGAAAACACCCGGCAATTCAAGCCGTCCAGGGCACCCTGCAGATAGGAGATGGTTTCCGGCAGATTCCGGTCCAGCTCCGGAATCCGGTGCAGCGCCCGGCGGTCCTCAATGATTTTCATGGTAACACCTCGGGATAGGGATTTAAAGAGATTATACGCCAATTTGCCGCCGGTGTCAATTTACCCTTGCGTTTTTACCCAATTGATGATACCATTATTCCATCCAAGAAAGAAAGAGGAGTCATTCCATGAATGCCCAGGAAATCATCGACTATATCCGCACCTCCGAAAAGAAAACCCCGGTGAAAGTCTACGTTTGGGAGGAGAAACCCGTGGAGTTTCCCAACTGCCATGTTTTCCCCGCCGCCGACGGCTGCAAAATCGTCTTCGGTGACTGGAAGGACGTTGCCCCGGTGCTGGAAGCCAATCAGTTCCGCCACCTGGAAATCGAAAACAACTGCCGCAATTCCGCCATTCCCATGCTGGACCTGAAAAACATCCCCGCCCGGATTGAGCCCGGCGCCATCATTCGGGAGCAGGTGGAAATCGGCAAAAACGCCGTGATTATGATGGGCGCCATTCTGAACATCGGTGCCATCGTCGGCGAAGGCACCATGATCGACATGGGCGCTGTGCTGGGCGGCCGGGCCACCGTGGGCAAGAATTGCCACATCGGCGCGGGCACCGTGCTGGCCGGCGTGGTGGAGCCCGCCTCCGCCACCCCCGTGATCGTGGAGGACAATGTGCTCATCGGCGCCAACGCGGTGGTGATTGAGGGCTGCCGCATCGGCCACGACGCGGTGGTTGCCGCCGGAGCGGTGGTCATCAACGATGTGGAGCCCGGCACCGTGGTAGCAGGCTGCCCCGCCCGGGTAATCAAGGTCAAGGACCAGCAGACCGCCTCCAAAACCGCCCTCATCGATGCCCTGCGTACCCTCTGATCAGAATCCCCTGCTTCCAAGCCGGAGGCAGGGGATTTTCGTCTTTGCGGCAGGGCTGCACATTTTCCGTCCTGGGGAATAACATGGAATGAGCGTCAAAGCTCAAGAAAATCCTGTAAAACAATCGGAGGGAAACTTATGTGCGGTAATAACGGATGCTTCGGCGGCGGCAACATTTGGTGGATCATCATCCTGATCCTGCTGTTCTGCAACTGCGGCTGGGGCGGCAGCATGAACTGGGGCGGCAACGGCTGCTGCAACAACTGCTGCGACAACAACAACTGCGGCTGCGGCTGTAACTAACCCATAGCCTGACCCGCCGGATGCCCTCCGGCGGGCCTTTTTCATAAAAAATATCCTTCCGCTCGAATGAACGGAAGGACATTTTTTGTCTCATGTCAGTGGCAATAGGAAATCTATTACCAAGCCAGGCACACGACGTAGGCACCGTTGCCAGTCAGGGTTGCATCGCAAACCTCGTCAGCAGCGTAACCAGCGACGGTCCAGGTCTCCTCGCCTTCTGCACGGAACAGAATGACGGTGGCGTGAGCGGGGTGCTTGTCGGGAGCGCAGGGCCACAGCTTGACGGAGATGTCAACACAGCCCTCAGCTTCCTCGATGTTTCTCTGACGGAAAACGGTCAGGTTCTCGATTCTCTCGTCAGCATCGACAACAGCCTGAAGCTCAGCGGCAGTGATGGCCTGAGCGCAAGAGGTCAGGGTCTGCTTGGCTCCCTCGGTGATGCTCAGAACCTTAACGTCGTTCAGAGCGGTGTTGCCCATGGGGACCCAGCCAGTGCCGTCAACCCACTCGAGCATTACCAACGCATCCGTGTCGGGCAGTGCGGGCCAGGTGGAAGAAACACCGGTCACGACCCCATCGGGGTTCTCACTCCACAGATAGTTGTAGAATGCATCATCAGAGTGATCGTGAGGCACGACATCAGCGGAAGCAGTAATCGCCAGAGCAGCGAACAGAGCAACCACCAGAACCAGAGAAATTACTTTCTTCATTGTTAAGTATCCTCCTTTCCCGAATATTTATTTAACAGCCGAAGCTGCTAAATACATCATAAGGGGTTTCCTGTACGGAAAGCATCAGTGGGCGAATGGATCAGCAATGGATTTGTGTTTTCTTGCGCTTGTCTTCTTTTCGTTTGGAATGCTGCTCCTCTTCCACTTCTGTTTTATTCGGCAGGCGGACAAGAATCTCATCCAGGTCACAGTCCAAAGCCTCGCAAATCAAATCCAAGTGCTCCAGGCTCACCCGTCCGCACAATTCATGATACAACTCGTTAATGGTTGTAGGACGGATTCCCGTCCGCCTTGCAAGGTCAGCCTGAGTCACTCTCAGCTCACCAAGCTTTCGTGATAACATTATTTTTATCATATACAGCCGCCTCTTTTCCAGATTTTACCAGATTTATATGAATTTGTCTTCGTTTTGTTAGAATATCACGAAATCCGTTATAAAAATGCCGCAGAGACCCATTGGGCCTCTGCGGCATTAGAATGAAGAAGAATATTGAAAAAAAACGAAAACCGGCAGAAATTGCTGGGGGTGAAATCTTGAAAAACGGCAAAATTGAATGGTCAGCTCTGGCTGCGAATGGTAGCAATACACACATAGATAAGGTCATCCAGCTTTTCAGAATTGGTGCGGAACACGAATTCCAGGAACTGTCCGTCCGGCTCTGTCGTGGCAGCAATCCGGCAAATGGTCCCATCCTTTTGGGGCTCATCATAAATCACGGTGTCCACGCCGTTGACTTCCTCCATGCGGGGATCGCGGACACCGTTTTCCGTGACGGCATCCAGATATTCCTCCAGACTGATGCCGTCGTAATCCAGATAGGCCACACTGAGCATAAAATCTCCTGAAAGATAGCAGGCCAGATAGCCAGCTTCCTTGGCTTCCTCGGTGAGCTCCATGCGGGTCAGCCCGGCAGGCAGCCAGAATTTCCGCTGGGCCACGGAGCAGGAGATTCCCTCCCACCCTGCCGCCGCGATAACCTCCTTGGCGCTTTCGTAGGTGTAATCGGCCAGTTCCACTTCCTCCTCTTCCGCTGCGAAAGCGGCAGGCGAAAGGGGCAGGCACAGAACCAGGGCAAAAAACAGAGCCAGTACTTTTTTCATCTTTATCCCTCCGATATTATTTTAGAGGCGGCGGTATAAGATTTTTTAATATGTACTTCTCCCTAAGGAAAAGCTGTGGCCAAAACCCGGCCACAGCCGCTATTGGATTGATTTACCAGCCAACCACAATGGCATAGGTGCCGGAAGCTTCAAACTCGCCCTCGATCACGCCCCCCAGGTTGCAGGAAAGCAGCTCCCAGCTCTCTGCATCCTCCGCCAGGAAGAACAGACCGATGGTGCGCTTCACCGTGGACCAAACCTTAAAGGTGGCGTAGCCGTCCTCTTCCTCGCAGGTAAGCGTTCCGGTCTGGAGCACGGTGATCCGCTCCGGGTCCAGCTTGCATTCCTCGGGAATCAGCTCGGCGCCCTCTTCAATGGCATCCGCCAGCTCCTCCGGCTTGACTCCCTGCTTTGCCCGTTCTATGGAAACACCTGGGGTGGACATCAGCAGGTCGATCTGCACATCGGCAAAGGCGGGGATGGCAAACACCGCCGCAAGCATCACGGCAGTGAGCATCAAAGCAAACAATCTCTTCATGAATGATTCCTCCTGACAGTGGGGTGGCAAGGGTACATATCTCGATTTATGATCACATGCTTATCGGCTTGACTCAGCTTGTTGTCAAATTGGAATTTGCCGAGGCAAACCAATATGCACCTATTATAAAATCCGATTCTTTCCTTGTCAAGGATTTTTGCCGGAAGTACAGGGAAATTTCCCGACGGAATTTGTGCGTTTTTTACAAACTCCTTAGCCCCAGCTCCAGGCGAGGGCATACTGGCCATCCCCGGGCAGCACTGCATCGATAAATTCTCCCTGGGCGGCAGCCACCACGGTCCAGTCCTCTTCCTCCAAAGGCTTAAACAGTACAACCAAATACCGATTGCATGCGCCCCAGGCCCGCAGGGAGAGCTGGATGGGCTTGCCGCTGTTGGCCACATCCCGCTGGCGGATCATGGTCAGGTGCTTGATTTCCATATCCTCGGGTAGAATTTCCTCTGCCTCCTCGGTTTCCTGGAATTCCCGGAAAATCTCCATCATCTGCTCATCCTGCAAATGGTCGGCCTTGGGAACCTTTCCCTCTTCCACGCCCTCGGTGATCTTCAGGACCTGGGCAACCTGGTGGTTATTATCATCGGCCAAAGCAGGCACCGCCATGGCAGCCAGCAGCACCGGCAGCACCAGCAGGGCAATCCATTTTTTCATTTACGCTTCCTCCATTTTATTCGATTTTCACTGCGGACAGGCAAGCATTTTCTGTATTATAGTCCTCCCGCTTTTTCATTGCAACCCCTTTTTACCGGAAATGCCATAAAATTCCCCCCGGGGTACCCCGGGGGGAGGATGTGATTTCAGGGAATCACGGGAGCATTACATATCGAAAGGCTCCATGGAGAGGACGGGATGGCCCACCTCGGACAGGTAGTTCATCAGAGCCTCGGGGTCCTCGGTGCAGATGGTCTCATCGGCGATCATGTCGGTGAAGTTCTCCACGCCGTACAGCTCCAGAGCGGTGGCATCCAGGCGCTCACGCATCTGATCCTTGAGCATCTTGGGCAGCCAGACGATACGGCCGGGGCCGCCTTCGGCAGCGATGAACTTCTTGGAAGCGATGAAGTGCTTGCCATGGCCCATGAAGCCGGGAGTCTGGACACCGCCGCCGGTCATGGAGGCCATCTCGGAGAAGGTCATGCCCAGGGGGGTCATACCGGCGTGCTCACGGCAGGTGATCACAACGCCCATGGAGACGGGCTCCACGCCGCAGATACACTCGAAGCAGCCGCAGGAGGTCATGGGATCCTGGAACAGGGAGTACAGGGTGACCTTTTCCAGGGCACCGTGGGAGTACTTGGAAACCGCCTCATTGACGGACTCGTAAGCACCCAGGCGCTCGTCGGTGCAGCCGGTCTTGGGAACGATCTGGCAGGGACCGTTGGGGTCCAGCTCCTTGGTGGCCTTGGCATCCAGCCAGGACACGGCGCCGCACAGGCCCAGACGCTCGGGAGTGACGATACACACATGGCTGGGGGAGAAGGCCTGGCACATGATGCAGGTGTAGAACTGGTCCACGGACTCGTCGGTCATGGAAGCCAGGCGGGCGTCACGACGGTCGAAGACCTCGTTGGCGGCAGCCCGGAGTTCCTTGTTCTTCTCGGGATCCACAACGATGTGCACCTGGCACTTGTCCACCACGGCCTCGAACTCGCTCTTGACCTTGGCGTACAGCACCTCGCCGATGTGCTTGAACTTGAAGCCGGCCTCGAAGTCAGCCTTGCTGATACGGACGCGGATCATGTCACGCTGACCGGTGTGCATCACGCCCTCGATGCAGTTCAGCCAGGAGTGAATCTTACGCTCCATGACGGACTCAAAGTCAGGCTGCATAGCCTTGCCGGCAACTTCCACGGTGTAGGACAGGGAAATCTTGGAGCCCACGGGAATCTCGTCGATTTCGGGACCCTCCACGGTGATCTTGTGGTCCTCCACCTCGCTGGCTTCCTTGGTACGGACCAGCTCGAAGCAGTCCACACGGGAGCCGTCCACTTCCACCTGCATGTCACCCTTGCGGATGATCTCGCCCTCGAAAGCGGTGGCGAAGGCAACGGGGATGTCGATGTTGGTGATCTTCAGCTTGATGTCCCGGGCCTCCAGAGAGGTGGCGTTCCACTTGGAGGTATCCAGCTGCTGAATCAGGGACTTGGGAACACGGAACATGTTCTCGGTCTCGTTGGAAACAACGGGGAAGCCCAGGCAGATGGCACCGGCGCCGTAGGACACGATCTCATCGGACAGGGGCTTGTAGGCATTGACGAAGGCGCGGACACGGTCCATGGTGTACTTGGCCAGGGCCTTGAAGTCGCCGGGCTGGATGTTGCCGAAAATCAGGGCAGCCCGGAGGGCCACGGAGACCACATGGATGACGGACTGCATCTCGTAGCCCAGGGGCACCACGCGGACGTTCTCGCCCATCTTATAGCCGGCATCGGCGCACTGCTTGATGCATTCGCCGGTGAGGGTCACCAGGATACCCTGGCTCTGATAGGACTTGACCAGGGCCACGGTCTCAGCGGGGTCATCAGCACCGCCGATGATAACGGCAACACCGGGGATATCGCCGGTAACCAGGGGCACGCCCAGGTTACGGACGAAGGCATCGGACAGGTGGCCCAGCTCGGGCTCGGTGTAGGGGGTAGCTCCATGGATGTACTTCAGGGCCTCCAGGAACTCGGCGCACAGGGCGGAGGCGATGCCGGACTCAAAGGCATCGTGCAGCCGGTTGTTCCGGGTCATCTTGGCCTTGATGGTGGCCATGGCGGCCTTCATCTCGCCCAGGTTGGTGATCTTTTCGCCGGTCACTGCGTAGTAGCAGGGCAGGCTGTAAGCGGTGTCGGGGAAGGACACGCTCTCGCCCTCGCCGTACTGGGCGATGGCGCTATCGATGGCGGCGACAGTACGGTCGTAGTTGTAGTCGTTGCCGCCAAAAACTCTGTCAAAAAGTGTCACAGTTTTTCCTCCTATGTTCATGATTCGTCACGGTCCAGAATTTCCTTGATCTTCCGGATCTCTTCGATTGCCGTGGGGCTGAAATCGTAGGGTGACTTGCCCTGCCGGTCAGCGTCCATGATCTCGGGATTATAGTGGATGAAGCCCAGCAAATCCGCGGCGGGGATGGACTGGCGGATGAATTCCTCATCCTTGGCATCCCGCACCTTATTGGCCACCACCCGCACCTGCTTCACGCCCAGATCGGATGCCAGGCGTTTGACGTTGTGGTAGGTCTGGACGGACCGGGCGCCGGGTTCGATGACCACGAGAAATTGGTCCATGTTGGCCGCTGTGCCCCGGCCCAGATGCTCCAGCCCCGCCTCCATGTCCATGATCACCACATCGTTTTTGCGGTAGGTCAGGCTGGAGAGAATGGCCTTGAGCATCACATGCTCCGGGCACACACAGCCGCTGCCGCCCACATCCACCGTGCCCATCACCAGCAGCTTGACACCGTTGACCTCTTTTGAAAAGGTATCGGGGATATCGGCCACATAGGGATTGAGCTTGAAGAATTTGTTGGCGGCGTTGGCGCCGGTGCGCTCCTCCACAAGAGTTCGCATTTTGGAGATGGGGACGATGGAATCCACTTCCTCCTGGCTCAGCCCTAAGGCCAGGCCCAGGTTGGCATCGGGGTCCACGTCGGCAGCCAGGACTGTGCGTCCTTCATCGGCGTAGAGCCTTGCCAGGGTGGAGGACAACGTGGTTTTACCCACGCCGCCCTTGCCGGTAATCGCTAGTTTCATTAGAAAAACCTCGAAATAAGATATGAGATATTCAGATAGATATAAGATATGAGATAAATTTCGATTCCAACGGATTCAAAACCACCTGATATCTTCTATCTAAGACATAAGACCTATGATACGACAGATTCGCCGCAATCATGGAATATCTTATATCTTCTATCTCTTAATCAGATGCCCAAGGCGGCGCGCTTGGCTTCGATGCACTCGATCATCTTGTCGCCCAGCTTGTCGATATCGGTCTCCACCACGAACCGGGCCTCGACCCAATCCTTGATGCCGTGCTCGCCCTGGAGCAGAGCGGTGACTTCCTCGGAGCCCTTGGTGTAGGGATCAACGCCCAGGAAAGTCTCGATACCGGTGGCCACAACGTAGTTACCAATGGACACGGCCTTTTCAGACATCCATTCGGGAGCGCAGCCCACCACGGGAACCTGGGAGATGTTGATGCCCCAGTCCTTCGCGATGTCGGAAGCCAGAATCATCATACGGGAGATATCCACGCAGGAGCCCATGTGCAGAACAGGAGGAATGCCGGCCAGCTCACACACGCGCTTCAGGCCTGCGCCGCAGTATTCCTTGGCCTTCTCGGGGTCCATCAGGCCGGCCTTGGCAGCAGCCTGGGCAGAGCAGCCGGAAACAATCAGGATGATATCATTCTCCAGCAGCTTCTTCATCAGGCCGATGTGGGCAGTGTCGGGACGAACCTTGGGGTTGTTGCAGCCGACCATGGCCACAGCGCCCCGGAGGACACCGGAGTGCACGCACTCGATCAGGGGCTTGGTGGTGCCGAACTCGTCCACCTGGGAGTTGGCAACGCCGTCCAGAACCTTCTTGATGGCCTCCACAGAGTAGCCCACCCGGGCGTTCTGCTTCAGGTCGGGAATGTGTACCAGCTCGGGCTTCCGGTTCTTGAAGTTCTCAATGGCCATCTTCACGATTGCCTTGGCGTTCTCACCGGCGTTGGCGGCGGAGAAGCGGATGAACTCGGAGTCGGGCATCCGGGCGATGGGAGAGGTGGTGATGAACTTGGTATGGAAGCACTTGCTCAAGGGGCCCAGAGCGGGGAAGATGCACTGCACGTCCACAACAATGGCTTCGCAGGCGCCGGTGAGCACCACGTTCTCCTGGTTCAGGAAGTTACCGGCCATGGGGATGCCGTGACGCATGGCCACCTCGTTGGAGGTGCAGCAGACGCCGGAAACGGTGATGCCCTTGGCGCCCATGGACTTGGCGTAGGCGATCATCTCGGGGTCGTTGGCGTAGTAGACGATCATTTCAGACAGGGAGGGGTCATGGCCGTGGACCACGATGTTGACGTTGTCCTTCTCCATAACGCCCAGGTTGGCGGTGGTGTCCACGGGCTTGGGAGTGCCGAACATTACGTCGGAGAACTCGGTGCCCATCATGGAGCCGCCCCAGCCGTCAGACAGGCCTGCACGCAGGGACTGACGGATCAGTGCTTCGGGAAGGCTGGAGCAGCCCATGTGAGTCATGTGCATGGACTGAGAAACCTCCCGGTCGATGGCCCGGGGCTCGATCTCGGCGTCATGCCACAGCTGCTGGGTGTGCTCGGGAGCCCGCTTCAGGAAGCGCTGGGTGCCGAAAGGCTTGCCGTACTCCAGCAGGCCGATCTCAGCTATCTCGTGAGCCAGGTCGTAGATATCCTTGCCCTCGGTCTCCACGCCCCATTCCTTTGCGATGCGGATCAGCTTCTCGGGGTCTTTGACCTGATAGTTGCCGCCTTCCTTGGTCTGATACAGGGTGTGCATGATTTCACGGCCGTGGTCAGAGTGGGTGGCGGCGCCGCCGGCGGTGAAACGCAGGTAGTTACGGCCAACGATGCCGTGAACATCACAGCCGCAGATGCCTCTGGGGCTCTTGGGAGTGACGCGGCAGGGGCCCATGGAGCAGATGCGGCAGCAGGTACCTGCTTCACCGAAGCCGCAGTGGGGAGTCTGGTTCTTGACACGCTGCTGCCAGGAATCAGCGCCGACCTTCTTGCCGGTTTCCAGCAGAGAATTTGTGGCAGCCTCCATCTCCTCGACAGTGGTCAGATATGCCCAATCCTTCAAAGTGATTTCCTCCTAAAAAAGATATTCAAATGAAAACCAGATACACTGACGATACCAATCCACAGTGTATCGATAATATTGTACTAATTTCTGCCTCAATTGTCAATTGTCACTTTGGCAAGAAAAAGGCCGATATTTCCCATCCCCCACGGGGGGATTTTTGTAACATATGCAATCAGCTTCTTTGGATGCAATTGTGAAGCCAATGTAAATCTTTTCGGGGGCCCCTTGCCAATTGATAAAATTTTGTTATAATAATGCTGCAAATTTAAATTAAGGTTAAATTGAGGTAATCATCATGAAAAAAATGCTTTTCATCATGAATCCCTATTCCGGAAAACGCCGGGCCAACCGATATCTCACAGAGATTCTGGAGCTGTTCAACCGGGCGGATTACCTGGTCACCGTGCACATGACCGCCGGCCAGGGAGATGCCACCCGGGTGGCCAGAGACCTGAGTGCGGGCATGGACATTGTGGTGTGCTGCGGCGGCGACGGCACCTTCAACGAAACGGTGGCAGGGCTCCAGATGGCGGGAGCGGATATTCCCGTGGGCTACATCCCCGCCGGGTCCACCAATGATTTCGCCGCCAGCCTGAAAATCCCCACCGAGCCCCTGGAGGCCGCCCAGGAGATTGTGGAAGGTCACCCGGTTTCCTATGACTCCGGCAGCTTCAACGGCCGGTTTTTCTCCTATGTTGCCTCCTTTGGCGCCTTCACCAAAACCAGCTACACCACCCCCCAGTCCATCAAAAACGCTCTGGGGCACACCGCCTATGTGCTCAGTGGCATTTCCGAATTGTCCCAGATTCACACGGAGCACGTCCGGCTGGAAATCGGGGAGGAGGTCGTGGAGGATGATTTCCTCTTCGGCGCCGTCTGCAACTCTACCAGCGTAGGGGGCATTCTCACCCTGGACCCCAGGCAGGTGGACATGGCCGACGGCAAACTGGAGGTGCTGCTGGTCCGCTCCCCCAAGAGTCTGCTGGAGCTGACGGACTGCATCGCCGCCGTCCAGAGCCAGCAATACAACAACTGCGAGATGATCACCTTCCGCTCCGGCAGCGAAATCAGAATCACCGCCAATCCCGACATGCCCTGGACCCTGGACGGGGAGCGGGAGGATGGCCACGAGCACATCATCATCACCAACAATCACCTGTCCTACCGGCTGGTGCAGACCCGGAGCGAAGACGATGCATAATTCCACCCTTTGCTACATTCTCCGGGGGGATGAGGTGCTGATGCTCCACCGGGTAAAAAAGAAAAACGACATCAACAAGGACAAATGGATTGGCATCGGCGGCAAATTTGAATCTGAGGAATCCCCGGACGAATGTCTTCTCCGGGAGGCCAAGGAGGAAACCGGGCTGACCCTCACCTCCTGGCGCTGCCGGGGAATTGTCACGTTCCTGAACGAGGGCGGCGAGGGGGAATACATGTACCTGTTCACCGCCGACGGCTTCCAGGGCGAATTGATCGAATGTGACGAGGGAAACCTGGAATGGGTCAGCCGGGAATTTCTGGGAACGCTGCCCATGTGGGAGGGGGACAAAATCTTTTTGGATTTGCTGTGGCAGGATGCCCCCTTTTTCCTGCTCACCCTCCGCTACCGGAACGACCGCCTCGTGGAAGCCGTATTAAACGGAAAGAAGATCAAATAACAGACAGAGCGGCAAATTGAAATTTGACGGGTTCGTTGGATGGGATGTCTTCCAACGTGTTCGTAGGGAACGGATTTATCCGTTCCGAAACGTCAGTTACCACCCATGGTTTATTGGATGGAAAAGGGTCCCAATTTTCAACATTTTTCCATTCAACGTGCACCCCATAAAAACGTTACCGGGCGGAACGGATAAATCCGTTCCCTACGAATCGCCCCGCCAAACACCAATTTCATGGTACTCCCGGAATATCTCATATCTCATATCTTAAAAACCGCACCCTTATCCGTTTGGGACAAGGGTGCGTTCTTGTTTATTCCGCTCTGGGGAACACCAGGGTCACCTTGAATAAATCCCCATCCACCAGCAATTGCAGCTGGCCCTTTTGCAGCTCCATCAGGCTTTTGGCGATGTTCAGCCCCAGGCCGCTGCCCTCCGTATTCCGGGAGGAATCCCCCCGGACAAATCGCTCCATCAGCTCCTCGGCGCTGATGTTCAGCTGGGCACCGGAGATATTCTTGAAAGAGATCACCGCCTTATCCTCTACCGCACTCACATCCACATAAAGCCGGGTTCCCGGGAGGGCGTATTTCACCGCGTTACTCAGCACATTGCTCATGGCCCGCCACAAAAGCCTGCCGTCGGCCAGCAGATACACGGTTTCCTCGCTCTGATGAAATACCGGAGTGAGACCGGCGGCACTCAGCTTGTCGGCAAATTCCCCCAGGGCCTGATTCACCGCCTCCACCGCGTCGATTCTTCCAATCTCCACCTGAATGTTGCCGGTGGAGGCCTTGCTCATTTCCATCAAATCCTCAATGAGCTTTTTCATCCGCTGGGACTGGCGGGACAGAACCTCCAAATAGGCCTTCTCCTGTTCCTCCGTGTGGGGCTTTTCCAAAAGGTCCACATAGTTGATGATGGAGGTGAGGGGGGTTTTGATGTCGTGGGACACGTTGGTAATCAGTTCCGTCTTCATCCGGTCGGATTTCAGCTGCTTCTGGGCTGCCACCATGGCCACATCCGCCAGACCGTTGAGCTCCCCGGCAAATTCCCGGAAGGAGCCGATGAGGTATTTGTCATCCACCTTGGCTTCCAGATCGCCGCCCCGCATCCGCTTGACACCCTCGAGAAGCGCCCCGAAGCAGTTAGCGCCATAGAGCACCACCGCCAGAGCAGAGCAGCACCAGAGAATCACCATGCTCTCCATGCGCTCCGCCACCGCCACCAGCAGCCAAACTGCCAGCACCATGCCAATGAGCAGCCATTGCCACATCAGCGGCAGCCGGGAGAACAATCTTTCGCAGGTTCTGCCAAACTGGCGCAGCCAGCGGCCCAGGCAGGCGGCGAGTTTTTTTGTCATGTCCCAGCCCAGAATTGCCAGGGCGGACACAAATTTCCACAAATCCTTAACGATCCGCTTTCCCTGTTTCCACAGCCGGGGCAAAGCTTCCGTAAAGACCCGCCGTACCAGACCCCAGAGCGTCACAGCCAGCACGGAGACGAATTTCCACAGGCCCAATGCCAGACCCTTGCCCCTCTGCCACAGCTTTGGCACCACCAGAACACAGAGGCCCCAGCCCTTTTTCAGAAGCCACAGGCAGAGCTTCACGCAGCGGCCGGTGACAGAGTTCCAGAACCAGTGGAAATGCTTCATTTTCAGCTGGGCGGCAAAGGCAAAGCAGAAGCCAACGAAGCACAGGCAGCCGGCATAGCCCATGACGCCCCCCAGCTGAAGAAGCGTGAAAAAGCTTTGACGCTCCAGTCGGCTGACATCCAGCTCATCCAGTATCTCCACGCAGAGAACCGCCACCAGCAGCACAGCGCCGGCGTACAAATCCAGCGGCAGAGCATTGAGGCCCCCGGCTTTGATTTCTGCGGTCCCTTTTCGGCATCCGGCACTGGCGCACAGGTACACGGCGCAGATGGCAAAAAGGAGGATGCCGCCAATGAAAGCAGCGTACACCATTTCCTTGTGCTCACTGAGCATGCCCAGAAACGCGGTGCTCTCCTCTGGCTCCACGGCATTGGGCGCCAGATATAATTTCAGCGTCACAGGTGTTTCCAGGGTGGCGTTCCGAGCGGTATAGCCCACGCCGCCATGCTCGTTGTCATAGCGGTACTGATGAAACGCGCCCTTTTCCTTCATGGACGCTTCGTCATAGCCCAGGGAAAGGAATTCCTCATAGCTCAGGCTCTCATAAGAGAATTCCAGCTCCTGCTCCGTCTCCGGCAGCTCTCCGGAGGAATACAGACTTTTCCCGTCTTCGTCCAGAATCTCATAGGCATAGCCGTCCTCTTGCAGCCAGGAATGACTGTCCATTTTCCGAAGCAGCTCCGCCACATTCTCCGGCATTTTCCCGTATTCCCGGTCGGCCCAGTTCTCCGCCAGCGTCAGGGCCTGATAAAAAAGGGCATGCTCTGTTTTCTCCGCCAGGTACTGCTCATAAGTCCGGCTCCCCAGCAAATCCTCGGAAGCCAGAACGGCAAGTCCCAAGCCGCTCCCCACCGCGGCAAGCAGCGCGGCGGCGCAGAGCATGACGGCGATGAATTTCAGCCATAAGGCGTGTTTCATGGTCTCGCCTCCATTTTGTAGCCCTGTCCCCACATGACCTTGATGTAGCGGGGCTCCGAGGGATTGATTTCGATCTTCTCCCGCAGATGACGGATGTGCACCGCCACCGCACCCTCGCTGCCAAGCGCCACCTCCTGCCACACGGATTCATACAGCACCTTGGTGGAGAACACCTTGCCGGGGCTGGACATGAGCAGCTTCAAAATGGCATATTCCGTGGGGGTCAGGTTCACCGGCTCCCCCTCCACCGTCACCACCTTGGTCCGGTCGTCTAAAACGATGCCGCCCAGGGTCAGGGTATCGGCATCCTCCGTCCGGCTGCCCAGGCTGGAAAAACGCCGCAGCTGGCTCTTTACCCGGGCCAGCACCTCCACCGGGGCAAAGGGCTTGGTGATGTAGTCATCCGCCCCCACGTTCAGGCCCAGCACCTTGTCCTCGGTTTCACTCTTGGCCGTGAGCAGGATGATGGGGGCATTGGAAAACTCCCGGATTTTGGAGGTGGCGGTGATGCCGTCCATACCGGGCATCATAATATCCAGGAGAACCAGATGGATGTCATTTTCCCGGGCAATTTTCACCGCATCCACCCCGTTGTAGGCCTCAAAAAGCTTGTAGCCCTCCGGTGCAAGATAAATTTTCAGTGCGTTCACAATGTCCTTGGAATCGTCGCAGATCAAAATGTTATACATTTCTTCCCCTCCTGGGCAGTTTATGACAATAGTATACCATTCAAATTGTTAAGATGATAGTGGGGTAATTCTTAAAATCTGATTAATGTGGCCGTATTCCAAAACAAAAGCAGCCATGAACTGAAGCACATGGCTGCTATTTGAACGGGAATCTATCACTTTCCAAAGGGGCAGACGGCCAGGCAAAGGCCGCAGGCATTTTTTCTGCCGTGTGTTTGCTTTGCTCAACCATGGGAGCTATTCTCTTCCATCAAATCGATCACATCCGCCAGAGAATCCAGCTTGGCATAGGCGATGGAGCGGATGTTCTCCCCCGGCTGGTCCAGGTCGGGGACAATGGACGCCAGGCACCCGGCCCGATGGGCGGAGAGGATGCCGGTGTAGCTGTCCTCCAGGGCAAGGCAGTGTTCCGGCGGGATGCCGATGGTTTTGGCCCCCAGCAGGTAGATATCCGGGGCCGGCTTTCCGTTTTTTACCTCATGGGCGGTGCAGATGTGGGGGAACCGGTCATAGAGCCCCAGCCGCCCCAGGTGATTCTGAATCCGGTCATTGGGGGAGGCGGTGGTGATGGCATAAGGGATATTCCGGGCGGCCAGGTAGTCCAGCAGCTGGAAGATTCCCGGCTTGGCTTCAATGCCGTTTTCCTCGATATAGGCGTCCATCAGCTCGATCCGCTTGGCGCGAACCTGGAAATAGGAGATATCCGGCCCGAACAGGGAGCTGAGGTACTCCTGCCCCGCCTGGGCGCTGAGGCTTCTCATGCCCAGGGCCTGCTGATAGGTCATGTGGTAGCCGTAGCATTCACAGCCCGCCGCCCAGAATTTGGCATAGAGCTTCTCCGAGTCCAGGATGACCCCGTCCATGTCAAACAGAACCCCACGGATTCCCTCCGGAAAGCCCGGCCTGGGGTGCAGAATTTCATATGCCATTTTCCATTCTCCTTTGCATTTTTCTATGGCCATGATACTCCAGGGAACGCACTTTTTCAAGAGAATTTTCGCTGTATTTCCCCAATGCCCCGGTGCAGGATTTTTTCCGTCTCCGGACCAAAAATCTCTTCTAGCAGTTCGTATTCCGTCAGGCTGCCGTGGGGCACCGCCCAGGCTCCCGCATCGGTGCCCGGGGCGAGAAGTCCTCCCAATTTTGCAAAGCGGCGGACATTTTCTGCGGCGGAGGCCAGAATCTGCCCAACTGCCGCTTCGTCAAACCGGCCCCTGCCCCGGAGATTCCCAATGGTGGACAGGGTGGGCACCCACACCGTGCCCCGTTCTGCCATAGCAGACAGAGCCTCGTCATTCAGATAGGCCCCGTGCTCAATGGAGTCCACCCCGGCGTCGGCAGCGGCCTCCACGGTTCCGGCTCCGTTGGCGTGGGCCATGACGGCGAAGCCCTCCTCATGGGCGATGTGAATCAGCTCCCGAATTTCGGCGGGGTCCAGGCCGTCCTCGGTGAGCACCCCAAAGCGGTCAAAATCCATCAGGCCGGAGATCATGATCTTTACAAAATCCGCCCCCTGGGCCCGGAGCCCGGAGACGATGGCGGCGTATTCTTTTAAATTCTCATATTTGGTTCCAATGAAGCTGCCGTAGTGCCCCGCCTTGCACAGGGGCGCCAAAGGCGTGCGGTAGCAGATGCCGTACTCCGGCGCAAGCTCCCGGGCCCGGGCGCCCACACCCCAGCGGTCGCCCCCCTCCCGCAGATAGGTAAAGCCCAAATCCCGATACCGCGCCAGTCTGGCACGAATCAGGCTTTCGTCGGGGCCGTTCCGGTGGGCGGCAATGGCCGATTTCCAGTCGGCCCCGTCCAGCACCATATGAATGTGGCAGTCACAACGCATTATGATCCCTCAATTGTTTCTCCCCTGCCGAACGCGGCAGGGGAGAAGTTTTTTTACTGAATCAGCTCGTCAAAGCGGAAGTAGTGCAGGGTATTGTAGTAGCTGATGTTCTCCACCATCTTGCCCAGGGTCTTCATGTCGGCGGGATACTCCCCGTCCTCCACCAGCTGACCGAAGAGGTTGCACAGGATCCGGCGGAAGTACTCATGCCGGGTGTAGCTCAGGAAGGAGCGGGAGTCGGTGAGCATGCCGTTGAAAGTGCCCATGGCGCCCAGGCTCATGAGGCTCACCATCTGGGCCTCCATGCCGGGCTTGTGGTCATTGAACCACCAGGCGGAGCCCTGCTGAATCTTGCCGGGGATGGGGCTGTCGGTCTGGAAGCCGCCCATAATGGTGCCGATGATGCCGTTGTCGGCGGGATTCAGGGAGTAGAGAATGGTCTTGCCCAGGGCGCCGGCGTCCTCCAGCTTACCCAGCAGCTTGGCCAGGCCCACGGCGTTGGGGGCATCGTTCATGGAGTCGAAGCCGGTGTCGGGGCCCAGCTTGCGGAACATCTTGGTGGAGTTGTCCCGCAGGCAGCCAAAGTGGTACTGGCAGACCCAATCCAGCTTTTCATATTCCTTGCCCACGGTAATGAGCAGAGCGGTGTGGTAAGCCAGCTGCTCCTCCCAGGTGATGCCCTTGCCGGACTTGGCCCGGGCAAAGATGTCGTTCAGCTGCTCCTCGGTGGCCTCCACGCAGAAGCAGTAATCCAGGGCGTGATCGGAAACCCGGCAGTTGTGGTCATTGAAATAGGCGATCCGGTTGACGAGGGCTTTCCGCATATCCTCCACGGTGTTGATGGCAAAGCCAACCACCTTTTCCAGCTGGGCAACATAGGCGGGGAAGGTAGGCTTGTCCGCCCGCATGGCCTTGTCAGGACGGAAGGCGGGCAGCACCACGGCGGGGGCGGTGGGGTCGGCGGCCAGCTTTTCATGCCACTGCAGATCGTCCACGGGATCGTCGGTGGTGCAGATTAGCTTCACCCCGGACTTGCGGATGATTCCCCGGACGGACATATCCGGCTGGGCCAGGATGGCGTTGCACTTCTCATAGATTTCCATGGCGTTGTCGCCGTTCAGGGGCTCGGTGATGCCGAAGTAGCGCTGGAGCTCCAGATGGGTCCAGTGGTAGAGGGGGTTGCCAATGAGGTTGGGCATGGACTCGGCCCACTTCTGGAACTTCTCGGCGGGGGTAGCGTCGCCGGTGATGTAGTATTCGGGAACGCCGCAGGAGCGCATGGCCCGCCACTTGTAGTGATCGCCGCCCAGCCAGACCTCGGTGATGGAGTTGTAGCGCTTGTCCTCGTAAATCTCCCGGGGATTGATGTGGCAGTGATAGTCGATGATGGGCATTTTCTCGGCATGCTCATGATAGAGCTTTCTGGCCGTTTCCGTCTTGAGCAGGAAGTCCGCATTCATAAAAGGTGTCATATTTTTATCTCCTTTGCTGTGTGGAATACACAGGTTTTCCCGCTTTCTATCATAGGATAGTTTTCCCGGTTCGTCAACCATTTTTTGCAGCCGCGCCGGTGGGCTTTCGTCAGCAAATCGGGAAATTGGAATTTGGCGGGATGTTGAATGGGAAAATGTTGTTCCAATTGATCGGGTACGTATTAAGAGATGCCGCCGGAGGCGAGAATCTCATTCAGGACGGATTGGATGTCCCAGCTCTTTGCTGCATCGGCTCCGTCTTTTAAAATCTTGTTCAGGCCGTCCATCATTTCATTCAGTGTTTCCTCCGTCGCCAGACGGATTGACGGGCTCTGCTCAGACAGCCAGTCAGATACCTCCTGGGTGACCTCCTTTTGGGTCATCTCCGTGGAGCAGGCCCAGCTGACAAAATCCGCCGCCATCTCCGCCGTGATGGGAGCGTTCGCTTCTTTCACGTTCTCCGCCACCTGATCCAGCAGAGCGCGCAGCTGAGCCTTGTCCGCTTCCTTGCTCTCGGGCTTTTCCAGAAGTGTACATCCGGCAAGGCTCACAAGCAGCGCCGCCGACAAAAGGATAAGAAGGATTCTTCGTCCCATTTTTCCATTCTCCTCTATGTTGAAAGATTCGTTTGCAAATTGGAATTTGGCGGGCAGATTTGTATGGGGTATATTCCAACGTGTGCGTAGGGAACGGATTTATCCGTTCCGACCGCGAAGCGGAATTACCGCACCCAATTATTTGACAAAGGGCCAAGTTATCCGAATATCCAGCCAAATTCATGATAAAAACATCCGCAAAAGCGGCTTCACCGACGGAATGAGCAAGCCCATTCCCTACGGTGTTGTCCAACATTGTACCATTCAACATACCCCAATAAAAATGTTACCGGGCGGAACGGATAAATCCGTTCCCTACGAAATACATCGCCAAATTCCAATTTAACAATATCGCCTTGATGTGAAAAAACGGTGAATTACCATCCACCGTTTTATCTGTGCCCAATTTTTTCTCCCAGGCGGACCACTGTTTCCGCGTCTTCCCGGGTGTTGCGAAGGATGTCCTCGTCAATCACCGCCGCGTCCTTTTGAAGCAGCACGATCACCGTGGAGCCGCCGAACTCAAAACGGCCCTTTTCCTCCCCCCGCTGAACCATCCTCTCCCCGGGGTTGTTCACGATCCGGCCCACCATGGCGGCCCCCACCTCCATTTGCAGCAGGGTGCCGAAATGGTCACTTTCCAGCAGGGCATACTCCCGGGTGTTCTCCCGGTAGATGGGATACCGCCCGGCAGCGGCGGGATTCACCGTGTGATACACGCCGTTCAGGTGGATTTCCCTGCCCAGGCAGCCGGAGTCCACATAGCCGTAGCGGTGGTAGTCCCCCACCGTCAGCCGGAACAGCAGCAGCGTGCCCCCCAGAAAGCGCCGGGCCAGCTCCCCATCCCGCAGCAGCTGCTCCAGGGTGTAGTCCACCCCCTTGATCCGGAATCGGGAATCCGCCCCGATGGGGTAGGCGGTGAGCTTGCTGTCGCAGGGGGCAATCAGATGCTCCGGCTCCATATCCACCGGACGCCGCCCCTCCCGGACCTGCCGGGTGAAGAAGTCGTTGAAGCTGCGAAATTTCCGCTGCTCAAAATCCGTCATGTCAATGTGATTGCTTTTGATAAAGGGCTTTACCGCCAGTGCGGATATCCTCCGGTCCAGCAGCCAGCCCGCACTCTGGCTCACCCAGGGCTGAATCATCAAACGAACCAGGCAGCGCCCCGGCGCGGTGCCGTACATCCATTCCAAAAACCGGTCCTGCCCATTGTCTCCGGGGACAATGTTCCCATTCCGATCCCGCCAGATCATGCCGGGAACCAGATGAAGAGAATGACCATGGGAACAACCACTACGGCGCCCATGGCAATGAATTTCCAAAGCACCGGCTTTTTCACCTTGAAATCCAGGATGTATAAAAAACCGAAGAGAGCCGCAGCAGCGCGCAGCACCCACAAAGAGTACCCCTGGGGAACCAGACGGAACAGCAGATAAACCGCCGGGATCATCACATCCAGGCAAACCACCGGCAGACCGTGGTAATCCCCCTTGGTGCCCAGCTCCGCCTCCATGGCCAGCACATTAAAATAGCCCAGCCGGATGACGCAGCACAGGCAGTAGGCCCCCAGCAGGGCCATGTCCGCCGGGGCGCGCATGCCCAGCATATAGAACATCACCGCAGGGCAGGCGCCGAAGGACACCAGATCGCACAGAGAGTCGATCTGAATGCCGAAGAGCATCTCGCCTCTGGTGCGGTTTTTCTTGTTTCTTGCCACCATGCCGTCCAGGGTGTCGCACACCAGGGCCCCGGCCATGCATAAGATGGCATTGACATACAGGCCGTGGATGGACATGGAAATGCCCAGCAGGCCGCACAGTGCCCCCAGATACGTAAGGATAACGGTATAGTCATAAAAACCGATCATCGGCCAATCTCTCTCTTCCATCCATAATTTGAAATTTATTTTAACACAGCCGAAAGCCAATAGCAAGAATGTTAAGCGTTTGTTAATAATCCGTCGTTTCCCGGGAAAAAATCCTGGGTTTTCCGACAGAAAAGGGAGAGGAACAGGGGAATATCATTGACACAGAGGAAAAACCTGTGATATAATTTTTCACAAAGTCGAAACGGGAAAGGGCGGTGGAACGATGGCAAAACAAACCCGCAGGCGCGTTGGCAGCGCGGTTTTCTTTTTTTCCATTCTGGCCCTGACCCTCTGGTATGTCTTCCAGGGTGAAAATCTCAGCCAGGTGGCCGACTGCCTGTCCGACGCGAACCTGGGCTATGTGGCCCTTGCGGTGGCGGCGGTGATCGCCTTTATTCTGGGGGAGTCGGTGGTCATCTTCTATCTGCTCCGGCGGCTGGGGGCGAAACCGAAATTTTCCCACTGCTCCCTGTTCTCCTTTGTGGGCTTTTTCTACAGCGCCATCACCCCCTCCGCCTCCGGCGGGCAGCCCATGCAGGTGCTGTACATGCGCCGGGACGGCATCTCCGGGGCGGTTTCCACGGTGGTGCTGGCCATCGTCACCATCACCTATAAGCTGGTGCTGGTGGTGGTGGGACTGGCGGTGATGATTTTCCGGCCCGCCGGTGTGATGGTCTGCCTGGAGGATGCCCAGGCGCTTGTTTACATCGGCCTGGTGCTGAATGTGGTGTTCATCGCTATCTTGCTCACGGCGGTGTTCCATCCCCATGTGATTCAGGCCACCATGGGGCTGCTCATGAAGCTGCTGGGCCGGCTCCGGGTCTTCCGGGATCATGAAAAGGTGATGGCCCGGGTGCAGAGTGCTCTGGACCGCTACCACGATACCGCCGCATTTTTCAAGCGGGAGCCGAAAATCATCGCTGTGGTGTTCTTCATCACCCTGGTGCAGCGGTTCTGCCTGTTCAGCGTGATCTTTTTTACCTACCAGGCCTTCGGGCTCTCCGGCCACAGCGCCGGCACCACCATTTTGCTCTATGCCATGATCTCCGTGGCGGTGGATATGCTCCCCCTGCCCGGCGGGATGGGCATCAGCGAGTCGCTGTTTCTTTCCATCTTCCAGCCCATCTTCGGCGCAGAGCTGGTGCTGCCGGGGATGATCCTGTGCCGGGGCATCAGCTACTACACCCAGCTGGTCATCAGCGGCGTCATGACCGGGGCGGCCCAATTCGTCTTCCGGGGAAAAAGGCGAAATTGACGGAAATTTTTCCGGCAGGTACTTCCCTTTTTTCTTTTTACCAGTTATAATGGAGCCATCAACAATTCAGGAGGTTTTTCCACCATGAAATATGGCTTTGGCGTGGATCTGGGCGGCACCACCGTCAAGATCGCCTATTTTGATGAAACCGGCAAAATGATTTCCAACTGGGAGATCCCCACCGTCACCGCGAACCACGGCAGCCAGATTCTGCCGGACATCGCCGCCTCCATCCGGGAATACCGGGAGCGCAACGAAATCAAGGACTCCGAGCTGCTGGGCCTGGGCATCGGCGTTCCCGGACCTGTGGACGGCAAGGGCGTGGTGAACCGCTGCGTCAACCTGGGCTGGGGCGTGTTCAACATCAGTGAGGAATTGTCCCGGCTCACCGGGCTCCCTGTCAAGGCGGGCAACGATGCCAACGTGGCCGCCCTGGGCGAATTCTGGAAAGGCGGCGGCAAGGATTACGACAGCATGGTGCTGGTCACCCTGGGCACCGGCGTGGGCGGCGGCATCGTCATCGAGGGCCAGCTGCTCCATGGCGCCCACGGCGCGGGAGCGGAAATCGGCCACATGGTGCTCAACCGGGACGAAACCGCCGTCTGCGGCTGCGGCAAGCGGGGCTGCGTGGAGCAGTACTGCTCTGCCTCCGGCATTGTCCGCATGGCGAAATTGGAGCTGGAGGCCTCTGACGAGGAATCCTCCCTGCGGAATCTGGACAAGATGACCTGCAAGGACATTTTCGACGCCGGCAAGGACGGGGACAAGCTGGCCCTGGCGGTGCTGGACAAGTACTACGCCTACATGGGTGAGTTCCTGGCCAATGTGTGCAACGTGGTCAACCCCGAGGTGGTGGTTCTGGGCGGCGGCGTGAGCAAGGCCGGCAGCGTCCTGCTGGATGGTCTGCGTCCTTACTTCCACAAATATGTGTTCCACGCCGCTTCCAACGTGGAATTTGCCCTGGCTGCTCTGGGCAACGATGCCGGTGCCTACGGTGCTTTCAAGCTGGCCCTGGACGCCTACAAGAAATAAATTCAGCGCATCAAAAGGGAGGGCTTTCCGGTCCTCTCTTTTTCGCATTTTAAACCGGGAGACAAATTGATGAAAAAAGAAAAACTCCACTGCTTTCTCCGAAATGCCCTGTGGCTCATCGCCTATCTGGCCATCGGCCTGCTTTTGGGATTGAACATTCTGTTCCTGTCGGAGGTGGCCTATGACTCCACGGAAAAGGTGACCATCTCCTCCGCCCTGCTGCAAACCATTCCGCTGTCATTGGGCGCTGCACTGCTGGCCGCTATTCTTTCCCAGCTGGACGGGAGACTGGAAAAGATCCCTCAGCGGAAGCTTTTTTGTATTCTTTCCGCCATCTATGCCGTTATCGCCCTGTATTTCGCGCTAAACATCGATCCCATCCTCCGGGCGGATGCCAAGCTGGTCCACCAGGCGGCTCAGAACTTTGTTGCAGGAATTTATACGGATTTTGAAAAGGGCAGCTATCTCTACCGGTATCCCAACCAGCTGGGCCTGACCCTTTACGACAGCATCCTGGCCTTATACAGCAGCAATCCGCTGCTGAATATGCTGCTGAATTTCCTGCTGGTGCTGGGCATCGACTATACTGCCCTCCGCATCTCCCAGGAGCTGTTTCAAAACCGGGCCATTTCTCTTCTGACCCTGCTGTGCAGCTTCGCCTTCCTGCCCCAACTGTTTTTCGTCCTCTTTGTCTACGGACTGGTTCCCGGGCTTTTCTGCATGATTTCCGCATTTTATCAGACGCTGCGGTTTACCAGAGAGGGGAAAACCAAAAATCTCATTGCCCTGGTGCTGTTCTGCGCCGGAGCCGTGGTGCTGAAATCCAACTGCGCCATTGGGATCATCGCCATTGCCATTTACCTGGTGCTGCATATGCTGAAGGAAAAGGTCAACGGAAAGATGGCGGTAGCACTGCTCTCCGTGCTGCTCTGCCTGGTGGTGCCCAATCGGTTGGTTAAGGGGTACTATGAGGCAGTAACCGGCGCCGATCTGAGTCAGGGAACTCCGGAAATTCTCTGGGTGGCCATGGGGACGAATATCGACAACAACGATCGGGGCCCCGGCTGGTACAACAGCACCAATTACGCCCTGTACAACCAGGCGGAATACGACCGGGAGGCCGCCGGGGAGCTGGGAATGGAGGTGCTCCGGGATAATCTGGAAAAAATCCGGCAGCGGCCCAAGGACGCCCTGGACTTCTTCCTGAACAAAACCATCTCCCAATGGTGTGACCCGCTGCACCAGTCCCTGTGGGTCGGGCCCATGGAGGCCTTCGGCCAAGGCATTCACACGACTTTTTTAAAGTCAGTTTACCATGATGAGCTCCCGGAGGACATTCTCACGGTGGTGTGCAAATTCGTGACACTGGTGATCTTCACCGGGGTATTCGTCTTTCTGATCTTCTTCGGAAAGAAAACGGAAGGCTGGGAGCTTTTCCTGATGTATTTCCTGGGCGGCCTGATCTTCCACACCTTCTGGGAGGGAAAGAGCCAATACACCTATCCCTACGTGTTCTGCCTGATTCCCTGCGCCATGGCTGGTTTCTGGGAGCTGAGCCGGAGGATGAAGAAGCTTTTCCAAAGAAAAAGCACCACGGGAGGCGCAAAAAAGTGAAGAAAGAAAAACTGAACCGTTTTCTGCGTCTGGCCCTGTTGGTACTCGCCTGCATGGCCTGTGCGGCAATTTTCCTGCTGAACATCATCTATCTGGCGGAGGTACGGTATGACACATCGGAAAAGGTAATTCCCTATTGGGGCTTCCCCAGCTCTCTGTTTCTGCTGGTTGCCATCCTGCTGCTGGCAGCTATTCTTGCTCAGCTGGACGGAAAGCTGGAACGGGTGAATCAGCGGAAGCTGTTTCTGATTCTCTCCTGCATCTACTCTATTCTTGCCCTGTATCTGATTTTGAATGTGGAGCCAACGCTCCGGGCAGACGCCGGTGCTGTCCACACGGCGGCGCAGCAAATCCGGGGTGGAAATTACATCGCCTTTCAAAAGGGGGGTTATCTCTATCAATATCCGAATCAGTTGGGTCTGACCTTATTTGAAAGCATCCTGGCGCTGTTTAGTCAGAATCCCCAGTGGAACATGGCGGTAAATTTTCTGCTAGTGCTGGGCATCAACGATACCGCTTTCCGTATCTCCCAGGAGCTGTTTCAAAACCGGGCCATTTCTCTTTTGACCCTTCTGTGCAGTTTTGCCTTCCTGCCTCAGCTATTCTTCATTCTCTTTGTCTACGGGACGGTTCCCGGGCTTTTCTGCATGATTTCCGCATTTTACCACACCCTGCGGTTTACCAGGGAGAAGAAAGTCAAAAACCTCATCGCCCTGATTCTGTTCTGCGCCGGAGCCGTGGTGCTGAAATCCAACTACGCCATTGGGATCATCGCCATTGCCATCTATTTGGTGCTGCAAATGCTGAAAGAAAAGGCCACTATGAAGATGGCGGTGGCGCTGCTCTCCGTGCTGCTCTGCCTGGTGGTGCCCAATCGATTGGTAAAGGGGTACTATGAGGCAAAAACCGGCGCCGATCTGAGTCAGGGAACTCCGGAAATTCTCTGGGTGGCCATGGGTACCAACATCGACAACTGGGCCTGCACCGCAGGCTGGTATGACGGTACCAATTACAGAATTTACAACGAAGCCGGATATGACCGGGAAACCGCAAGCCAGATGGGAATGGAAATGCTTCGGGAGAATCTGGAAAAAATCCGCCAGCAGCCAAAAAAAGCCCTGGACTTCCTCCAGAACAAAATCATATCCCAGTGGTGCGAGCCCCTGTATGAATCCCTTTGGAGCGGCCCCATGGAGGCTGCGGGTCAGGAAACCTATACCAGGATAACGGAATCCCTCTACTGCGACGGTCTGGCAGAGGACACCATGACGGTGGTATGCAAATTCGTATCCATGCTGATCTGGGTGGGCACCCTCGTCTTCTTGATTTGCTGCGGGAGGAAGACCGAAGGCTGGGAGCTTTTCCTGATGTATTTCCTTGGCGGTCTGATCTTCCACACCTTCTGGGAGGGAAAGAGCCAGTACACCTATCCCTATGTGTTCTGCCTGATTCCCTGCGCCATGGCAGGCTTCTGGGAGCTGAGCCGGAGAATGAAAAAGCTTTTCTCAAAATAATACCTCAAATGCCCTCATTGGTTTCACACAATGCACCTACAAATTGGTGTTTGACGGGATGTTTCGTAGGGAATGCATTTATGCATTCCGCCTCGGTAACGATTTTATAGGGGTATGTTGAATGGGAAAATGGCGGAAAAAGCAGGAACCCATTACCATCCAACGAACCATAGATGTGAACCGACGTTTCGGAACGCATGAATGCGTTCCCTACGCACACGTTGGCACATATCCCGTTGGGTGAACTCGCCAAACACCAATCTATCCGTTTCCCGGCAATTCGATCAGCACAAAAAATGCAGGATACCCCTTGCGGTACCCTGCATTTTCATTCAAAAGAATCAGATTTCCTTGGTCTTGGAGGCAATCTCCATCAGGCACTTGGAGATGAACTGGTCGAGCGTCTGCGCGCCCAGGTCGTCGCCCTTGCGGGTGCGGACGGAGACGGTGCCATTCTCCATATCCCGGTCGCCCACCACCAGCATATAGGGAATCTTCTGCACCTGGGCCTCCCGAATCTTGTAGCCCAGCTTCTCGCTGCGGTAGTCGCCCTCCGCGTGGATGTTCACGGCGTTCAGCTTCTCCACCAGGCCCTTGGCATACTCATGGGCCCGGTCGGTGATGGGCATGACCTTCACCTGGGTGGGCATCATCCACAGAGGCAGGGCGCCGGCATAGGTCTCGATCAGGTAGGCCAGGGTACGCTCGTAGCAGCCCAGGCTGGTGCGGTGGATGATATAGGGGCGCTTCTTCTGGCCGTCGGCATCGGTGTACTCCATGCCGAAGCGCTCTGCCAGGAGCATATCGATCTGGATGGTGACCAGGGTATCCTCCTTGCCGTACACATTCTTATACTGGATATCCAGCTTGGGACCATAGAAAGCAGCTTCGTCGATGCCAATGGAGTATTCCACGCCCAGATCGTCCAGAATCTGACTCATCACCCGCTGGGCCTCTTCCCACTGCTCTGCGGTGCCTTCGTACTTGTTCTTGGGGTTGGCAGGGTCCCACTGGCTGAACCGGAAGGTGCACTTGTCCAGCAAGCCCACGGTATCCAGGCAGTATTTGGCCAGCTCCAGGCAGCCCTTGAACTCCTCCTCCAGCTGGTCGGGACGGAGAATCAGGTGGCCCTCGGAAATGGTGAACTGGCGGACACGGATCAGGCCGTGCATCTCGCCGGAATCCTCGTTGCGGAACAGGGTGGAGGTCTCACCCAGACGCATGGGCAGGTCCCGGTAGCTCCGGGCCCGGTTCAGGAACACCTGGTACTGGAACGGGCAGGTCATGGGACGCAGGGCAAAGCATTCCTTTTCCTCGTCCTGAGGGTCGCCCAGAATGAACATGCCGTCCAGGTAGTGATCCCAGTGGCCGGAGATGCGGTACAGATCCCGCTTAGCCATCAGAGGGGTCTTGGTGAGAAGATAGCCGCGCTTCTGCTCCTCGTCCTCCACCCAGCGCTGCAGGGTCTGGATGACCCGGGCGCCCTTGGGCAGCAGAATGGGCAGGCCCTGACCGATCACGTCCACGGTGGTGAAGAATTCCAGCTCCCGGCCCAGCTTGTTGTGGTCCCGCTTCAGGGCCTCCTCCTGCTGCTTCAGGTACTCCTCCAGCTCTTCCTTGCTGGGGAAGCCGATGCCGTAAATTCTCTGGAGCATCTTCCGCTTGGAGTCACCCCGCCAGTAGGCGCCGCAGGACTTGGTGAGCTTGAAGCCATTGTGCTTGATGCGGCCAGTGTGGTCCAGGTGGGGACCGGCGCACAGGTCAGTGAACTCCCCCTGGGTGTAGAAGGAAATCACGGCATCCTCCGGCAGATCGTTGATCAGCTCCACCTTGTAGGGCTCGTTCTTCTCTTCCATATAGGCAATGGCCTCGGCCCGGGGCTTTTCACTGCGCTCCAGGCGGATGCGCTCCTTGCAGATTTTCTTCATCTCCGCCTCGATCTTCTCCAGGTGCTCGGGGGTGAAGGTGAACGGCGCGTCAAAGTCGTAGTACCAGCCCTCGTCGATGGCAGGGCCGATGGCCAGCTTGACCTCGGGCCACAGCCGCTTCACCGCCTGGGCCATCACATGAGAGCAGGTGTGCCAGTAGGTTTTCCGGTACTCGGGATTTTCAAAGGTGTACAGGTTTTCGTTTTCCATAACAATACCTCCAGGAAAGATATGAGATATGAGACATAAGATATCGGATATTCCAGATAGGAGGTATTCAAAAATATCTCCTATCTTATATCTCGTATCTTATATCTCTTTCCGGGGAGGGTATAAAAAAACCCACCCCCTGAACGAACAGGGGTGGGATGATAAAGTCATTCCACGGTTCCACCCTGGTTGCAGCGAATCCGCTGCCACTCATTGACGCGGTAACGGGCGCACCCGACGGGCCATTTCCGACCCGCGGCTCCGAAGTGGTATCCATCCCGGCAGGGGTACGGAAGCCTTGCAGCAAAGTGGCTCCCTCTCTGAGAATCTTACCCGGACGGCGTGTCTTCCTCACAGCCTTTGTAACTGACAACTTAGCACATTTACAGCAAAATGTCAAGGGGTGGAAAAAAGAAAATGCGGAAATCGTCCCAGCCGGATGGCACTCTTTCGCAATCATCCAACGGTGATGTCAGTATTCATCGGACAAAAGGAAGTCTGCTACATGCATGGTTTTGATGCCTTCAAAATTGCCGCCGACGAAGTCATCCGTTCTCAGAACATACTTGGGGTAATTATCCCGGATATCCAGAAGCCGGTCATATTCCCGGCGATGCGTCTGATCGGATGTGATACGCTCGGTAACCTGCACATAGATTTTTCCATTCTGCCGGGTGGCAACGAAGTCAATTTCGCCATCGCCGGTTTTTCCAATGTTCACTGTATACCCCCGGCGGCACAGCTCCAGATAAACCACATTCTCAAGACTTGCGGCAACAGTATCCGCATTGTAGCCCAGGACACTGTAGCGCAGGGAGGTATCAGCCAGATAGAATTTCTCCTGGGTTTTCAGCAGCTCCTTGCCTTGCAGATCATACCGGGAGCAGCGGTGAAGCAGGTAAGCCTTCTCCAGCTTTTCCAGATAGCTATAGACGGTTTCGTTATCCAGAGAACGATGTTCTGCTTTCAAATAGTCGGAGATGGACTTGGCAGAGAAGGTATTACCCACGTTGTTAAAGGTGTACTTCACCACCCGCTCCAACTGATCGATTTTCCGAACCTGATTCCGCCTTACAATGTCGGAGAAAACTGTGGAGTTATAAATGTCCCGGACAATGGTGTAAACCTCGTCCTGGGTGTAGCTTTGCAAATGGGTCGCGGGAAAGCCACCAAGGCGAATGTAGTTTGCCAGCTCCTGCCGGGAATCACCGACGGGCGCATAGTGACTTTTGAAAGTGAGGTACTCCCCGAAAGAAAGGGTGTAGATGCGAAATGCCACATATCGTCCGGTGAGGTAGGTAGAGATTTCCGAGGACATCATCCGGGAATTGGAGCCGGTGACATACAGATCCACATCAAAATCCGATTGCAGAGAATTAATGACCTTTTCCCAGCCCTTGATTTCCTGCATTTCATCCAGAAAGAAGTAGGTCTTTCCATTGGGGCAAATACGGCTTTTTAGCTCCGTGTACATCTGCTTTGCGGTCATATCCTCGTATTCCATGGAATCGAACCGATAGCTGACGATTCTATCTTCCGGAATCCCACGTTCGCGCAGCTTGTCCATAATCATTTTGAGAATGGTAGATTTTCCGCAGCGGCGCACGCCGGTGAGAATCTTCACAAAGGGCGTATCCGTGAATGCCATGATCTTGTCCACATAAATCGGTCTGTTGATCATCGTCGCCACCTCCGTTTGTAAAAATTATACCGCAAAGTAATTTAGAAATCAATAGCTTTGCGGATTAAAACCGCAAAATAATCAATTCCCTACGATTTAAAACGGTAAGCTGATGACATTGCCGTAGGGGCAATATATTTCGATTTAGATTAACTGTGTAATTTTTCATAATACAGCTCTCCATCGGGTATAATTCACAGTGGTATTACCAATATAATTTCATTATTAATAATTATATCATCAACTTTTCATGAAATAAAGAGCAAATTCATTCTTATATTACCAACTTCCCCTTTTATTTCGTTTTACAATAGTGCAAAAGGAGAGATTGGAATGTCCGATATGAATTTTGATGAATTTGTCCGTTCCAGAATAATGGAGCTGCGAATCAAAAAAGATGTATCCGAGCATCGAATGAGTCTCGACTTGGACAAAAGCGGCTCCTACATTCGCGGCATCACAAATGGGGCAGCTTTGCCGTCTCTCAAAGAACTGTTCAACATCATAACCTACTTCGACATGACACCAGCTGAGTTCTTTGCACCGCTGGAGGACGAGGACACGCCTTATCACAAGCTCTGCGAAAGGCTGCGCTCCTTGGATGAGCGTGATTTGGAAAAGGTAAACACCTTTCTCAATTGGATTCAAAATTAAATTCCATTTCCGACCCACGATGCTGTGTGCACCGTGGGTTTTTTTGTTTCACCCCTTTCACATCGGCGTGGTGTTTTTTATTCCTCCCCCCGGCAGAGATTTCCAACAAAAAAATCCCCTCTGGATGTTGACATTCTAAGCATTCTTTTATATAATAAGCATGTGCTTATTCATTCACTCAAGGAGGCCGGTTATGACACAGCGGGAGCGGCAGCTGTTGCAGCTGATTGAAGCAAATCCTCTGATTTCCCAGCAGGAACTCGCCGACAAGCTGGGCATCACCCGTTCCAGCGTGGCGGTGCACATCTCCAACCTGACCAAAAAGGGCTGCATCGCCGGGCGTGGCTATGTACTCCGCAGCGGCAGCTACGCCGTGGTGGTGGGCGGCGTGAATGTGGACATCGGCGGCCGATCCTTTGCGCCCCTGGTGGCGGCGGACTCCAACCCGGGCACCGTGCATCTGAGTTTAGGCGGTGTGGGCCGGAACATTGCCCACAATCTTTCCCTGCTGGGCACGGACGTACACCTGCTCACCGCCTATGGCGACGACCTCCACGGGGAGCGGGTGGCCGCCTCCTGCTCGGAGCTGGGCATCGACCTGAGCCACGCCCTGCGGATTGCCGGCGGCACCACCTCCACCTATCTCTATCTTTCGGACAACCGGGGAGAGATGGCCCTGGCGGTTTCCGATATGGAAATCTGCAAAAAAATCACCCCCGGCTATCTTGCCGGTCAGCTTCCCCTGCTGCAAAACGCCCAGGTTGTTGTGGCGGACGCCAACCTCAGCGGCGAGAGCCTGGAATTTCTGGCAAACAACTGCACCGTTCCCCTGTTTGTGGACCCGGTATCCACGGTAAAGGCCCAGAAGCTCCGGCCCATTCTGGATAAAATTCACACTCTCAAACCCAACCGGCTGGAGGCGGAGCTGCTCTCCGGCGTGACCATTCAAACGGAGGCAGACCTGAACCGGGCAGCGGATGTGCTGACGGAAATGGGCGTCCACCGGATGTTTATCTCCCTGGGGGCTCGCGGTGTATTCGCGGTGATGGGGCAGGAGCGGCTGAGGCTTTCCAACCTGCCCGGAAAAATGGTAAACACCACCGGCTGCGGCGATGCCTTTATGGCGGCGCTGGTTTGGGCATACTTAGAGGGTATGGACCTGAAATCCACCGCTCTGGCAGGTCTGGCCGCCGGTTCCATCGCCATGGAGTCGCCGGAGACCATCAATCCTAGTCTGTCCGCCCCGGCGGTAAAAAACAGAATGTCCCTGAATTCATAATATAACATTTCAATACGAAAGGAATCTGCCATCATGAACATGAACAAGTATCTGGATGTGAATCCCGAGGTCGCCCAGGCCATTGCCCAGGGGAAGCCTGTTGTGGCCCTGGAATCCACCATCATCTCCCACGGTATGCCCTATCCTCAGAACGTGGAAACTGCGCTGAATGTGGAAAGAATCATCCGGGAGAACGGCGCTGTCCCCGCCACCATCGCCATCATCGGCGGCCGTCTGAAGGCCGGTTTGACCCCCGAGGAAATTGAATACTTCGGCAAGAAAGGCCGTGCCATCCACAAGGCCTCCCGCCGGGACCTGGCGGTGCTCTGCGCCAAGGGAGAGGACGGTGCCACCACCGTCACCACCACCATGATGATTGCAAACATGGCCGGCATCCGGTTCTTTGCCACCGGCGGCATCGGCGGCGTGCACCGGGGGGCGGAGACCACCATGGACATCTCCGCCGATCTGGAGGAGCTGGCCCGCACCCCGGTGATGGTGGTATGCGCCGGTGCCAAGTCCATTCTGGATTTGGGCCTGACCCTGGAATACCTGGAAACCAAGGGTGTGCCCGTGCTGGGCTACCAGACTGAGGAGCTCCCTGCCTTCTACACCCGCAAGTCCGGCTTCGGCGTGGATTACCGGATGGACTCCCCCGCGGAGCTGGCTGCCGCCTTCAAGGCCCAGAACGACATGGCCCTGGGCGGCGGTATGCTGGTGACCAACCCCATCCCCGAGGAATACTCCATGCCCAAGGATATCATCGACGCCGCCATCGACCGGGCCATCGCCGAGTGCAACGAAAAGGGCATCAAGGGCAAGGAGACCACGCCCTTCCTGCTGGCCCGGGTGGCAGAGCTCACCGGCGGCGACAGCCTGGCCAGCAACATCCGGCTGGTTTACAACAACGCCAAGCTCACCGCCCAGACCGCCGTGGAATACTGCAAGCTGTAATTTTCTTCTCCCCTGCCAAACGGCGGGGGAGATTTGTTCCACAGGAAAGGGAAATTGAAATATTTCGTAGGGAATGCATTTATGCATTCCGCCCCGGTCATAAATCACCGGGGAGTTATTGAATCGAAAAATGCTACCCAGGCGGAACGCATGAATGCGTTCCCTACGCAAAAATCATCGTTTTACGGTTTGTCGAACCCCGGTGGTTCATGAACCTTTCGGAACGGATAAATCCGTTCCCTACGAATCACCTCTGCAAGCACCAATTTGTTGTTGAAAAACCGCCGTCTTTGGGGTACAATGGGAGAAACGAATCCGCAGGAGGAATAAAGATGGCGGAATTGATTTCTTTGATTGTGCCGTGCTATAACGAAGAGCCGTCCCTGCCCTATTTCTGGGAGCAGACCGCCGCCGTGATGGCGAAAATGGATTATCTGGACTTTGAAGTGATTTTTGTGAACGACGGCTCCAAGGATAAAACCCTGGAGGTTCTCCGCAGCCTGGCGGAAGCGGACAGCCGGGTGAAATACATCTCCTTTTCCCGGAATTTCGGCAAGGAGGCCGCCATGTTTGCCGGTTTGGAGCACGCCAAGGGGGACTACGCCGCCGTGATGGACGCGGATTTGCAGGACCCCCCTGCCCTGCTGGAGCAGATGTATCACGCCGTCACCCAGGAGGGCTACGATTCCGCCGCCACCCGCCGGGTCACACGAAAGGGGGAGCCCCCCATCCGCTCCTTTTTCGCCCGGATGTTCTACCGGATCATCAACAAAATGGCGGATGTGGAAATTGTGGACGGGGCCCGGGACTTCCGGCTGATGAACCGGAAATTCTTAAATGCCCTGCTGGAGCTGAAAGAGCGGAACCGGTTCTCCAAGGGTCTGTTCGGCTGGGTGGGCTTCAAAACCAAATGGCTGGAATTTGAAAACGTGGAGCGGGTGGCCGGCGAGACCAAGTGGTCCTTCTGGAAGCTGTTTAAATACAGCATTGAGGGAATTGTGGCCTTCACCACCGCGCCTTTGACCATTGCCTCTGTGATGGGCTTCCTGATGTGTACGCTGGCCCTGTGCTCCACGGTGTTCATTGTGGTCCGCAAGCTGATCTTCGGCGACCCGGTGTCCGGCTGGGCCTCCACCGCCTCCATCATCACCTTTATCGGCGGCATTCAGCTGTTTTTCATGGGGGTGTTCGGTCAGTATCTGGCCAAGGCCTACACGGAAATCAAAAATCGGCCCATCTACATTGTGGCTGAATCCAATCTGGAAGAGGATAACTGATTTATGACCAAACAAAAGCGTCTTCCCTCGGCCTACTGCCTGCTGCTCCTGGCCGCCGCGGTAATCTACGGTGTGCTGGCGCTGTCGGACAACATCTGGGCCGACGAGGCCTACACCTTTGCCATGCTGCCCCACAGCTTTGGGGAGATCTGGCAAATCACCGCCGCCGATGTCCACCCCCCCCTGTATTATTTCGCGGCTAAGCTGTTTACGGCGGCCTTCGGCTACAGCCAGTATTCCCTGCGGCTGTTTTCCGGCATCTGCTATTGGCTCATTCTCGCCATCGGAGGTGCCCAGCTCACCCGGCTGTTCAGCAGGAAAACCGGGCTGCTGTTCATGGCGCTGTATCTGCTGTTCCCCTTTTCCCTGGAGCACGCGGCAGAGGCCCGGATGTACAGCTTTGCCTCCCTGGCGGTGTTCCTGTGTGCCCTGTTTGCCTACCGGGTGTGGCTGACCGAAAGAAGCACCGACTGGATTGGCTTTGTGGTCTCCGGACTTTGCGCCGGCTACACCCATTATTTTGCCCTGGTCTCCGCCGGTGTGATTTACGGGCTGCTGTTTCTGTGCTGCCTGATTCGCCGCCGGAAGCTGCTGAAAGGCTGGTTTTTCGCCGCCGCTGCCACGATTATTCTGTATCTGCCCTGGCTGAAATGCCTTTTGGAGCAGCTGGCCTACAAGGCAAGCAACGAATACTGGATTGGGGCCATCACCATTCAGAGCTTACTCAACGATCTCATTTACCTGCTCCATGCCAATGGCTTCAGCGCCTTCCCTCTGTTCTTCGGCCTTTTGGGACTGGGGCTGGTCATCCGCCTGGCCCGGAAGAAGGCCGCTGCCCCGCTGCTGGCCCTTTCGGTGCCGGTGATCACCCTGGCATTGGGCGTGGGCATTTCCATGATCATGCGTCCCATTTTCATCCTCCGCTACCTGGTGCCCTGCGGGCCGCTGATTATTTTCTTTGTGGCCTACGGCATCGACACCATTGGGCGGGAAGCTCTGCGGGGCGGCGTTGTCACCCTGATGCTGGCGGCGTTCTGCTCCAATTTGATTTTTGCCCTGGAGGACATTCTGCCCAACCCCGAGAAATTCGGCGCTGCCGCCGTCTCCCAGGCGGAGCAGGCGGAGGCTTATGTGATTCAGGTGAGCAACCACCTCCATGTCAGCCAGGTGGTAGCCTACTATGCCGCCCCCCAGGTTCCCGTCTACACCCCGGAAACCCTGGGTGCTGCCAGCCCCTATGAAAACATTCACCTGCTGGAAGAGCGTCCCGAAGAGGAACGCTGCCTGGCAGTGCTCACCGACCCGGACACGGAGCCCGACGATTCCCTGTTCTCGGGCTACCGGGGCACCAAGCTGGGCACCTATTTCGCCGCCTACGACACCTTCGACCTGTGGCTTTTAGAGCTCCCATAAAGAAGAACACGGAACCGGCCCGGTCAGGCTGGTTCCGTGGTTTTTATTTGGGGAGAAAATGGGAGTAAATCTTCCCCGCCTTGGGAATGCAGCCCCGCAGCGCCGCCAGCTCTGAGGCGGTGACAAACTGGTAGCCCTGGGCACTGAGCTGGTCGATGATCCGCAGGGCGGCGGTGACGGAGCTGTCGGACATGTCATGGAGCAGGATCACGTCCCCGTCGGTGACGTTTTTCACCACTGCCTGCTCAATGGCAGCCGCGTCCTGAATGGCCCAGTCCTTTGGGTCCACCGACCAATTGAGGATTGCCAGATTCCTGGCCTCCGCCACCTGCCGGACCCCATCGCTGCAGCAGCCCCCGGGAGGCCGGAGGAACCGGACCCGGCAGCCCTCCGGCAGCAGTGCCTGGGTATCCAGGATTTCCTGGGCGATTTCCCGGCGGCTGAGCTGCTGCATGTTTTTGTGGCTGTAGCCATGGTTGCCTACCTCATGCCCCTCTTCCACAATTCGCTTTGCCTCCGCCGGATATTCCTTGATTCGGTAGCCGCAGAGCAAAAAGGTGGCCCGGGCTCCCCGCTCCTTCAGGCCATCCAGGAGGCGGCTGGTATAGCGTCCCGAGGGGCCGTCGTCAAAGGTCAGCACCACATATTTCCCCGCCGCCCGGGCCCGTACCGGGAACACCAGCAGGCTCAGGCAGCACAAAATTGCCAGCAATCGCCGCAAGCTCCACACATCCTTTTCTTCCATTTGACCTTTTTGGAAAAATGGGGTAAAATCATACAAAAACGAAAGAAGAATCTCTATGGATTTGATTTGTCCCATCTGCGCCCTGCCGCTCCGGCAAGAGGAAAAACGGCTTTTCTGCCAAAAGGGCCACAGCTTTGACATTGCCCGCCAGGGATATGTGAATCTGCTCACCGTCCAGCAGAAGCACTCCCTCTCCCCCGGGGACACCCGGGAGCAGGTGCTCTCCCGCCGGGCCTTTTTGGAGGCAGGGTTCTATGCGCCCATCTCCCAGGCTCTGAATCAGGCGGCGCTGGATTTCTCCGCCCAGGGAGAAATCCTGGATGTGGGCTGTGGGGAGGGCTACTACTCCGCCCGGCTGGCACAGGCCATGGCGGCGCCCCTCACCGGCTTGGACATCTCCAAGGAGGCTGTGCGCTGTGCCGCCGCCAAGTACAAGGAGCACACCTGGCTCTGTGCCACAGCGGCCCACATCCCGGTGGAGGACGGCAGCGTAGGAACCCTCACCAGTCTGTTTGCCATCACAGTGCCGGAGGAATTCCGCCGGGTGCTTCGCCGGGACGGGCTGTTCTTTCAGGTGCTGGCGGCAGAGGATCATCTGCTGGGGCTGAAATCCATTGTTTACGACCGGCTGACCCACAAGGAAAAGGACCTGGCCCCCACCCTGCCGGGCTTTCAGCTTTTGGATTCCCGGCCCATCCGGTTCTCCTTTCAGCTGGAGGGGGAGCAAATCCGCAGTCTCTTTGCCATGACGCCCCACCTGTTCCGCATTGGAAAGGCCGGGGCCCAGCGACTGGCGGAGACCACCCGGCTCCAGGACACCGCCAGCTGCATTCTGAATGTCTATCGTGCCATTTGACAAAGCTACTTTACCCCGGAAAAAGGCGAATATGCAAAAACCGCAGGCAGGAAAAACCTGTCTGCGATTTTTATTGTGTGCTGATTAGCTGACAAAGAAATTGGTGTTTGACCAGATGTTCCGCCCGGCAACGATTTTGCGCCGGTGCGTTGAAAGGAAAAATCTTGGAATTTTCGTAGGGAATGCATTCATGCATTCCGCTTGCGTTTTATTTCAAAATCGGTTGGATAAATGGGAAAACATCAAAAATGTGGTTCAAAAATTACCATTCAACAAACCGCAATAATAAACCGACGTTTTGGAACGGATAAATCCGTTCCCTACGCACACGCCGGAAGGCATCCCATACAACATACCGCCAAATTCCAATTGGTCTGTTTCACCCGTTCGATGGCGCGGTTATTTTCCCATCAGGCCGTTGTAGATGCACGCCGATTCCGGGAAAATGTTCAGATTCACCCGGTCGATCAGGCCGAAATTGTCGCCGTCGCCGTGGAGATATCCGTTGTCCCACACCACGCAGGGCAGGCCGAAGGAATCGGCAAGCTCTTTAAAGCCCTTGGCCCATTCGTAGCGGGCATCCTCGTTATCCTTGTCGGTGCAGCCCATTTCGTCAATCACCACGGGGATGCCTTTCTGGACGAACCACTTGTCCAGGGTACTCAGCTCGTATTTCACGATGGCAAGGTCCCGGGGGCCCAGGGTATTCAGGGCGGGGTCCAGATTCAGGCACAGATTATAGGGGGTGTAGATGTGGGCGGAGAGAATCAGCCGGTTTTCGGCGCTGTCCTGGGGCATCCGGAACTCGGCGTTGGCGGCGGAGGTGAGCTTCCCCGCGTAGGGGCACACCACCACATACCGGTTCTCATTGCAGCCGCCGGCGGCCCGAATGGCGTCCAAAGCGGTCTGGTTCAGGTCGTTGACGACGGCCAGAATCTCCCGGTGGTCCTTTTTGGCCGGGCTCAGGCCCCACTCATAGGAGGTGCCCTCCACCCGGGGCTCGTTCATGGTCTGGAAAATCAGGCGCTCATCCACATCGGCAAAATGGGCGGCAATCTGGCTCCAGATGGCCGTCAAATAGGTTTTGCCCTGCTCCGCGTTTTCGGGCGTGGGGGTGTAGAGATCATTGTCGTGGTGGGCATCGATGATCACATAGAGCCCCGCGTCAAGGGCCTGGTGAACCACTTCGTCCACCCGGGCCATGTAGGCCTCGTCAATGCTGTACTCCGGTGCCGGGGAAACATGATGCCCCCAGGAAACAGGGATGCGGATGGTGTCAAAGCCCAGCTCCTTCACCGCCGGAAACAGCTCCGCCTTGGCCCGGGGATTGCCCCAGGCCAGTTCCCCGTCCGGGGCATCGAAGCTGTTGCCCAGGTTCCAGCCGATGCCCAGCTTGCCCATGATTTCATAGGCGGGATTTTCCTCTGCCCCGGCCTTGCCAAACAGGGGGCAGAGCAGCGCCAGCATCAATAACAGGCTGCAAATTCTTCGTTTCATCTCTTTTTCCTCCCTTTAAATCTTGTAAAACCCGGCCTCCATCAGCCGGGCCAGGGCCTCGTTGGCCTCTTCATCTGAAAAAAGCCCCGTGAAGCGTTTGTCCACCGCCAAAGCCTCCAGGCTCCACTCCAGATGGCCGATTTGAGCCAGTGCGGCAAAGCCGTCGCTGGTGCGGCTGCCGGAGAGGATGCGGTGGGCGGTTTTCATGGCCTCCTCAGCGGTCACCGGCCGCACCCGCACCCCCGCCTGGGCGGCCAGCTCCCGGCATTTTTCCCATTGGGAGATAAATTGCTGCTCCATTCTCTTTCTTCCTTTCTGTTTTTATATCACCGCGAACCAATACCGGTACACCATTCTTTTCCACCAGGGAGCTTTCCGCAGGGCCCGGCGGCAGGCGGCTTGACAGGCTGTGAATGCATTCAGCTCCTCCCGGCTAAGGGTGTGCTGGCTGAACAGCGCCTTCTCCATCAGCTGCTCCAGCTCCTCCGGGACAGGGCGCTTCAAAAGCCCGGTCAGCAGCCGAAGCTCCTTGCCGCAGGCGATGGCCCGGCGGTTGTTGTCCCCCCTGGTCTGGCCCCGGCGGCGAAGCGAAATCCGCAGCAGCCGCTCCAGCTCCGCCAGGCAGCAGCACAGTCCCAGGAGGAAAACCGTCAGAGGAATCCACACCGGCAGCTGCCAGCGCGTTTCCTGGGGCGCCTGCTGGGGCAGAGTGGTGTTCTGGGGCATGGTTTGTGCCCCGGAGGGTTCGGCGGCGGGCTGGGTTTGGGGCTCCGGCTGGGTGGAAAGCTGGGTGGGCTCCTGAACCGGGGGCAGGGAATCGTCCCCGGGGGTAACCTCCAAAATGTTCCAGGTCCAGGCCCGGTAGTCATAATACTCCACCCAGGCGTGGGCATCGTCGGAGGTCACCTGAACCGTCTGCCCCGCCTGGGCATCCGTCCGGTAGCCGGTGACGTAGCGGGCGGGGATTCCCGCGCTTCGCAGCAGCACCGCCGCCGCCGTGGCAAAGTGGACACAGTAGCCCCGGTCGGCCTGCTGCAAAAACCAGAGGGCGAAGTCCCCTGCCTCCGTGGGCATTTGGGTGCCGCTTCGGTCATAAGCGGCGCTGGTGCTCACATAGTCCGCCACCGCCTGCACCGTCCCCTCCACGGTGCTCTTGTCCCCCGGGATGGATTGCAGCAGAGCCTTGATTGCCGCGCTGCCGGTTTCCGGCAGCTTGAGCCACTGCTCCCCAGGGAATGGGCCCATGGCGGCGGTTCGCAGATTCACCCAGGTTTCCCGCTGCTTCAGGTTCTCCCCGGCGCCGCCGATCAAAAAGGTCTGCCCGTCGGGAAAGGAGGGCAGCAGGGGATTCCCCTGGGCATTCAAAACGGTCACCGTCACCCGGCCCCGGTCCTCCCCCGCGCCCACCAGGGCCTCCTGGCGGCCGGTGGTGGACTCCCAGGCCGTGCCGGTATACACATCATAATCTTGCATCCGCAGATAGATGGGACCGGACTGCTCCGCCGTCACCTCCGCCACGGGGATGCCCAAAAGCATCTGGGAGGGCAGCGCCGACAGCTCCACCGTTTCCCGCTTCCGCAGGCCGGAAAACCAATCCGTTCCCTGGGCCTGGAATTTCTGGGGCAGCTCCATCAGGGAGGAAAGGATCCGCTCCCGCAGCTCCCCTGTGGTGTTTACAAAGCCGTCCTGGGGGCAGAAATGCAGCAGCAGTCCCAGGGCCAAAGCCACCGGAATCACCGCCGTGGCGGTTAGCCTGGCCGCCTGGGGGCCGCTCTCCCGGCGGACGCTGTCGGTGAGCAGCAGCAGGCTCAGCCCCAGCAGCAGGGCAAAGAGATAGAGCTCCCCGGGCACCGTGTCCGTCACCAGCAAACAGGCCGCCAAGGGCAGCAGAAGCAGCAGCACCGCCGGGGCGACGCCCTTGCGTCGGATGACGGTGCGGCTCACCCCGAAGATCAGGACCATGCCCAAAACCGCCAAGGCCAAATCCCCGTTCAGCCGCTCTGAGCGCAGCCCCTTGGGGATGCCCCAGCCATAGGCCTCGTCATAGATTTCCGCCACAATTCCCAGAATGCTCACCAGCTGCCGTCCGAAGCTGCCCTCCAGCCACAGCCAGAAGGCTCCCGCCGCACCCAGGGTGAGCACCGCCGCCTGGCCCAGCCGGAAAGGCAGCAGCACACAGCACAGCAGCGTCCAGCAGGCCCAAACCAGGATGATCCGGTTGGGCACCGCAACGGGAAGGGAAAACGCGGAAATCAGGCAGCCCACCGCGCCCCAGGTACAGACCAGGGAGAGCGCTGCCGATTCCACCATGGCAGGCAATTTACGCTTCATCCGCATCCCCTCCCACATGGTACTGCCAGCTGGCCCCGATTTCCTTTTCCCACTCGCCGCCCTCCTGGGTCAGGGGGGCGCAGAGCAGCCGGTCGATGGCCTTTTGCAGCGCGGCTTCCGAATCCACATGGGCGCAGATCACCCCGGAGCCGGTGAGGGCCTGTATTTCAAAATCCAGTTCCCGTTTCAGTAAGTAGCGGCCCACCCACAGCAGGCGGCCGAATTTCCGGTCCAGGGTGTCCGGGTCCCCGGCCAGCTGCATGGTCAGCAGCACCGTCCCCCGCACCGGCTCCATGGGCTCCCGGAGAATCAGGTCCCCCACCTTGGCGCTGAGCTTCCAATGGAGCTGATTCAAATGGTCCCCCGGCCGGTAGAGCCGATGCTCATGGTTCTCCGAAAAACCGCCTCCCGGCTTGGGCACCCAGCCGCTCAGCTCCAACCGCTGAGGGTCCGGCAGGTCCGAAACCGGCTGCTCCTTTGGCCGGACCAGGATGGTCTGCTCCCTGACATTCCGGGCGCGGAACGAGAAGATGCCCAGATAGTCGCAGATTTTCGCCTTCTCCACCCAGGCCCGGTAGCCGCCGCAGTGCTCCGTGGAAAAGCCCCGCTCCGGCTCATAGCGCCAGGATTTCCCTGTGAAGCAGCTTTGCAGCCGGATGTGCCCCTTGAATGGGGGCATGGGGCTGCCGCAGCTGCCCAGCAGCCAGATCTCTGCCTCTTCCCCCTGCTCCAAAACCTCCACCCCGGCGGGGGCGGCCTGGAAATTCCAGATGGCGGGCAGGCTCAACAGCAGCGACAGCCAGGGAAGCCCCACCACCGTCAGCAGCAGCACCCAGGAAAGCCACTCCCCGCTGGACACATAGTAGACCAGCGCCCCGCAAAGCAGCATAAAATACTGCACTCTTCTTGAGAACATATCAGCGCAGCCGTGGGGCGGGAACGGTTTCCAGAATCTTTTCCAGAAGCTGCTCCGCCGTGACGCCCTGGGTTTGGGCCCGGGGGGTGAGAATCAGCCGGTGGGCAACGCAGGGGACAAAAACCTCCCGCACATCGGCGGGCACCACATAGTCCCGCCCCCGAAGCTGGGCAACGGCCTTGGACATGGCCGCCACCGCCAGGGTGGCCCGGGGGCTGGCGCCCCGGAGGATTTCTCCATTTGATCGGGTGGCGCCCACCAGCCGGACAACGTAGCCCACCACACTGTCGCTGATAAAGGTTTTTTCCACCGTGTCCTGCAGCGCGCAGAGCTGATCCCGGGAAAGAATCGCCCGCAGATTCTGCAAGGGATTCCCCTCCTGCCGGTTCATCACCATGGTCACCTCGTCCTTGGGGTCGGGGTAGCCCAGGCTCAGCCGGATGATAAAGCGGTCCATCTGGCTGTCCGGCAGCAGCTGGGTGCCCGCCGCCCCCACCGGGTTCTGGGTGGCAATCACGATAAAGGGCTGGGGCAGGGGATGGCTCACCCCGTCCACGGTGACCTGTCCTTCCTCCATGGCCTCCAGCAGGGCGGACTGGGTGCGGGAGGTGGCCCGGTTCAGCTCGTCCGCCAGAAACAGATTGGTGATCACCGCGCCGCTCTGGTAGCGCAGGCCGCCGGACTGGGCATCGGGCACACTGTAGCCGGTGATGTCCGAGGGCAGCACATCCGGGGTAAACTGCACCCGGCTGTATTTTAAATCCAGCGCCTTGGAGAAGGCCAGCGCCATGGTGGTCTTGCCCACGCCGGGGATATCCTCCAAAAGAATATGTCCCCTTGCCAGAATTGCCGCCAGCACCCACATCAGTGTGACGTCCTTGCCCACCACCGCCCGGCGGACCTGATCCAAAATCTGCTGCACCACAACCGTCACTTCATTTTCCCTGGTTTGCATGGAATTGCTCCTTCCCATTGATTCGTTGGACACATTATACCCGCTCCCGGCCAAAAAAACAAGTCGAGGTGATGAACATGGGACGCCTACAGCTTAAGATTCTATAAAGGAAGATTCTGTCGTGGTTTTTCCCGGGAGGGCCGCACAGGATTCGTGGTATTTTCCGGCTTGCAGGACTTATACTGGGTTATCGGGCGGAGCAAAGCATCCCTCAACACTTCTACAAAGGAGGCCAGGTAAATGCAGTGTCAGAAGCTGAAAACCTATATGGAGTCCGGGCGGGTGGTTTTTCTGCCCCCAAAGGGAATCCGCTCCAACCCGGGCCAGCCCAGGCAGGTATTTGATGAAAATGGGCTCTCGGAGCTGGCGGACTCCATCCGGCAGCACGGAATTCTGCAGCCCCTCTCCGTCCGCCGGGTGGGCACGGGCTACGAGCTGGTGGCCGGGGAGCGGCGGCTGCGGGCGGCGCTGCTGGCCGGTCTGCCGGAGGTGCCCTGCATTGTGATGCAGATGGACGACCAGGAATCCGGCTTGGCCGCCCTGGTGGAAAACTTACAGCGGCAGGACCTGGATTTTATTGAGGAGGCCCGGGGCATCAGCCGCCTCATGGAGCTGTCCGGCCTGAGCCAGGAGCAGGCCGCCCGGCTGCTGGGCAAGAGCCAGAGCGCCATTGCCAACAAGCTGCGGCTGCTGCGCCATTCCCAGCCGGTGCTGGATGCCCTGCGCCGGGAAAAGCTGACGGAGCGCCATGGCCGGGCCCTGCTGAAGCTGCCGGAGGAACAGGCCAAGCTGGAAGCCATCACCCAAATCAGCCGCCAGGGGCTCAGCGTGGCCCAGACGGAAAAGTACATCCAGTCCCTGCTCCACCGGAAGCCGGAAACCCCGGGGCGCACCAACATCGGCGCATTTCTCAACAGTCTGACCCAGTCGCTGTCCCGGATGCAGTCCTGCGGCATCCCGGCGGTGTCCGAGCGGCGGGAAACCGAGAGCCAAATTGTGCTCACCATCACCATTCCCAAGGAAAAAAACGGAAAATAGCCGTCCATTTTTCCTGGGCTTGAGTTTCGCTCAATATCCAAAAGAACGGGGTTACTGAAATAGCAGATTTCATTTTTGGGGAAATGGCGTACTACACTCCAAAGAATTACAAAAAACAGCATCATAACAAGGCGCAGCTACCTTAAGCAGTTGCACCG
>JAQYLT010000050.1 GCA_028719885.1 Bacillota bacterium
TTCTACAGTCCTTTCTTCCCAAGCCATACCGTTCTTTCCTTTCTGTTTTGGTATGGCTCAATTGTATCAAAAACTGTAAACCATGTGCTTACACAACTTGTAAACTATGTTACTACACTATACAATTCATCCGTTCCGAAAGGTTCGATGATCATCGTAGTTTGTTGAGTGGCATCTGGGGGAACATATGATCGACGTTTTACCATTTATCCAACCGATTTTGAAACAACAAGGGAATCGGAACGGATAAATCCGTTCCCTACGGAAAGAATCAACATTTTTCGATTCAATGCACCGGCGCAAAACCATTACCCAGGCGGAATGCATAAATGCATTCCCTACGAATCGTTCGTTAACAAAAGCACAATATAGCTGCGTAAAGATAGCCATAATCCTGATATGTTACGTTCCAATATACATCACTACCGTTCAAATTTCAACTTCTTAGTCTCGATTTCCTATTGGCGTCTACCCAGCGATTTCTTCAATTTTTCTGAAAAGGCGTTTTTGTTACATTTTCGTATGTTATACATTGATTTCACGGTGCAAACCCGATATAATGAATGACGGAGAGGGGGGCGCTTGATGAAGAAAAAGCGAAGTGTGATTGATTACATGGTATTGTTGGGGTTGGTGCTGCTTAGTGTGTTTTGCCTGCTGCGGGTATCCATCAGCAGCAATCAGGCGCGCCTGTCGTCGCCGATTCCCCTGGATTTCAGCGGCGAATACAGCTATGATGGAGAGAATTGGCTGCCACTGACGGAGGATGCCGACCTTTCCCCGTCCCACGGCAGTGTGACCCTGCGGGGGCATTTCGACATTGAAATCGGAGAGGGCGGCTGCTTCAATTACTACCGCAACCACATTGGCGTCAGCTTTTTCAGAAACGGTGAGTGCTTTGCAATGGACGCAATTACAGATCTTGCGGCCAGGGGCGCTAAGCTGATGCCGTCCATGTGCGGGCGGGAATGGCTGAGCGTTTCCTCGCCCGGAATCACCCCGGAGGATGAGGTGGAGATTCACCTGTACAATCCCCACGCCCACGGAAACGGGAGCGCCTACCGGGATTTCCTGAATACCCTCTGCGCCGGCCCGGATATTGCCGTATCCGATCTGATGCAAAAAAATCTGCAGCCCTATGGGGGGCTTTCACGGGTATTGGGCGCCCTGTTTTTGGTGGTGGGTTTCATGCTGCTGGGAGAGGCGATGGCTTCCACGATTCTTCGTGCCGCCGTTGGCCGCAAGCTGCTGAATCTGGGGCTGACCACGCTGTTTACAGGTGCATTTTTCCTTTTTGACACCATTGATGTGTGCTTTTGGAGCAGCCTGGTGGTGCTGAACACCTACACCCGGCAGCTTTGCGCGATGCTGGCGGTGCTTTGCTTCGGATACTGTGTCTGCGGTGGTTTGACCGGGAAAATTTGCAGAACTGCCCGGGCGGGGGTGCTGCTCTCGGCGCTGCTGGATGGGGTGCTGATTGGGCTGTCCTTGACCGGCACCGTCCTGCTTTACGATACATACATCTGCTGGGCAGCCTTTCAGTGCTTCCTCTGCCCGCTGCTTGCGGCGTGCTGTATCGTCCAGCTGCATTGTGTGGGGAAGAAAAACGTGCTTGTGCTGGTGTCATGTGTTCTGCTGTGCGGCACGATCCTATTGGATATTGCCGGCGTCGGTGCCAGCATCCTTTCCCACGGAACCTGCACCAAGGGCATGTTCTGCCTGGTTTTTTTGGTGTATGTTTTTGCCGCGATCAAGGGAATATTGGTTGGCTACCAGGCTTCGGCCAAGGTGCAAAAGCTGGAACAGGAGCTTCAGGAAAGCCGGATTTCCATCATGCTCAGCCAGCTCCAGCCCCATTTCCTGTTCAATGTGCTCAACACCATCTATTACCTGTGCGGCTCCCAGCCGGAGAAGGCGAGAAAGGTGGTGGACAAATTCTCCACCTATCTGCGGGATAATCTGGAATCTCTGGATCAAAAGGAAATGGTTCCGTTCCAAAAGGAGTTTGACCATATCCAGACCTATCTGGAGCTGGAAAAGATTCGCTTTGAAGAGGAGCTGACCGTGGTATATGACATTCAGGCAGACCAGTTTTATCTGCCGGTGCTGACGGTGCAGCCTTTGGTGGAGAATGCGGTGAAGCATGGGATCACCAAAAAGCGGGGCGGCGGTGTGCTCACCCTGTCCACCCGGGAGCAGCTGGGCAGCTTCGTCATCACCGTCTCCGATACGGGAATCGGCTTCGACCCAGAGCATTATCTGGACGATGGGAAAATTCATGTGGGAATTGAGAATGTGCGATTGCGGCTGGAGGATATGGCGGGCGGCATGCTGAAAATCACCAGCAGTCCCGGCGGCGGTACCACTGCCGTGATCACCATCCCCAAAAAGGAGGCCAGCGGGAAATGACCATTTTGGCAGTGGATGATGAAAAATTGGCTCTGCAAGCCCTTTCCGATGCCATTCAGGCGGCAGCCCCGGCGGCGGAGCTTCATAGCTTTCGCTGGAGCGAGGACGCGCTCGCTTTTGCCCAAAAGAACCATGTGGATGCGGCGTTTCTGGATGTGGCTATGCCGGGAGAGAATGGTGTGCAGGTGGCAAAGACGCTGACTCTGTTTCAGCCCCGGGTCAACATCATTTTTGTAACAGGCTTTGGACAGTACCGGGATGCCGCCTTTGATCTTCACGCCAGCGGCTATCTGATGAAACCCGTCACCGCTGAAAAGGTGCGGGTGGAGCTGGAACACCTGCGCTATGCGGTCCAGTCCAGAAAACGGGTTCGGGTGCAGACTTTTGGCAATTTTGAGGTTTTCCTGGACGGCAGCCCCATGGAATTCAAGTACAGCAAGACGAAGGAGCTGCTGGCCTATCTGGTGGACCGCAGAGGGGCCCTGTGCACCGTGGGGGAGATGATATCCATTCTCTTTGAAGAGGACCGGGGGCACGAGGCGTATTTCAAGAGCCTGCGGCGGGACCTGCTGGATGCCATGGATGCGGCGGGCTGCCCCCAGGTGATCTCCCAGCAGCGGGGAAGACTGGGCATTGTGCCGGGGCAGATCGACTGCGATTACTATGATTATCTGAATGGGAAAGAGAAAACCGCCTACACAGGGGAATATATGACCCAGTACAGCTGGGGTGAATACACCCATGGCCAGCTGGAAACCCAGACGGCAAAGCTCTGACCATGATAAAACAAGATGAGGGACAGGATTTTTCTCCTGTCCCTCTTTTCTATTCTTTTTCCTTGATTTCCATGTTATCCAGGGCATACCGCAGGGCCATGCCAATCAATTCATTTCTGGACCGCATTTTTTTGGTAAGAGTGCCCCGGTGTTGTGCCCCCTTTTTGCATCCTTTTCAATATTATAATGAGAGGCAAATAAGATGGGGGGAGAATACAAGGTGGTATTTGTAACTGTGGATGAAGACCGGCCCCGGCTGAATCATCTGACCGGATTGGTGATTCGTGCCTTTCCCGGCTGTGTCGTCTACCAATACTCCAATCCCATGTGCGCCGTCCTCAACACGGTGAACCGGGAGATTGACGCAGTGCTGCTCAGTGCGGGAGCGTCCCAGAAAAATAACTGGCAGCTGCTCTCGGCCATTTGCAGAGAGCGGCCGGGCCTGCAGGTGATTGTCCTGTCTGATGATGATCAGTTCCGGGAAACCGCCTTGAAGTCCGGGGCCTGGGGCTATCTGACCCGCCCGCTTACCGGGCAGAAGCTGCAGGATGCCCTGCTTGCAGTTTAAAAAAGAAAGCTCATTGGGGCCTGCTGGCCCAGTGATAAAGATAGAATAAAGGTGACAAGTGCCATGAAAAGATTACCGGAATTATCAGGGAAAGGGGAAAACTTAAAAAGGGGACTGTCCTTTTTCCTTGCGTGTGTGATGCTTTTTTCCGTAATGCCTGTGCAGGCTTTCGCGGGAAGTGATCTGTCCGTTCCCACGGAGGAAATGCAGTATTCCCAGCCGGCGGCGGAGATTGAGGAATCGGAACCGGCAACGGAGGCAGTCCCAACTGTGGAACCAACGGAAGCCACCCAGGTCACGGAAGCCACCCAGGTCACGGAAATCACCGAGGCTACGGAATCCACCCAGGTCACCGAAGTCACCGAGGCAACGGAGGCTACTGAGGCTACCCAGGTTACGGAGGTCACAGAGGTTACCGAGACTACCCAGGTTACGGAAGCCACCGAGGCCACCCAGGCTGCCGAAGAAACAGAAGTCACGGAGGAACCCCGGGAAGCCAGAGAACTCACCAACCTGATGGGGCAGCTGACCCTGTCCCTGAGAGAATGGTGGTTTGCGAACCGGGAGAATGCCGTTTCCGTACAGGAGAAACGGGTGGACTTTTCCTCATTCCGGCAGAGCCCGGATGCACCGGAACAGGCGGGGTTTACCCTGCGGTTTGAGGCCGGTGCGGTGGCGGCGGGGGACTGGTTTACCCTGCTGCTGCCGACAGGACTGTCGGATGTGGAGTTCCCGGAGGACTACCGGATTCCGGAGGGACTTCAATGCACCCTGGAAAAGCTGGCTTACGGCACGGCGCTGACGGTGTGCTTTTCCCGGGAGGGAGAAGCTTTCGGAGAGCTGCCTTTGACGTTCCGGCTGAACGCTTCGGAGGAATTTACAATCCTGCTCCAGAAAGAGGAAAACCAGAAAAGGGAATGGACGGTTGTCCCGCCCCTTGCGGCGCTGGAAGAGGAAACCCAACCGGAGGTAACCGAACCCAGCAGTGAGCCGGAGGTAACTGAGCCCAACAGTGAGCCGGAGGTAACCGAACCCAGCAGTGAGCCGGAAGAACCGGCGTGGTTCAGTAGTGTGCCGGAGGAGTTCCAGGTGCAGCCTGAGGCTGTCGCTTTGGAGGAGGGGGAGAACCAGACCGAATATTTTTCCATCCGCGCGGACCTGGCCTTTGACGAGAAAACCCAGGACGGAACGGATTGGAGAGCGCTTCTCCGTCCGCTGGAATTTGACCAGAACATCAAGCTCATTGCCCACTGCCAGGATGAGGAGGGCAACACCTATGAGCTGACGCGCCTTGCCCAGGACAGCCTGCCCGGCGATCCGTTCTATCTCATGCTGACCCATGACGGCGAGGGCGGCGGCAGCTTCGAGCTTGCCAACGTGCCCAAACAGCTGACACTGGAGGATGGCAAAACCGTTACCGTCACCACCTACAATGTTCTTGTGGATGTGGATGAGAAGTATCCCTATTATGAAAATGAGAACGGCGGCTTTTCCGTCACCGTTGCGGACGCGGCTCAGATGATCTCCACCCTGAAGCTGAAGATCAAAGCCCAGACACTGACCCTTGCGCCCGGAGTGGTGGGCGACCAGACGAGAATGGAGTTCCCGTTCCAGCTGACCTTCAAAAACGCCGATGGGATACAGACGGAGCTGACTCAGCTTACCGAGACAGTGAAGCCCTCCAATGAGCAGCCTGCTACGCTGGATGTCCCGGTGGGGCTCAGCTTCCGGGCTGTGCAGACACCGGTGGCGGGCTATAAATTCAAATCGGAGTATGAGGTTACGGGCGCGGAGAATCCCTCCACAGCAAACGGAGCGGCATCCGGCACCGTCACGGCGGATTCGGCTGTGACCGTCACCACCATCAACTACATGCAAAACCGCACCTACCCCTTTACGGTTACCTGGATGGACAAAAACAATCCTGCCCGTCCTACGCTGGGTGTCGGAAACTTCCAGCTGCAATATCGAACCAAAGAGGGCGAGTGGACGGATTTGACCGGAGCTTCCCTGGAAACGCTGGGTATCGACGCGCTTCCCAGCTTCGATGCTTCCAACGCTGCCCAGGGGAAGTATGTCTACCGCGGCCTGCCCAGCGTGGACGCCGCTGGCAACGCCCTGGAATACACGGTGGTGACGAAGGATGTGCCGGAGGGGTATGTGGTGACCTCCAATGACACCTGCGATGCCTTCACCTATTGGCAGACCACGACTTTTTCCGCCACAATCTCCTGGCTGGATAACCATAATGCGGAGACGGGGCGCCCCACGGACCTGGCGGCGCTCTCGCTGAAGCTGTGCCGCCGTGCCGGGGACGGCAGCTATGAGGCGGTTACGGATGCCGCGCTGCAGGTGGAAGCCACCGGCGGCGATATCTGGAGCATTTCGGCAAATAACCTGCCCCGGCTGGACGAGAACGGCCAGGAATACGACTATGTGGTTGTTCAGGAGTCTACGGCGGGCGACTATGTTCCCTATTACAGTAACTCCACCGGTAACTACAGCAATGACACGCTGCACTGCCACAACGGCGGCACCATCCTGGAGCGCCTGACAGGCACCACGCACTTTACCGCCACGAAGAACTGGAAGGACGAGCTCGACAACCCGACCCAGCGGCCCAAAACCATCGTGACGCTGTGGCGTTACCCGTTGGAAGGCAGCGCGGACCCGGGCATCGATCAGATGTACGATGCTGGCAATGCGGCCCAGGTGGTCTACCGCAAAACCATCGCGGGTGAAAATGGAGCGGTCAGCTATCAGGACATTCTTCTGTCCTATCAGCTGAAAAATAAGAACGAGGAGGCCATCTCCTTTGGAACAAGCACCATCCCGGCGCTGCCCAGTGATGATCTGGCGCTGCCCCTCTATGACGAGCAGGGCCGCCGGTATGTCTATTTCGTCCGGGAAACCGTGGATTCCTCCGATTACGAGACAGTCTACGCAGGTTCCGACAATGTGCTGACCAATGGTGCGCCCAACCGCGGAACCATTACCAATATCCATCGGGAAAAGGCTCAGATCAACGTCAGCAAAATCTGGCGGTGCCCCTCCAACCTGGCTAATATTGACGGCGCCAAAATTCAGATGACGATTCTGGTCCCCGATCAGAACGGAACGCTTCAGGAGCTGACGGTGTATTCCGCCGAGGAGGGCTCCTACCAGGTGCTGACCGGTGAGGACAAGGAGGACGCGCAAACCCTGTCCGGCTTCTCCCAGAACATCGCCGCCCTGGATTTGCAGTTCTATGTCAATATCTATGATGAAAACGGACTTCCCTATGATATGACCAAGGCGGTGGTTCAGGAGGTCAAGGTGGTGGATAAAACCGGCACTGAGTATGAGGTTCAGTACGGCGACGACGGCACCGGAGCTTTCACCCTGAATGACGACCAGTTTATCGCCGCCGGTAAATATCTGGGCAAGGAAGACCTTGCCAGTGGAATGAAGCTGTTCCGGTTCCAGCAGACCAACACCATTTCCGGCGTTCGGGATTATACGCTCATCAAAAAATGGGGCGATTCCATTTTGGATGCGGAGGTTGCCCAGGTGGAATCCGTCTCGTTCACCCTGCAGCGCCGGAGCACCAAAAACGGCGCCTCCTATGAAACGGTGAAAACGCCGGAGGGAGAAACCACCTGGGTGGTCCCGGCGGAGGGGGACAGAATCTGGCAGCGGGTGATTTCCAATCTTCCCCAATATGACGAAAATGGCTATGCCTACCTGTATACCGCCAGTGAATCCGGTGTCACGCTGAAGAACGGCGCGACAATCGAAAACAATTGGTCCGTGTACTATTATCGTACCGAGGATTCCATCACGGCCACCAACCAGCGGGGCTCCGGCGGAGGTGCGGCTTTCACCATCTCGAAAACCTGGATGGACAACGGCGACACCGATGCCCGGCAGCCGGTGACGGTTCGGGCCTATCAAAAGACGGATCTTCTCGCTGCTTTGCAGGGGATGGAGGAGAGTCAAATTGTATCCCTGGGAAAGCTGACCATCGGATACGCCCAGTACGGACTTTCCACCGACGGCAACTGGTTCCGGGAGGTGTCCTTAGCGGAAGCACTGGGACAGATTTCCCAGAACGGCAGCACCAATATCACCGCAAACGATGTTTCCGACCTGGTGATTTTGGAATATCAGGTGGGCGGCCAGGGCGCGATTCCCGCCTCCTATACCGTTTCCCAGCTGCACGCTGCAGCGGGAGTGGGGAGCTCCTATCTGGTCAGCGGTACCGTTTCCAATGCAGATCGCCAGTATCAGACCACGGCGGAAAGGGAAGAGGGGAAGCAGCATGTCATCCTCGTCAATACCCGCATTGGCCAGGCGACGGTTGAGGCCACAAAAACCTGGCAGGATGAAAACAATGCTGGCCTCTACCGGCCGAGCTACATCCAGTTCCAGATTTTCCAGGATGGCCTGGCCTATACCCTGGAGCAGGATGCCATTGATATCAGCGATGCCCCGGAAGGACTTACCGTCACGCTGGATCAGGAAACCGGAATCCTCACCCTATCCGCTCCGGATGACAAGTGCGCGGCACGCACTGCGGCGGAGTGGTCTTTCCGGCTGAAGAATCTCCCTCTGTTCTCGGATACCGGCGTGCCCCACACCTATAATCTGGAGGAAGTCAGCGGTGTGGAGACCTCCACGGCCGATCCTTACTATCGCTGTGTCAAGGGCGATGTTAAGGTCACGCCCGACGAGACAATTCCGGACCGGATGACCTATGAATTCTCTTTCACCAATACCCTTACCGGTATCACAAGCCATTCTCTGCACAAGTCCTGGAAGGACGCGGACTCCGGCGGCTATGAACGGCCCGACCTGTACCTGACCCTTTACCGGTACTTAAAGCGCCAGGCCCTGGATTATCCGGATACTCCTGTGGAGCAGCTTTCGTCCTACGAGCAGTACACCGACTGCGGTGACCCCACGCTGATCGTGGACAATTCTTTCCACTGGCGGGTGGAGGAAACAGGCCTGCCCCGGTACGACGACCAGGGACGGGAGTATGTCTACCGGTTTCAGGAGGCCATGAATAACAACGGCGTGACCGTCTACGGTAAATATCTGCAGGACGTGGTCTACGGCGTGGAGTCGGAGTGCGCCACCTGCAATGACTTGGGGATTGATTGCAGTACGCCCTACGACAAGGTTACCAACACCCTGACCGCTGAGATGACCTTCAGCGGCGAAAAGGTGTGGACGGGCTTTGACGGATACCAGATCGAGCCGGAGGATTATCCCAAGCCCACCATCGAGCTGTACCGCTCGCTGAAAGAATACAGCCTGCTGAATCTGACGGAGGATGGGCTGAACGCCAAGCTTGCAGAAGCCGCAGCTGAGGGGTATCCCATCGAGCTTGTGAAAAGTTTGGAGCTTGGCCCGGACAGCAACGGAAAGTATACCTATTCCTTTACCGGACTTTCCAAATTTGATTCGGAAGGACGCAAGTATTTCTATTTCATTTATGAACGGATGCCCGACGAGATCACCGACCAGCTGTATACCGAGGCCTCCGTCAGCGGTACCCTGACCAATACCTTTAAGACCGGTGTCAACCGGCGTTCCATTCGGGTGACCAAAACCTGGGATCGGGGCACCCTGGCGGAAGCGGAGGACAAATACCCCTCCGTCACCTATTCCCTGTACCGCTACGACAGTTGGGACGAGGAAAACGGAACGCCCATCTCGCCGGTGCTGGTGGATACCGTAAAAATCAATTCGTCCGTTTTTGCCAATGCGGAGAACGGGCAGTATACCCATACCTTTAGCAACCTGCTGATCTATTCTCCCAGCGGCAAGCCATACCGGTATTTTCTCACGGAGAAAGCCATCGACGGCTATGTAATCAGCTATACCGACGAGCCGGGTATTGACGGGAGCTATCAGTCCGGGACATTTTTGGAGCAGTGCAATGTGATCAGCGTTCCGGAGAATCCCTTTGCAGAGAACGCCGATCACACCGTGGAGGTGGGTACCTGCAATACCTACTCCGACCCCGGGAATATGACGATTTCCGGCAGCAAATACTGGGATGACTTCGGAAACAGCCCCCTCATTTATGGCAAACGCCCCGATACAATCGAAATCACCCTGAAACGCTACACCCAAAGCGAGCTGGGCCAGGGCAATCAGATTCCGACGGGGGTTGGCATGAATCTGGACTCAGGGGAAGAGGGCAAGCCCTATATCGAATGGACGGTTTCTGCGGACAATCCGAATCTCTGGAAGTACACCATTTATAATCTGGAGCGCTACGCCCCCAACGGAATGCCCTATATCTACGTCCTGACAGAAACCCCAGCAGAGGGGTATGACCAGTCCAGCAAGTCGGTGAGCGGCGGGGCGGGTGCAACGCTGCAAACGCTGACCAACAGCCTTGGCGGCACCTACTATGTCCGCAAGAACTGGATGGACGGCAACAACAAATACGGCCTGCGTCCGACAAGCGTCACGGTTGTCCTCCAGCGCTCCATCGACGGCGGCGCAACCTGGCAGAACATTGCCTGGAATGCAAGCTTCTGGAATGAGACGACCCAGACCGGTCTGCCCAGCGCCACCACGGGATTGGCAATGGTGGACGGGGTAGAGCAGGTGACGGATATTGTCTCCATCCAGCTCACTTCGGACAATGTCATCCGGAACACCAAGGGCAACTCCTGGCACTATACCTTTACCAATCTTCCCACCCAGGACCCCGCTGGAAACAAATGGACCTACCGCTGCGTTGAGAAAAAGATCGGCAATGCGCCCATGGAGGGAGAGGAAGATGAACAGGCAGGCGCCTACACTCTGACCTATCCCACCCGGAATGGGGCTAAAACCATCATCCAGAACAAGCTGGAGTCCACCTCGCTGTATGTGCAAAAGAAATGGCAGGACGACAGCGGCAACCTGTATGATTCCCGCCCGGACAGCCTCACCTTTGTCCTGCAAATGCGGGGCATCCAAGGCGTTACGGACCCCACTCCGGCGGAGAATGAAACCACCCCGAGTACGGAGGAGGGCAGCGGCACCGGAGAGTCAGGCAGTGGCACCGGCGGAGAAACAGGCAACGGTACCGGCGGAGAAACAGGCGGTGGAGAGGGAGATACCGAGCTGACCAACTGGACGAATGTGAAAGTGAACGGCAGGGACTATACGTTCACCCTCACCCCCGACCGCTGGGAAACCACCCTGCAGGATCTGCCCGTGGCCATCATCGGCGAAGACGGCCTGACCTACTATGCCCTGTATTTCCGGGCAGTGGAGGTGACAGAGGAAGACGGCAAAGTGACTGGCGCCCTCAATTATCAGGACGTCACCGACTACAGGCTGGAATCGGAGGATCATGTCTATAATCAGCAGCTGGCCCGGAACGAGAGTACCATTACCAATCAGCTGATTACCCAATCGCCCGTCACGGATATTTCCATCCAAAAAATCTGGCGCCGCCAGAGCGGAACGGAGGTCAGTGCCACCTTTGAGCTGCTGTACAAAACAGAGGACGAAACAGACTGGCATTGCTATGGAGCAGCTGCGCTTCCTACAGATGACTCCGGCGCATTAAGCCAGAATCCTGACGATTGGAAGAGTCATACCGAAGAGGCCGGCTGCGTGCAGCAAACCGTGAAATCCACGGATGCCGGGGAAATCACGGTGAAGTGGACGGGCCTTCCCCAATATGACCGGGAAGGCAATGTGCTGCATTACAAAGTGGTGGAGCATCCTGTTTCCGGCTACAAAACCGAGGAATCCTCCACGCAGACAGGCGCATTTGCCACGGAGTATGCTTTCACCAATATCGAGCTGCAAGAATATACGGTGACAAAGCAGTGGCGGAACACCTCCTATGCCGAGAAAGAGGGGAACCGCTTCACTGCCACCTTCCAGCTTCAGCAGCAGATTGAGAGCAGCAGCGCCTGGACGGATGTTGCGGGAAAGGTGTGGACGTTTTCCACGGATACCGTAAACGATACCCAATCCTATACTTGGGAAAATCTTCCCAAATACACCGCAGATGGAAAGCAAATCACCTATCAGGCGGTGGAGACGGCAATCAACGGGAAAACCGTGACCAACGATACCAACGGCTCCTACATTGTCTCCTACCAATATGACAATGGCGGGCTTGATGATGCTGGAAAAACAGTCCTGGAAAGTGACCCTGCCTTTGCGGGCACCAAAACCGTTGCCACCAACCGGATGGTGTATGGCTTTGTCAATCTGAGCAAGGCCGCCGCCTATCTGGCGCCCGGTGTGACGGAAGAGACGGTCACAGACGAGAACGGGGCCACATCCGTTGTCAAAAAATTGGCGGGTGTCAAATTCGATATCTATTCCGGAATCTATGACCCTGATTCCCCCAATGCCCCCTATGTCTCCAATGTTCTGACTGATTCCAACGGCAACCTGATTTGTAATTTGGACGGAACCTATGGAGATGAACAAAAGTATCTCATTTCCGGCACCTATACCCTGGTGGAAACCAGCACCAATGCGGACTACAGCCTGTGGAAAAACGGCGTGGAATTCACCGTGGGCACCAACGGCGGGAATACGGATACCGGTGAGCACGGCACCGCCTGGGTTAAAACCACGAAGCTTCTCGGCATTCCCCTTTATCTGAGCGTGAACTATGTGCCCCATGGGGGAGATCACTACTTCCGGGATGACTGCAGGGCCGTCAATTCCGACGGCAATGCCTACAACCTGGAAAGCCGGGGCATCATCCAGTTCACCAAGACCGGGCCCAATGGCGATGCGCTGAACACCTATGACGGTGCGGCGGGGAAGTCCCAGGCCTACTTCGGCGTGTATACGGATGAAAGCTGCACCAATCAGGTGGCCGGAATGATGGCCTTCGATGGCGTGACCATGGTGCTGACCACATTGGGCCAGGATGGCGGCGACAAGGCGGATGATTTCTTCGCTGTGAAAAACGAGGCGGCGCTTCCTTATCTTCGCAGAGGGGAAGATGGTACGCTCACCCTGCTCTCCGGCACCTACTTCATTCAGGAGAAAATTGCCCCTCCCGGCTACAAGCTGGATAACAGAGTTCGCAAGGCAGTTGTTCCCAAAATCGAGAAAAACGATGGAACCACCAGCTATACCGAGAAGGTGGCCCAGATCATGCTCCTGGACGAGCAGACCGGAAGCACTGATTATTCCTGGGAAAATGAGAAAAACCAGCTGACCCTCTACAAGCGGGACCAGTATGGCAGAATCGTCAAGCTGGGGACCGATGGCTATCTGGAGCTCACGGTTGAGAACACAGGCGTTACGTTCCCGAGCGATGAGCGCACCATCCGGCTGTATCAGGATAAGACATCCCCGGCGCGGGACAACAGCGGGAATCCCATTTCGGGTTATGTCCAGTTCGATGAGGACGCCTCTGCCTGGACCATTACAGGACTGTTGGATGCCGGAAAGACCTACACCATCAGCGAACCGGCTGCCCCGGAAAATAACATCGTGGCCAAGCCTTTCCGCTTCACCATGAATCCCAACGGCAGTATCACCGTTTCCGAAGCAGATCGTGAATATGCAGAAGAAAAGAGTGATCCCCTGGAATGCACCGGTGGGGATTACAACAACTACTTCAAGTCGGCTGCTGCGGGCAACGTGGTGGTGCTGCGGGATGTGGCCCGGTATTTGAAGGACGTGGGCCTGATCAAGGAAGACTCCGTAACCAGAGAAAAAATCCCGTACATTTCCTTTGAGCTTTATAAGTACGATAGCCTGGAAAACGGGGAGCCCGTCAACGAAAAGTCTGTTCTGGAAGAGGGAAAATTCCTGACAACCGATGCCGACGGACAGATCGAGCTGTCCAAGACATCCGGCTATCAGAACCTGATTACCGGCTGCGATCTCCGCTTCGGCCTGGATGTGGGCAAGTACTATTTCAAAGAAATCGAGCGCGGCGCGTCCGATTCCTACCGGTTGCTGGAGGACTACATTTTCTTTGAGATCAAGCCCAAGAAAAGCACTTCCGATGATTATCAGGACTATGCCGAAGTGGTATTCCAGACAACCTCGGACGGTACCGTTACCCAGCCAGAAGAGCATTTCGCCACCGTGAAGAATACACCGGTGACCGAAAAGGCGAAAAAGCTTCTTCTGAACAAGGTGGACAGTGAGGATGAACAGGAGCTCTCCGGCGCGCAATTCACGCTGACCTACACCTCCGTCAATGATGGAACAGAGGGCCGCTTTGATACAACGACCTATTACTGCTTGACCAATGATCAAGGTGAGCTGTGTCTTCGCGAGAATAATCAGCCGGATGGCGCAATCACCGCAGACGCACCTGACATCTCCAGGAAAGGCACTTATGTCCTGGTGGAGACCAAGGCACCGGATGAAATCGACCTGGTACAGGACAACTACATGACCAGGACGGATGGAGACGGCAACCAGGTCATGATGATCACGTTCGCAGTGGATTCCAAAAACCAGATTCATGTGAACCAACGGTTCAACGAATCCGGTGCGCTGGAAGATACGAATCAAAACGAACTGGTGGTTTTGCCTGAAAACCCAGTGAATGCCGACCACACTGCACTGACGCTCACCGTCAAGAACGAAAAGACGGTGGTCTCCGTTGCCAAGCGGAACGACATCGAGGACGACACCAAAACCAGCAGCCAGAAGAGCCTGAACGGCGAAGTCCTTTCCGGCGCCAAGCTGGAAATCTACGAGGTGGATGAAGCGGGGAACCGGACGAAGAAAGTCACAGAATGGACTTCCGACACTGGTGAACACAGGCTCACGGACGGCATGCTGAAAGAAAACACCATCTACGTCCTCCATGAAGAGGAAGCGCCGGTGGGATACCTGGCAGCGGACGACATTTTCTTCAAGCTCTTTGGTACCACCACCAAGAATGGCACTTTCGTTTCCCAGCTCTATGTCTGGACGGAAACGGAGGAAGGAGTTTCCTGGTTACCGACCACCTCCATCAATGAAACCGTTCTGACCATGGTGGATGAAGCCATCATCGCCCCGGTGGATTTGCAGAAGGTGGTGGGCAGCGAGACGGCCGGGTACGAAATTCTGCCCGGCGCGGTCTTCAAGGTGGAATCCCTGGACGACAGCACAGTTCTTGGCAATGCCGTCACGGATTCTACCGGCCATCTGGTGTGGCAAACCGTCGTAAACCCCAGCGGCCTAGTCTTCAACGCCAATGGCAAGCGGGCGGAATCCGATTCCGATGATGTTCTGGGGAAGACCATCATCCTGCGGCAGAATTCCAACGGTTATAAATTCACGGAAATCAGCGCCCCAGACAATGCTTATTGCGATAAGAGCAAGAGCTACACCGTGAAGATCACCGCCGGGAATTATCAGGCCTACCGCGATGGCGGTTACCGGGATAACGTCTATGTGGACATTCTGGCGGCGAATGCGGCCGAAAGCAAAACCGTCCAGAAGCTTACCACAAGGGAGGACATTCCCACTGCCGATGATCTGGTGAACCCGCCCTTTGAGGCAAGCTTCCAGCTGTACAAGTACGATGCGGAAAACCTGGCAATCAATGATGCCCATAACAATTATGAAACCATTGGCTTGGAGGGCGTCACGTTCACGCTGTATAAAATGAAGGCGGACGGGACCTATCCCCAGACGGGTACAACGTATACCACCGGTGAAAATGGCCTGCTCCACATCAATCTGGCGGAAAAGGGCACCTACAAGCTGGTGGAAACCACACCCCTGACAGGTTATCAAAAGAACAGCAGCGAGCTGGTATTCACCATCGTCAACGGTGACTACAAGAAGACCCTGACCTATTCGGGAGACGGGACAAATCATACCCTTGTGATTCGGGATGAAAACAGGAATCCCATTGATGGCACAGCGGCCTATGATCTGCCCAACAGCAGAATCCACGGCACGGTGACCCTAACCAAGCAGGATGCGGATTCCGGCGTCAAGCTGAACGGCGTTCTGTACACCCTGACGAGAATCGATCCCAGCACGGCAAATCCCAATGTGGACAAGTGGTTCCCTGGGGTGCAGACGAGCGTCACCGTGGAAACCGGAAAGACGTATACCGTGGTTGCAAGCGCTGAAAACGAGGATGCCTTTGACAGCGGCAGAACGGATGGAACCACCGGTGTGCTCACCATCAAGGACCTGCAATGGGGCACCTACCAATTGGTAGAGCGCACTGCGGCGGACGGCTATATTCTGGATACCGCCAAAATCCTCAAAGTTACCGTTGGTCCGGAGGGGCTGACGAAAACCGTTACTGACGATGGAAAGCAGTTTGTTACCAACACCAAGAACTCCTTGACGGTGAAAAAGACGGCCTTGGACGGCACAACGGTTTTGGACAACGCCCAGTTCGTCCTCCATCCCGTGACAAAGAACGGTGAGACCGAGACAATGGATGATTCCCGGGTCAGCTTCTTCTCCACGGCCAATGCCCAAACTGCCGATGGAGTCACCATCACAGCAGGGAAGACCACCATCTACGGACTGCCTCTCGGCACCTACGTGCTGGAGGAAATCAAAGCCCCGGATGGCTACGAGCTGACCAAGAATGTGATCTTCACCATGCAGGAGGACGGCACCGTCGCCGATGTCACCACTTGCAGGGTTGGGGAGGATGGCACCGTTACCCGGGGGGATACAGGGGAAAGTGTGGTCACCGCTTCCGTTACCGGCAGCGGAATCAATGTCAACTACACCCTGACTGTAAAGAACACCCCCATTGAAGTGAGCCTTACCAAGGCGGTTTCCTCCGGGACGCTTACAACAGCGCGTGGAGAAGCCAGTTATACCATTTCTGGAATTTTTGCCGGAAAGACTGTAACGGAAAGCAAAACGATCAACGGCAATGTCATTGATGTGGATTTGAAGGCGCAGCTGATTGGCGGCAATTCCTACACCATCACGGAGATCCACGCCCCTGACGGCTACGAGGTTCAGAAAAACGCTGCCACCATTCTGGTTAAAAAGGACGGCACCATCGAAGTTACCAGCGGTAATGATTTCCTGACGGTGGACAACTTAACCGGCACTGCGGCCCTGACCTTTACAGATGCACCCATCGAGTTGACCCTGAAAAAGGTGGATCAGAATGGAAGCGTGATTGATGAGACAGCTCTGGGATACGCCAAGTTCAGCATCACGGGCCAGTTTGCCAATGACAGCGGCAGCGCAGCAGTGGATACCATTGAGGGCCTGACAACGGCTGACTTCACGGGCAAGCTTCGCGGGCGGTTGATTTCCGGCGAAATCTACACCGTGACAGAAACCTTTGCCCCCAAGGGTTATAAGCTGACAAACACGTTCACTTTCACCGTGGATCCATATGGCAATCTCCAAACGGTATCCGGAAGCGATGCCAGCGGCGTGGGTTCGGATGTGCTCACCGTCAAAAACTACCCCACTGAAATCACATTCGTTAAGGTGGATGACAATGGCCCGCTCAAGGATGCACGGTTTACCCTGACTGGCAGTGCATTTGTAGACGCCCCTCTTCCGACGGGTGTACAATGGACAGATGAATCCCATCAGGGTCTGACCTGGGCCACCACAACCGACCCCACAGTGCTGACGAATCTTCTCATAGCCAATGTAAACTATACGCTGCATGAGGTTCGGGTACCTTATCATGAGGTGATGGCAAATGACATCGTTTTCCATCTGGACGAGTATGGAAAGATCGAAGTCACGCAGAATTCCTCGATTCCCAACAATACGGGGGATGCTGTGGCAATTTCGGACAGTGGCATCGTCATGACCATCCGGAATCCCATCATCAAAGGCACCGTCACCCTCACAAAGTATTGGAAAGAGAGCAGCACGGCTGCCAATGCCTATGATGTGCAGCATCTTCTGCCGGGGGCGGTTTACAAGCTGACCATGGTGAAAAATGCAGAGGGACAAGAGGTGAATACGCCGGTTAAGACGGGAGAGCGGATCTCCGACGGCTATGCCTACAGCAAAACCGGCACAGTTGACCGCTTCACCACGGACGGCAGCGGCAAAATCGTCGTCACCGGTCTGCCCGAGGGAACCTATGAGTTCCTGGAAGTGGACGCGCCCCCGGCTTACCACATCAACAATGAAGAGGCGGACAAAATCCAATTCACCATTGTCAATGCGGATGGTGCTCTGGTGACTCTTGGTCCTCAGATGGACGCCCGCGTCAATGCTTCCATTTCCCTGACGAAGTACAGCGGAGAAAATCTTCTCCCCGGTGCCGTCTTTGATGTGGCCTACAGCGAAACCAAAAACGGAACCTACACCTCCATCGGCACAATGACCACGAGTGACGAAGGCAAGGCAAGCTTCTCTCAGGGCACCTATCCCGGAAGCACCACCCCCGAGGGCCTGCGCCGTGGCTACTACCGGCTGACGGAGCTTTCCGCCGACGGCCAGATGCTGAACGACACCAAATCCACCCGCAACACCATTACCTTTGAAATCGGAAACAAGCTGAACAAGATGTATGAGGTGAAAGCCGGTTCGGATTATTCCGAAGGCGGTTCGTTCATCAGTTTGGAGAATAGAGGCGTCGTGGATACGCCCATTCCCACCAAGTCCATCACGGTTCACAAGGTATGGAAAGATGACAGCGGTTTGGAGCTGACGTTCCAGCCGGCATCCATTCAGGTGCAGCTCTACAGCTCCTACAATGGTGGAGAGCCGGAAGCCGTGGGTAGTTCAGTTACGCTGAATGCCGATAATCACTGGACCTATACCTGGGAGAATCAGCCCGCCTATGTCAATAAGGTCACGGGTGAAAACGGGAAAATGACCACCTACCTTTATACCTATACGGTACGAGAGGTGGATGGGAAGTCTTGGTATGATGTACAGTACAGTGATTCAACTGTGGAAGGCCCCTTGAATGTCGGGGAGAAAGACGGCAATACTACCTCCACCATCACCAATACGCTGATTGGTGGCGGGGAGAAGAAAACCCTGACCATCCACAAAACCCTGGGCGGCGGTGTAACGGAGGATGCATTCCAGGTGCGGGTCATTCTGAAACGGGATGGAGCAATTGTTGGCAACAGCGAGTTCGGCTATTACCTGGACCCCTGCAAGGTGTTTGATGCCAACGACACAGAGCTCAGGACAGAAACCCCGGACGCAAATGGCTGGATGACCATCCATGGCGGTGAAAGCATCACGGTGGAGCTTCCCAAGGGAGTTTCCTATGAGGTGGAGGAAAGAACGGATACCAATGGAGACGCGATAACCGTCAACACGAGTCAGTATTCCTATGTTCCCCGTTATGATAGCAATCAAACAGGGAAGATGGAGGACCATGTCTCCACCACCATCCGCAATGCCGTTCACAAGAGCCTGAGCCTGGCAAAGCAGGCCATCTCCGGCAACAAGCTCCGGGGCGCGGAATTCACCGTGACCTATGTGCCGCTGGGCGGCAGCAGCTACACTGGGCAGCCTTACACAAAGACCTTTACCACAGATGAAAACGGCGCGATCCTGGATGAAAACGGCAAGCCCATTGACCTGACCGACCAGGGCACCTATACCATCGTGGAGACCAGGGCACCGGCGGGCTACATCACCCCCACGAATCAGGACGGAACGCCCATCGTTCTGGCCACGGTTACAGTGAACGAGAACGATATGATGTCCATTGTATCCGCATCGGATTTGGCTGCGGTGAAAGTGATATCCGATGGCTCCAAGGCCTCTGTGACGGTGACCAATGAGCAGACCAAGGTCTTCATCGGCAAGACCATTGATTACGCCAATGGTACTCCGCTGAAAGACGCAAAGCTGGAACTCTACGGCCCGGATAATCAAAAGCTATTCGGAGAATGGACGACCGGCACTGACCCGCAATTGGTTACCGAGGGCTTGTTGTGTGAAGGTGTGGTATACCGGCTCCATGAGGTTGATGCTTCCGCTCCCGTGGGCTATCTGGAAGCGGCGGACATCTACTTCAAGCTGGACGGCACCTACACCAATTCCAACGGCAACCGCTCTTCCCGCATTATCCTTACGGATGAGAACGGAACTCCGGTAGAGCAGAACACCAACGGCAACAGCTACGGTGCCCCCGGTGTGGTAAATGGAATTCTGAAACTGGTGGATGAAACCATCATCGCCCCGGTGAATCTGCGAAAGGTACTGCAGACCGGTGAGAACACCTGGACGGCATTGGAAAATGTTGAGTTCACGGTTTCTGACGGCACAACCACCTTTGGCACCGCGGTTACCAACAGTCAGGGCTATCTGATTTGGAAAACCCTTAACTCCGTAACCGACGGCAGTGGGGAAACCCTGGTTTACAATGCCCAGGGCTCCAAGGAAACCAGAACCGGTGATGTGCAGAGCCAAAACCTGCCCGTCATTCTCCGGCAGAACACTGCGGGCTACCAGTTCCGGGAATCCTACGCCCCCGACCATGCCTACAACGATGGAAGAATCTACGATGTGAAGATCACGGACGGGAACTTTGAGAAATACAGGCTGACTCCTGCCAATGGAGCACCTCAGTTTGATTCCACAAAGTACATCAACATCGTAGAAGCGGATGCAAATGCCGTGACGCACACGGTGGAAAACCTGAGCACCGGAAGCGACACAACAGAGTTTACCTCCGCTGTCGGCCTGGCGGTGAACCTGCCCTATAAGTCCATCATCACCCTGTTCAAGTATGACGCGGATGAGGGCGCAAACAACGGCCCCCTCCCCGGCACGGAATTTACCCTTTATCATGCGGTGATCGGGGAGAGCGGCTGGACACCGGGAGCAGTGGTAACGGATGCCTGGGAGACCGGAAAGACCGACCCCCAGCCCGACGGCGTCTTTACCACAGGCAGCAATGGAAAACTCTCCATCGAAATCCACAAGAAAGGCTCCTACATCCTGGTGGAGACGGCGGCGGCCCCCGGCTATAAGCTGGCTGCGAATCCTCCCACCCTGGAATTCACGCTGGAGGATGGGCCAGAAGGTCAGGAATACCGCTATCATGGAACGAAAGAATGGAAGCTGGATGACACCGGCATTCCCAATGAGTCCATTCATCTGTCCCTGACCAAGGTGGACTATGACAATTTGGCTACGCCCCTCAGCGGTGTGAAATTCACCCTGGAACCGGCGGAGGACTCCTCGTTCATCGAAAGCTATGTAACAGGGCATCCCGATGAATTTGAAAACGGGAAAATCACCCTGACGACGGATTCCAACGGCGTGATCAAAATCCCCAAGGGCCTGGTGCAGCAGGACAATTCCTATATCCTGACGGAAACCGACCTGGGCAGCAACACCAGCTACCGCCTGGCGGAGAAAGCGGAGGACCGGCAAATCACCTTCCTGGTGAATGCGGACGGAACCATGACCATCACCAAGGAAAATGACATGTTCAGCCTGATGCCAACCGTAGAAAGCACAATCGATGCCACAAAGCTGCTGGTGAAAAATCAGCAGATTTCCCTCACCGTTTTCAAGCGGGATCAGGTGAGCGGGAATGGGGTTGAGAAGGTCACGCTGCGGCTGAGTAAGCAGATCGACGGAACCTGGACGCCGTTCCATTTTGATGGAGTGACGGATGCCGATGGAAAATGGCAAACGGGTGCCACCGGAAAAGTCACCTTTCAGGGAACCGGCTTCACCCCCGGCACCTATCAGCTGGAGGAAACGGAAACCCCGCAGGGCTACAATTCCATTGCCGGAGCCTTGATCTTCACCATCGACGAAAGCGGCAAAATCAGCTCCGGCACGGTGGAAGCTTCCCCAGAGGCTTCCCTGGAGGATGGCCCCGGCGAGAGCGAGAAGCAGGCGCTGAACTTCACGGTTCAAAATCCGGAAGACGGCCAGGCTGGCGGCATTCAGCTGAATGTGGACAATGCGGCCTATTCTACGCTGCAGCTCACCAAAAAAGGCTCGGACGGTCAGACGCTGGATGGCGTGACAATCCGCCTGGACTATTGGGACGGCCAGTGGAATTACATCAACCAGACAGGCGGCGTAGCTGCAGTGACAGAAGACGGGGCACTGACCCCGGGCACGGCAGAAACGGCAACGCTGGCTACCGGCGGTGGCGGCAAGATAACCGTTTCCAATCTGCCCAACGGGAAATACCGCCTGACCGAACTGAAAACAGTTCAGGGCTACAACCTGCTCAGTGCTCCTTTGGTCATTGAGATTGACCGCAACCGCGAGACCTATCAGGTGTCCATGAACGGTGTGGTGATCAGTGAAGAGGGTGACGTGACAAGAAATGGAAACACCATCTCGCTCACCATCATCAATCAAAAAGGACTTGCGCTGCCGGCCACCGGCACTGCAACGCCCCAGCTTCCCAAAGCGGTTCTTTGGATCACCGCTTTGCTGGAGGGACTGGTGCTGTATTTGTATCAGACCCATGGAAAGCGCCGCAAAAAAGGAGGCGTGCCCATGTGAATGAAAAGCACTTCGGCATATCCCCGAACCATATCCACCCCTGCTTCCCCCAATCAGGGGGAAGCAGCAACACCGGTTCCTCCGGTTCCGGAAACATTTTTTCGAGAAGAAAGAAGGAAAATCAGCAATGAAAAGAAAAATCCAAAAGACTTTGGCCTGGCTGCTGATGCTGGCCCTGGTCGTGACGGTGCTCCCCTTTGGGGCGTTGGCAGCCGCGCCAGAAGACAAAACCATCATTGACACAACAAAACCGGGCTCTATTACGGTGACCAAGTATCAGACTGTGAACATATCTACCGGCTCAACCCCGACCCATACAGGCAATGCCACCGGTACCACAAATGATGCCGTCACGGATACCAGCTATAAGCCTCTGAACGGCGCCACCTTTAAGCTGTTCAAAATCGCGGATGCAGATGCTGTGGAGAAATACTATAATGGCATGGATAATGCTGCGTATACCTTGAAAGATGCAGCCAATAACGATCGATTTGTCTATGACAGTGACACCGATACGGCAACTTTCGACGGACAACCGGCTACCCTCATTGACACGAAAACCACAGCAGGTACCGATGTTAACGCTGGAAAATGCACATTTCCTGGACTAAGTGTGGGCATCTATGTTCTGAAAGAGGTAACGGCCCCCGACCAGATTACTACCCCGCTGGCGGAAACCTGCCTGATTTCCATCCCCATGGTCAATACCGCAACCAGCAGTAACAACGGCAACGCGGAGTGGATGTATGATGTCTATGTCTATCCCAAGAACCATGAGTCAACGGGTACCCTTGAGCTGACCAAGTGGGATCAGAATGACTTAGCTTTTAACAACTCAAGGATAGCCACATTTGAACTGTATAAAAAAGAGTTCCAGGCAGATGGTTCATTGCCAACAGGAGATTGGACCCCTGTCACATCTACCTCCTCTGATGGCACAACGGAAACCCTCTTGACGCTGACTACTGGAGACGATGGTAAAATCATCCTGGCGAATCTGCCTGCCAATCTCTATGGCACCCAGTATAAGCTGGTGGAGGTATCCGCTCCCAATGGCTTTATCGTCAACAAAACGCCCTTGTATTTCAAGGTTACAACGGATAACAAGATTACCTGGAATTTAACGGAAAACGACCCCACGGGCCTCAATAATGAGAACACCGGCGTGGTAGGAACTCCCACTGAGGAGACAGGCCCCAAGCTTTCCGTCACCCTCCGGAATGAGCAGCTCTCTCTGACCAAGCATGTACAGAAAAACGGCGGCACTGAATGGAAGACCGATGAGCAGTACCGGCTGGATGATGAGATTACCTATCGGCTGATTGCGTATGTTCCCAGGAATGTCACCGAGATTGCCTATGAAATCAAGGATTTGCCCCAGATTGGTATCACCGACAGCGCTCTGAGCACGGACTATACCGTGACATATGGTGCTACAAAGGATAGCTGCACGACTCCGTTAACAGGTGACGGCTATACATGGTCCACGATTGACGCGACTGGCACCAATGGCCAGGGCTTCAAGCTGACACTCAATGACAATACAGCTGCCGGAAGCTTTATCCAGATCATCTACAAGGCGCACTTTAACGACAAAGCAGTGATCGCGGGCGATGGCAACGTCAACACCGCTACGCTGACTTACTCCAAGTTTATCGGCGGTTCCGATGACAAGTATACCATCACCGATGAGGCCAGAGTGTACACCTACCAGTATCAGATCACCAAGTATAAGGATAGTGCCACGGCAGGAAATGAGCTGGCTACTGGTGAGACGGTCTCTTTCCAGCTGCTGGATAAGAATAAGAATCTGATCGATGTCATCAAAATTTCCGACGGTGTGTACCGGGTCGCGCTGTCCACCGAGACTGGATTGGAAACCATGACCACCGGTGATCAGGGCAAGCTTCAGATTCAGGGCCTGGAAAATGAAACCTACTATCTGAAAGAAACCAAGACCATTGATAACTATAACCTCCTGAGCAAGCCTTTCGAGATAAAGCTGGATGTTACGAGAAACACAAATTGGACTCCGGACGGCGTTTACAAAGCAGACGGTCAGGTCGTGAAGACTTATGATAAAACCACGTTTGATGTTACCAATGCAATGGGAACCGGAACCATTGTGAACAAAAAGGGCTTCGTTCTGCCTCAGACCGGTTCTATGGGCTATCTGCTGTTCTGCGCGGTGGGCATTGTCCTGATTGCAGGCGGCACCATGCTGATCTTCGGCGGCCGGAAGAAGAAAATTCGCTGATTCCGGATTTTATGCCTGGTTAAAATGCCAAAACGGACACGGTACCGGGTGCCGTGTCCGTTTTCCAATCTGTTGCAATTGTTCCGAAAAAATGATAGGATATCCGTGACGCAATGGGGATATCCCATGTGGGTAAATTGGTGTTTGCGTAGGGAATGCATTTATGCATTCCGAAAGGTTCATTCACCACCAGGGTTCGACGAATCGTAAAATGATGATTTTTGCGTAGGGAACGCATTCATGCGTTCCGCCTGGGTAACGTTTTTATTGGGGTATGTTGAATGGAAAAAAGTTAAAAACAGGAACCCGTTACCATCCAACGGACCATGAATGTTAACCGACATTTCGGAACGGATAAATCCGTTCCCTACGCAAAACATAACGTTTTTTTGATTCAATACCCCCTGGTGATTTGCGACCAGGGCGGAACGGATGAATGCGTTCCCTACGAACACATACTGATAAATTCCAATCTGATGATCCATTCCCACCTCTTTTCCATGTCACTGCCCCAGTCAAAGGAGCTTTCTATGAAAAAATCCAGACAAATCGTAATCTGCTTCGCGGTTCTGATGATTCTCACCGGCGCCGCTGTGTTCTCCTATCCTTTCGTCAGCAATGCCCTGGCAAACCGGAATGCCTCCGTGGCGGTGCAGGAATACAATGAATCCGTCAATGCCCTGGAACGGGTGGAAATCGACGCCATCAAGGAGGCGGCGAAGGCCTACAATGAGCAGCTGGAATCGGTGCTGGGCAAAAACGCCCAGGGGGAGGGCATCGCCCGGGACAGCTACATCGATCTGATTCAGTTGGGCGACGCCCTGGGGTATATCACCATCCCCAAAATCGACCTGAACCTGCCCATCTACGAGGGCACCGGGGCGGATGTGCTCACCCACGGAATCGGCCACCTGTCGGAAACCAGCTATCCCCTGGGGGGCGAGAGCACCCACAGCGCCCTGTCCGGCCACAGAGGGTTGGCGGAGGCGGAGCTCTTTACCAATCTGGACAAGCTGACGCTGGGGGACCGGTTCTATCTGCACATTCTGGACGAAACCCTGGCCTATCAGGTGGACCAGATTCTGACGGTGGAACCGGATCAGGTGGAGGCGCTGGATGTGGTGGAGGGGGAGGACCTCTGCACTCTGATCACCTGCACCCCCATGGGCATCAACTCCCATCGGCTGCTGGTCCGGGGCACAAGGGTGGAATACGACGGGGAGGAAGCGGCACAGTCCAGCGATCTTTACCGGAGCGTCCACACCGGCACCGCCGTCCGCCGCCTGGTGGTCATCTGGCCCTGGCTGGCCCTGGCGGCCATGATTGCCATCGGCGCCGAGGCGCTTTTGATGCTGGTGCTGTTGAAACGGCTAAAAGAACAAAGGGAGGACGACTAAGTGGCGCGGCGCATTCGGCAATGGATTGGATACTTGATTATGCTGGCCGGGCTGGGGCTGCTGGCCGGTCCGTTCCTCCTGGGGGCCCGGGAGGAACGGATGCAGGAGCAGGTGGTGGACGGCTTCTATCAGAACCGGGAGGAGATAATTGCGATTCCCACGGAGCAAACGAAGCCTTCTCAGACAGAGCTCCCATTGCAGACGCAGCCCCCGGAGCCTGAAACAGAACTGGAGACAGAGCCGGAAACACAGGAGCCCCAGGACCCCCTTTATCAGGCAGCCGCGGCCTACAATGATTCCCTGCTGCAAAATGGCCAGAGCGGAATGACCCACCGGTCGGATGTGGAGCATTTTGCCCTCAGCACCCTGGATTATGGGTATGAGGAGAACATCATCGGCACCATTCAAATCCCCCGGATGGAAATTGAGCTGGGCCTGTATCTGGGGGCCAATGACGAAAACATGGCCAAGGGCGCGGCCATTTTCGGTATGACCTCCCTGCCTCTGGGCCGGGAGAGCGAAAATGTGGCCGTGGCAGGGCACCGGGGCTGGCGGGGCTCTCCCATGTTCCGGGAGATTCAGAAGCTGCAAATGGACGACCCCATTTATGTCACAACCCCCTGGCAGACGCTGGTGTATCGGGTGTGCGAAATTCGCATCGTTACCCCGGAGGACAACACCTGGTGCCGGATTCAGGAGGGACGGACCCTGATTTCCCTGATGACCTGCCATCCCTACGGGCAGAATTACCAGCGCTATGTGGTCTTTGCGGAGCTCTGCCAGGAGGAGAAGCCCTCTGAGGAGGAAATCATTCAGGAAAACCTCCAAAGCTATGACCCAGCGCCCCGGGAGGTCATCCTGGTCAATTCCGACGGTACCAGCGAAACGGTGGCCGTGGAGCCCGCCTCCATCCAGCCGGACAGCAGTGAATACGGTTCGGTGCTGTCCAACGTGGTGATTCTGGCGGAGGACAAAATGAAAATCGCCGCGTGGATTGCCGCCGTGCTGGTGGCCCTGGTGGGCATCTGGCTGACCGCTTCCACGGTGCGTGACCTGATTCAATCCAAAAAACAGGGGAGGAGCCCATATGACCCAGAATGAAAAAACTGCCCAGATCATCCGGGAGGTTTCCAAAGCCATCATCGGCAAGGACGACTGCATCCGAACCATCCTTTGCGCCATCCTCTCCGGCGGCCATGTGCTGATCGAGGATATCCCCGGCGTGGGGAAGACCACCCTGGCCCTGGCTTTCGCCTCGGCCATGGGCTTGGAGCAGAAGCGTATTCAGTTCACGCCGGATGTGCTGCCCTCGGACATCACCGGCTTTACCCTGTACCAAAGAGAGCAGGAGAAATTTGTCTACCAGCCCGGCGCCATCATGTGCAACCTGTTCCTGGCGGACGAGATCAACCGAACCTCCCCCAAAACCCAGTCCGCCCTGCTGGAGGTGATGGAGGAAAATGCGGTCACGGTGGATGGAGTCACCCGTCCGGTGCCGTCTCCTTTCGTGGTGATTGCCACGGAGAACCCCATGGGCTACACGGGCACCCAGATGCTGCCGGAATCCCAGCTGGACCGGTTTCTGGTCTGTGTGGTGATGGGCTATCCCAGCAATGAGGATGAAATATCCATTTTGAAAAATCAGGCCCGAAGCAGTCCGCTGCAGCAGGTCCGCCCGGTGACCAACCGGCAGGAGCTTTTACAGATGCAGGACCAGGTGCGGCAGGTGACGGTTTCCGATGCCGTTTATCAGTATATTGTCAATCTCTGTGCCGAAACCCGGCGCCACCCGGGAATCCAGCTGGGGCTCAGCCCCCGGGGCACCCTGGCCCTGGCCTCCATTGCCAGAGCCAACGCCTTTGTGCACGGGAGAAGCTATGTGATTCCCCGGGATGTTTCGGACATGTTCCCCGCCATCGCCGTCCACCGGCTGCGGCTGTCCCCGGAGGCGAAAATGAACCGCTGGACGACGGAGGATATTTTAAAGCAGATTCTGGAGCGGGTGGAGGCCCCCTTGCCGGAGAGGATGAAATTCCGTGGTTAAGCGGTGGAAGCCCATTGCCCTTTTGCTGGCAACCTTTCTCCTGGCGGTGTCGCTGAAAAACGATTTTCTGTATTTCCTGCTGGGCTTTGAGCTGATGGTTGACCTGGCCCTGTTCTGCCAGGTGAACTGGCTGGCCGGAAAGGTGACGGCCCGGGTGCAGCTGCCGCAACCCTTGGTGCTGCGGGGGGAGAATTTTCAGATTCGGGCGGAGCTGGCCAATGACAGCCGACTCCCCGTCCCCCAACTGATGCTGCGGCTGGCGGTGCGCGCCTACCCGGAGCGGGAGGAGCTGCTGCTGAAAGGCAAGCTCATGCTGGATGGCAGGGAGCGGGGGAGCCTCTGCTTCCAGCTGGACAGCACCCACTGCGGCTGCCAGGAAATTCGCCCCAATCAGCTGGTTGTGACGGATTTCCTGGGGGTATTCCAGCGCCGATGCCGGGTGGACAGCCGGGAAAAAAGCCTGCTCTTCATTCTGCCGGAGGTGCTGCGCTCCAAGCAGCCGCTGCCGGAGACCCAGGGACTCTTCCCGGAGGGGGAGGAGGACAACGGCACACAGGGCACGGAAGCGATGGATGTCTCCGAAATCCGCAGCTATCGGGAGGGGGACAGCCTGAAGCAGGTGCACTGGAAGCTGACGGCCCGGCTGAACGAACTGATGGTGCGGGAAATGACGGACCCCACGGAAAAGCTGACCTGGCTCTATTTGAAGCTGCAGGAAAGTCCCCAGGGGCCCCGGGTTCGCAGCGACCCGGACGCATGGGACCATTTTGTTGAAACCGTTGCATCGGTGTCGGCGGCGCTGCTGAACCTGGAAAAACGGCATATGGTGGTTTGGATGGATGGCCGCGACAGCACGGTGGTGCGGCACAGCGTGTCCGACGAGACGAGCCTGCAGGAGATGCTGTGCAGCCTGCTGCGGACGGATACCATTCCGCAAGGAGTGCGATCCCCGGCTTTGAAGGAGATATTGTCAGATGAAACAAAAGCATCCTGCATCGAAATCGACCTACAGGGCAATCTTGTCCGTGGGGAAATGCCGTGATGAAGCATCAGGGCTCTGCGTTTCCGACCGCTTCTTTCAGCCGGAACGATCCCCCAAGCCCCACCCACTTGTCTGGTGCGGGATGGATGTGCTGCTGCTGGCCTGCCTGGTGGGCGGGCTGCTGATGCTGTTTGTTTCCGGGTTTTCCGTGCCGGTTTCCCGATGGTTCTTTCCTGCCGCTCTGCTGCTGTGCGGAGGCTTGGCGGGATACTTCCGCAGCCAGTGGAGCCGGCGCCATTGGCTGCTAAGCTGGACGATTGTTTTGCTTCTATACCTTCTTGCGCTGTTTCTGCGGCAGGATTCTTTTCTGGCAGGGGCAAGGCAGTTCGGCAATTTGATGGTTTACACCCTGAACCAAACCTATCAGGGGGAGCTCCCGGCTGTGGTCTTGGATACGGCGGAGGCCGATACTTTTCTGCTGCTTGCGGCGGTGCCCGCTGCTGCGTGGCTGGCGTACGCGCTGTTTCAAAAGAATTCCATGGCGCTGGCCAATCTGCTGCTGTTCCCGGTGCTGGTTCTGCTGGGGCTGTGCGGCGCGGCAAAGAACACCGGGGCCTTGTTTCTGGTTTTGCTGGGCATCCTGCTCTGCATGGCCTATTCAAAGCCAAAGCGGCAGCTTCGGATGTGGGGCGGTCAGAACAAGCAGCTGCGGGAGCAGAACGGGCGGCGCTTTCAGTCCATTCAGAAAAAGGGCGCTGGGTTGGTGCTGCTGATTTTCCTGCTCCTGTCCGCGCCGGGGTTCTTCCTCGTCCGTCCGCTGCTGTCCGTCTCCCTGAAACCCGCCCAGCAGATGTCCATGGAATTGCAGGGCAGCTTTCTGACCAAGGTGCTGAAGCTTCTGCCGGAGCTCAGTGCCGGGGCGTGGAATCTGAATGTGGAGGCAGTGGGCGGCGGTGTGCAGGACGGGGCCCTGACCAGCGAAGAGGGGTATCTTCTGGAGGGCGTGGAGGACCTGCGCCTGACGCTGAACACAAAGCCCAAAGAGGCCCTCTTCCTGAAAGGCTACATCGGCACGACTTATCAAAACGGCAAATGGGAAAACAGCCACGGCACCGGCTTTGACGGCGCGGCAATCAACTGGAACACGGAGGGCTCTGCCAGAATCTACATCCAGAATCTTCCCTTTCTCCGAACGGCCTTCGCCCTGTCCCAGGAGCCCTCCATTGCCGCCCTGGCCATTGAACCGGCTCAGCTGCTGGTGGAGCGAGAAAACGCCAATGATGCCTATACATACCTCCCTTACGGCACTTTCTTAAATGACTACTACCAGGTGAGCGCCGGTGATGGGGCGGTGGAGGGACAGCAGGAGCAGGAAGACAGATTCTTCTTCTTTTTCCGGGAGGATATGGAAGCGGTGCTGTCTGCCTGGAATGCGCTGGATGGAACCGGAAATGTCCTGGACCGGGTGGAGGAATCCTACCGGGCGTTTTGCGAAACAAACAAGCAGACAGATTACCCCGGGATGGAGGCACTGCAAGGGCAAGTCAATGAGGTAATCCGGGAAAACCATTGGAGTGCCGACCGGAACGAAGAGGAAATCACTTCCTGGATTCGCCAATTTCTGGCGGAGCACTACCGGTATCAGCTGAACCCGGAGGCCGTTCCGGAGGGTGCGGATGCGCTGGAATACTTCCTGTTTGAATCCAAAGCGGGAAACAGCGTCCATTTTGCCTCCGCGGCGGTAGTGCTGTATCGCATGTTCGGGGTCCCAGCCCGGTATGTGGTGGGCTATGAGGTTCCGGCTTCCCTGTTCTCTGCCCAATCCAACGGAACCTACACCGCCACGGTGCAGGGAGACAATGCCCAGGCCTGGGCGGAAATCTATGTCCCGGGAATTGGATGGACCCCCAGGGATATGACCCCGGGGGTGATCGGCACCTATGAAGAGGTCGGCCCCGGCGGAGAGAAAATAGAAGCATTTGTGGAGGGGGGGACGGAAGAAACCCTGCCTCCGGAGGAAACACCTTCAGAAATCCCGGATGTCCCGGCTTCGGAATCCGGCGGACAGACCATCGGGGAATACGGGGTGGAGCAGATCGTCAAGGCCATTGGGTGCCTTGCGGCTGTGCTGCTGCCTGTCTCCGGATTCGTCTATCTCGGCTGGCGGCTGTGCAGGGCTTTGGGCTATGTTCCTCTTGGGAGCGCAGCGAGGGCGCGCCGCATGGTATCTGTCTTTCAGGCGCTGTATGCCCGGATGCACAGACTGGGGCTGCCCAAAGGGGTCAGCAGCCAGTCGGAGGCGTTTTTGACGTTCTGCGAGGGAGAACTGCGCCGACGGTCCCCGGAAGCGGTCTGCCTGGTGCGCCCCACGGTGGAAAGACTGTATCAGGTCTGCTTCGGCCAATCGGAGGCGACGGCTTCGGATGTATCCGCCATGCGCCGCCTGCTGTTGGCAAGCTATCATAAAAAACGGCCCAATGCACCCAACGAAACCAGAACGCGGTGATACGCAGCTGCGCCTATATTTGTGGAATAAAACAGGGATACCGACCTTCCTTTCCGGTGCCTCCGGGAAGAAAAGCCGGTATCTTTTTTGTTCGATTGCCGATAAAAACGGGAAATGGGAATTTGGCGGGCAGGGCCCGCGGCCAATTCGTTACGAACCCTGGGCAGTCAACCCACAACTCCTGGGCCCCTCGACCAGTACAGCCACAGTAAATTGGAATTTGACGAGTTTGTTGAATGGGATGCCTTCCAACGTGTTCGTAGGGAACGGATTTATCCGTTCCGAAACGTCAGTTACCACCCATGGTTTATTGGATGGTAAAGGGTCCCAATTTCCAACATTTTTTCATTCAACGTGCACCCCATAAAAACGTTACCGGGCGGAACGGATAAATCCGTTCCCTACGAAACATCCCGTCAAATTCCAATTTACCCATTTGCCCGGGGGGCGCTACTGCGTTTCCTCCGGGTTATGAATCCGCTGGTGGGCCTGGAGGGCGATTTCCGGAAGAAGATCGTAGAGAACCATCAAATCCCCGTTTTTCCTTGCCAGGGTTTCCTGGTTGATGGGGATATAGGTGATGTCGTTGATGTCGTTCTTTTTCGGAGCGGCCTCCAAAAAGCATTCCCAGGCGGCCTGGTAAAGGGCCTGGTCGTGGGACAGGGGGGCGAACCGGTTCCGCTGCTTTTCCCCGGATTGAACCGTGCTGATGCTGCCCAGAACGCCGCAGACCAGCATTGCCAGTCCAAGCAGACGGAAGGCACCATTGCGGCTCCAGAAAAATGCCGTAAGGGCGATTCCTGCCAAAATGGCCAGGAAAAAGGGCAGCGCGGCTTTGACGGTGGCCTTCCGGTTATTCAAAATGCAGCTGAGCTTCCGCTCCGCGCATTTGCGGCAGACGCAGTGGTTTTTGAAATCTCCCAGGGCCTGCACCCGTTTTTCCCCGGTGAGGTCCCGGACATGCAGGGTCTGCACCTGGAGAACGCGAAAAGGATAGTCCTCCGTGGCCGCACCGCATTTGATACAATTCATGATGACTCCTTAAACAAAGGCCGCTGCCGGAAAGGGCAGCGGCCGATTGGATGGAAAAGCTTACAGCATACCGCCCAGAAGGCTCAGCATCAGGCTGCCCAGCAGCAGGATGATCGCGCCGCCCAGACGGGAGGAGATCTGTGCAAAAGGCATCAGCTCCATGCGGTTTGCAGCGGACAGAACCGCCACGTCACCGGTGCCGCCCATATTGGCCATGCACAATCCAGCGGTCAGGCCGGACTCCACAGGGTAGAAGCCAACCAGCTTGCCCACGATGGCAGCGCCGAAGAAAGCGCCCAGGCAGGTCACCAGGCACAGCAGCAGATACTGCAGGGTGAAAGTCTCAATCACGGTATTGATGTTCAGGTAGCACAGACCGATGCCAACCAGCAGCGTGGTGGTCAGGTTCTTCATGATGAACTGGAACCACTGATAGCAGGCAATCTCGATGTGCTCGGGAATGAGGTTAAAGATTTTGCAGATGGCCACGGTGATGATCATCCAGGCATAAGCATGGATGGTAACGGTGGAGGAGACGTAGTTCTTCCACAGACCGGACAGGATGAAGCCCCAGATGAAGAAAGAGCAGGAAACCAGCAGGCCGATGCCCAGGTTGATCACGTTGATATCATCGCGCTTCTTCTGCATCTCAGGAGAAATCTCCAGTTCCTTGGGATCGACGGAGCCAGCCTGCATCAGAGCGCCGTTGCCGTTCCACTTCTTGTCCTTGATGATCTTCACGATGATACCGGCCATGACGATGGAGATGGCGTTGCCGATGGCCACGGCGGGGGTCATGATGGAGATGGCATCGGCAGCGGACATGGTGCCGGTGGACTCAAAAATCTTGGACAGGGGAGTGGCGCCTGCGCCCATGCCGCCGCCCATGATGGGCAGAGCGATCAGCAGCAGAGCCTTCACAGCGCCGAAGCCGGTGATGGCGCCCAGGCCCACGCACAGGGCGAAAGACAGAATCAGGCCGCCGAAGATGGCAGGGAAGTAACGGGCTGCGGCCTTCATCAGCAGCTTGCGGTTCATGCCCAGGATGGAGCCGGTAATCAGAGCGGCGATGTAGAAGTCCAGGAAGGCGCCGTCGCCCTTGAAGAAAGTGGTGATGCCCTTGAAGACATAGCTGACGCTTTCGCCATCAACGGTCTTGGTGGGCAGCAGGTTGAAGTAATTGAGCAGCGCGGAACCAAAGATGATGACGATGGCGCCGCCGCCCAGGTAGGAGTTGATGATGGGCGTGCGCTCACCGATCTCATTGAGAACGGTGCCGATCACGATCATGAACGCAAAGCAGCCGGCCATACCGGTGGGCAGCCAGCCCAGATAGGCACAGAGCAGGATAACAGCGGAGCAAATGGCAAAAACGGGCCAGGGAAGATTGAACAGCTTATAGCCATTCTTTTTCATTATGAATCTCTCCTTCTATAATGTCGTTTTATTGCTGCTGGGAATTTTTTTGAATATGATGCGCTCAGATGCGGGCAACGCCGCTCTTCCGGGCGGCTTCGGCAACGGCCTTGGCCACGGCGGGACCAACCCGCTTGTCGAAGGCGGCGGGGATGATGTAGTCGGCGCTGAGCTCCTCGTCGGAAACCAGGTCTGCCAGCGCATTGGCGGCGGCCATCTTCATTTCCTCGTTAATGTCGGAGGCACGGACGTCGAAAGCACCGCGGAAAATGCCAGGGAAGGCCAGAACGTTGTTGATCTGGTTGGGGTAGTCGCTGCGGCCGGTGGAGACAACCGCTGCGCCGCCTGCCTTGGCATCCTCGGGGAAGATTTCGGGGGTGGGGTTGGCACAGGCGAACACGATGGCGTCCTTGGCCATGGTCTTCACCATTTCGGTGGTCAGGGTGCCGGGGGCGGACACGCCGATGAACACATCTGCGCCCTTGATCACGTCCGCCAGCTTGCCGGATTCCTTCTGCAAATTGGTCACCTGAGCCATTTCTTTCTTGATCCAGTTCAGGCCCTCCCGCCCGTCGTAGATGGCGCCGGTACGGTCGGTCATGACGATGTTCTTGAAGCCGGCGGAGAGCAGCAGCTTCACAATGGCGATGGCGGCAGCGCCTGCGCCGGAGGTGACGATCTTCACATCCTCTTTCTTCTTGCCAACCACCTTCAGGGCGTTGGTCAGGCCCGCCAGGGTGATGACGGCGGTGCCGTGCTGATCGTCGTGGAAGATGGGAATGTCGGTCTTTTCTTTCAGCTTCCGCTCGATTTCAAAGCAACGGGGAGCGGCGATGTCCTCCAGGTTGATGCCGCCGAAGGAGCCGGAGATCAGGGCCACGGCGTTGACGAATTCATCCACATCCTTGGTCTTGACGCACAGGGGGAACGCATCCACGTCGCCAAAGGCCTTGAACAGGACGCACTTGCCCTCCATCACCGGCATGCCGGCCTCGGGTCCGATGTCGCCCAGACCCAGAACGGCGGAGCCGTCGGTGATCACGGCGCACAGGTTGTGGCGGCGGGTCAGCTCATAGGACTTGTTTACATCCTTCTGAATTTCCAGGCAGGGCTGGGCAACGCCGGGGGTGTAGGCCAGGGAAAGATCTTCCTTGGTGGCCACGGGCACCACAGCCCTCACTTCGATTTTGCCTTTCCACTCGCCGTGGAGCCGCAGGGATTCTTTTGCGTAATCCATAGAATACCTCCTCTTGTATCTGGTGAAAACTTCAACAAAACACGCTGAAATTCAACGGTGTATTTGTTAAAAACTACTATACACCTTTTTTCCCTCCTTGAAAAGCTTTGGAAAGTAAAGTAAATATTCTTTCCGGCATTTTTTCCGGTTCTTGCATCCAAGGAAGAATCATGCTAGAATAAAACGAAAACAGGGAATGGGAGGGGTTATCATGACCTTTGGCGGCTTTGGCAGCCGGAAAAACAGCACCACGCCGTTTTTTGTCCAGGTGGTTACGGTGATTTTAACCATCTGGCTGATCCTTTTGGGTATCACCCTGGCCCTGACCCTGCGGTATTCCCTGAGCACCCTGCAGGAAAAAATCGACAACGGCCTTTCCTCCGTTGCCGAAACCCTGTCGTCCTATGATTCGGTGCGGCAGGCCCTGCGCCAGGGCAGCTGTCCGGAATCGCTGATTGCATACCTGGATGATCTGGTGGGAAAAACCGCGGACCTGGATATCCTGTCCATTGCGGATGAGCACTCAGTTAGAATTTACCACATCGTCCATGAGCGTATCGGCGGCAGCTTTGTGGGCGGTGACGAGCAGCGGGCCCTGGCAGGCGAACGGTACTTTTCCGATGCCACCGGAACCATGGGCTATCAGCACCGGTATTTCAGCCCGGTACTGGAGGAAGACGGCCAGGTGATCGGTTTTGTCATGGCCAGCACCACCCGCAGCCGGATTGATGCATTGCACAGCGACATCAACAGCACCTATGGAAAGCTCTTTCTGCTGCTGACTGCCTGCACGCTGCTTTTCAGCGGCCTGCTGGCGCTCTATCTGAAAAAGCAGCTGCGGGGGGCCAGGCCGGAGGATTTGCTCCGGGTGTATCTGGTTCAGAATGACATTCTCAACAGCCTGGATGAGGGCATCATCTCTCTGGATACGGATGGGAAAATCCGTTTTGTCAATGCCGCGGCGGTGCATACCCTGGGGCAGCACGAGGAGCTGCTGCTGGGCAGGCCCGTGGATGAGCTGCTGCGCTGCCAGAACGGGGAGAGCCTGCGAAACGTAGAGGGGGAGAACCTGGCCACCAGCCGACCCAACCTGCTGACCGGAAGCGTGCTGACGAAGTCCGGCGGCAGCTGCACCGGACAGGTGCTGATTCTGAAAGACAAAAGTGAGGCCTTCCGCCGGGCGGAGCAGCTCAGCGGCAGCCGGAACATCATCTCCGCCCTGCGGGCCAATAACCATGAGTTTATGAACAAGCTCCAGGTCATCAGCGGCCTGCTGCAGATGGGCCGGGCGGACGAGGCGCTGAACTACATCGGCAGCGTGTCCGCGTCCCAGGCCCAGAGCATCGGTCCGGTGATTCAGCTGATTCACAACTCCAATGTGGCCGCGCTGATTCTGGGAAAGCTGAATAATACCCGGGAGCTGGACATCCACATGACCCTGCTGACCAATTCCAGTCTCCCGGAGCACAGCCAGTATCTCAGCACGGCGGAGCTGGTGACCATTGTGGGCAATTTGCTGGAAAACGCCATCGAAGCGGTGAACGCGGCGGCGGACCAGCGGACCAGAAGAATCGTCCTGCAAATCACGGAGGATGAAACGGGCCTGCTGCTGGTGGTGTCCGACACCGGCATCGGCATCCCGCCGGAGCGGCTGGAGCATATTTTTGACAGCGGCTACAGCACCAAGGCCACGGAGGGCAGAGGCTATGGCATGAACCTGATCCGCAACATCGCGGACCGGCACCAGGCCAGCCTGGAGGTGGACTCTGAACCGGATGCCGGCACCACCTTTACCTTGATCTTTAACAAAAAACGGGGAGAAAACGGAATATGATTCGAGTGATGATCGTAGAGGACGATCCCATGCTGGCTCAGCTGAACGCCCAATACCTTTCTCAGTTTCCCCAGCTGCAGGTGGAGGCCACCTTCTCCAATGGCCGGGATGCCCTGACCTATTTGAAGGAGCATGAAATTCAGCTGGCGGTGGTGGATGTGTACATGCCCATGCTCAATGGTCTGGAGCTTCTGCGAAGCATCCGCAGCTGCGGCATTCAAACGGGGGTTATTATGATTACCGCTGCCACGGAAATGTCCGTGGTGGAGGAAGCTCTCCGCTTGGGAATTGAGGACTTTATCATCAAGCCCTTTTCCTTTTCCAGACTCCAGGAGGCGGTGCAGAAATACCTTGGCCGGATGAACCTGGTGAAAAGCAGCAAATGGGCCGATCAGGCGGTGGTGGACAAGCTGCTGGGCAATGGCTTCACCGGGGAGGAACGCTCCCGGGACCTGCGAAAGGGCCTGAACGGTAAGACCCTCCAGGCCATCGAAAACCTCCTGCGGGAGGAACGGGACCAGGCCCACACCTGCGAGAGCATCTCCCAATCCTCCGGCCTGTCCAAGGTGACGGTGCGGAACTATCTGAACTACCTGATTGAAACCGGCCAGCTGGAAAGCTCCATTGACTATGGCACCGGCGGAAGACCCAGAGTGCTGTATAAGCTGAAATAGAAAACATGCTTACCGGCTTGGTGTCAAATTGGAATTTGGAGATGTGATTGTCGCATGGAAAATTGGGATGTACCGTTGGGCGGGGGCTTGCCCCCGCCGCTTGGTTCCGGCTTTGAACGGCTCCCATCCAACGAAAAAAACCCAAATTCGATACATTTCGGCGGGGGCAAGCCCCCGCCCTACGGTGTTGTCCGACATTGTACCATTCGACGAGCCCGCCAAATTCCAATTTGCTGTTAAACCGATAAGCACAATAGAACATGCCCCGATTCAGAATGTGAATCGGGGCATGTTTTATTCCTTGGAAGCGAATCGGGCGCGCATCATGGGCTTGATGCCGCCGGCGCTGAGGATCTCCATGGCCTTTTCCCCCAAAGCCTCCGCCGGGAGAATCTCTCCGGTTTCCTCAATGGTGACGGTGCCGGCGTTCATATCCAGCCGGAGGGTCTGGCCATCCTTGACTCTTGCGGCGATTCCCTTGCAGACGATCACCGGCAGTCCCAGATTGATGGCATTGCGGAAAAAGATACGGGCGAAGCTGTCCGCCAGAACGGCAGCCGCTCCCATGTTCAGGAGCGCAATGGGAGCGTGCTCCCGGCTGGAGCCGCAGCCGAAATTGGTGCCCGCCACCACAATTCCGCCCTGGGGGAAATGGGGGGCGATGTCCTCGGAGATTCCCGCCAGGCAGTGACTGCCGATCTGCCCGGGGTCGGTGAGCTCCAGGAAGCGGCCGGGATAAATCATGTCCGTGTCGATGTTATTGCCCACAACCAGGGCTTTTCCCGTGATTTCTGTTTTCATAATCATGCCTCCATTTCGTCCAGATAGGGTCTGGGATCGGTGATTTTTCCGCAGAGGATGCTGGCGGCCACGGTAGCGGGGCTGGCAAGATACAGATTTGCCTGGTTGGAGCCCATGCGGCCTTTAAAATTCCGGTTGGTGCAGGTGATGCAGTTTTCACCGGGGGCCAGGATTCCCTCGTGGGTGCCCAGGCAGGCGGCGCAGCCGGGGGAGACCAGGGTGGCGCCTGCCTCTACCAGGGTTTGGATGTAGCCCAGCTCCATGCACTGCTGCAAAACGGCGGCAGAGGCGGGGACCACCAGCAGCCGGGAATATTTGGGGATGTGCTTTCCTTTCAAAATGGCGGCGGCCTGGCCAATGTCCTCGGTGCGTCCGTTGGTGCAGCTGCCGATGTAGGCCTGATTCAGGGGGATGTTCTCCGCTGCCACCTGGGAGATGGGGCGCACATTGTCTACATCGTGGGGGCAGGAGACTGCGGGCTCCATGGCGGAAACGTCGAAGAGGAAGCTCTGGGCATATTCAAAATCCGGGTCGGTGGTCACCACCTCATAGGGCCGGACCGCCCGCTGGGAGACATAATCCAGCACCGCCTGATTGGGCTGCATATAGGCGGTTTTTGCCCCCATTTCCACCGCCATGTTGCAGATGGTCATTCTGCCGGGAACATCCAGGGCCTCCACATAGCTGCCGGTGAAATCGATGCACTTGTACACCGCGCCGTCGGCCTTGATTTTTCCCAGTACGTTGAGAATCACATCCTTGGGATACACGCCTTTCTGGGGCTGCCCCTCCAGACGGATTTCCATGATCTCCGGCACCCGGAACCACATCTGTCCCGTCATCAGGATGCAGGCCATATCCGTGGCGCCGCAGCCGGTGCCCAGAGCGCCGAAGGCACCGTGGGTGGTGGTGTGACTGTCGGTGGCCACCAGAATCATGCCGGGGTAGACCACGCCGGCCTCCGCCATGACCTGATGGCAAACGCCGGAATTCACATCGAAATGATATTTCAGGTCGTTTTTCCGGGCGAATTCCCGCATTTCGTTGTGATTGGAGGCGGTTTTGATGGTGGGGCAGGGGGCGTAGTGGTCGAAGACGAAGGCGGCCCGGGTATTGTCCCAAACCTTTTTGCCGCCCATTTCGTAGAACGAGTACACGGTTTGCAGGTACAGGTCGTTGATTTCGGCGAAATCCACATTGGCGGTGACGATCTCGCCGCACTTCACAGATGGGACTCCGGCGTTCCGGGCCAGAATCTTTTCAATGGCGTGCATATCCAGCGCTCCTTTGTGTTAAAATTGAATATCGTATACAATATCCATTTCTGATAATGTAGCACAGAAAGGAAAGCAATGCAAGCCCTTTGAAGAAAATGAGAGAAATTCATCAGAATCCATAAAGAAGCGGCTCGCTTTTTGTAAAATCCTCCGGCACTAAAAAACAAAGCTGACTGCAAAATGCCATGATTGATTTCTTTCGTGTTTCGTGTTAGGATAAACGAAAGAATTGGAGGGGATCCTATGGAAACGATTCAGGTGCTGCCCATTCGGGTTCGGGTGACGGCTGTTTTGAGAAAGGCGCTGCTTTCCGGGGAGTATCAGCCCGGAGAGGAGCTGAGCCTGACGGAAATGGCGGCCAAGCTGGGCGTATCCCGGACACCGGTGCGGGAGGCCTTTCAGTCTCTGGCGGCGGAGGGGCTGCTGGAGCTGCGGATGAACCGGGGCGCCATCGTCACCGGAATCGACGAGAAATTCATTCAGGACCATTTTCAGGTTCGCATTCTGCTGGAGGGTGAGGCGGCGGCCAGAGCTGCCGAAAATGCCATGGATACCCGGGAGCTGACGGCACTGCAGCAGTGGGCCCAGGACCATCGGGACACCATGAGCGAGCAGGAATATCAGGACTACAATCAGCAATTCCACACCGCCATCTGGAGGGCGGCGGACAATGGAAAGCTTTTCCAGCTGCTCACCTCCCTTTGGAACGGTCCCTCCTCCGCAACCCAGCAGCGGGACCGGGAGCACGAGGCCCTTTCCATTCAGGAGCACCGGCAGATTCTGGAATGGATGAATGAGAGCCGGGCGGAACGGGCCAGAGCGGCAATGGAGGCACATATCTCCAGGAGTATGGGTAATATCCTCTTCCGGTTCCGCCAGACCCGGAAAACCGCCGGAGGGGGGCAAAGCAAATGACGCTGCTTTCGGTATTTTCCACGGGGGTCAATTCCATTTTCCCCATTATGCTGCTGATTCTCTTTGGCTTTGTCCTGCGGCAGCGGGGATTCCTGTCGGAGGAGTTTGTCCGCATCGGCAACAGGCTCAGCTTCCAATACCTGCTTCCCATGAAGCTGTTCTTGAATACCTACAAAATCGGAAGCTTTTCGGATATCCCCTGGCGTCTGGTGCTGTTTTGCATGCTGCTCATGGTGGCCATTTTCGGCCTGGGCTGGCTCACCGCACCCCTGGCCACCAAGGACCCCCGGCGCAAGGGCGTGCTGCTGCAAAGCACCTTTCGCAGCAATACTGCCATCATCGGGGTTACCCTGGCGGGCATCCTGGGGGGAGAGCCTGCGGAGGCGGTTTCCTCCATCATGACCGCCATGTGCATCCCGCTGATGAACGTTCTGGCGGTGATTTCCCTGACGGTCTTCCTCCATCCCCAGGGGGGAGAGGGAAACCTCAAGCGGGTGGCCCGCAACGTGATCCGGAACCCTTTGATTCGGGGAATTGCCCTGGGCCTGGGCTGCATTCTGATTCGCGAAGCGGAGGAAAAGCTCTTCGGACGGGTGGTGTTCACCCTCAGCGGCAATCTGCCCTTTTTCTACACCGCCGTCTCTCAGCTGGGCTCCATAGCCACGGCCTTTGCCCTGGTGGTGCTGGGCGGGCAATTCAGCTTCTCGGCAGCGGGGGACATGCGCCGGGAGATCATTGTGGGCACCCTTTGGCGGAATGTGATTGCGCCGGTGCTGTCCCTGGGCACGGTGTATCTGGTCAGCACCTATACCAATCTGATTACCTGCACCAGTGTGGACTATCCTGCGCTGATTGCCCTGTATGCCACCCCTGCCGCCGTGTCCAGCGCGGTGATGGCGGGACAGATGGGAAATGACGAGCAGCTGGCCACGCAAATCGTGGTTTGGACCAGCGTGTGCTCCGTTGTTACCATGTTTATCATCATCTGCTGCCTGATCTGGACCGGCTTGATGATCCCCATCTGATGATTACCATCTCATAAGAAAAGCCGCCCGGCCCGGGCGGCTTTTGAATTACGGGCTGCAGTTCCCGCAGGGAGAATAGCCATCGGCAATCAGTTCCTCCCGGGGCTGGGTGGAGGAACGCTTGTTGCTGTCCTTCATTTTTTCCGTGCTGGGGCAGGAGGGAAGATGGAAAACCATGGTATTGGTATTGAGAATGTAGAAATCCGGGGCAGGGCTGTCGGCGGGCAGAGAAACACAGTAGGCAGACAGAAGAATTCCGGCGCCCACCAGCAGCGCCATGACGGAGAGAAAGAAAACCCATTTTTTCATCGAAGGCCACCACAGCTTTCCTTTGTGATGGCTTCTATTATAGATTATCCCGCCTCCCGGGTCAACCGGCCTTTGGCCCTCGGACGGAAAACAAGCTGCCGCAGCCAGCGGATTTCCTCGGCACCCAATACCCCAAGGATACGAAGCAGCAGGAAAAAGACGGGAACGAACAGCCAGGGGATACGCGTCCCGATCCAGGCGGCAAGCAGCCCTGCGCTGGCGGTGAGGGCGGGAACGGAAAAGGGAATCCGGCAGCCGGTGATGACGCACAGCCGCCGCAGGCTCAGGACGAAATTCAGCAGATGGGTGATGAGAAAGCTGAAATAATAGCCTTTCATGCCGAAAACCGGCAGCAGGAGAAACAGCAGCGCCACATCCATGGCGGAGGTGAGGATGTTGTAGCGGACGCAGATCTTCTGCTGGCCAAGGCCCTTGGTCATGGCATCGGTGATGGCATCACAGTAGAGAAAGGGGACCATCAGGGCGTAGCAGCGCAGGCTCTCTCCGGCATCATTGTTCCGATACAGAAAGCTGCACAGGGGCCGGGCAAAGAGAAAAAGCAGTCCGCTGAAAAACACCCCATAGAGCATGGCGGCCCACAGGCCCCTGCGGACCAGGTATTGAATCCGCTTTTCCTGTCCGGCGGCCCGGCAGCGGGCCAGCTCCGGAATCAGCAGCTCCGCCAGGGCAAAGAGAATGCAGGCGGGAAACATCATCACCGGGAAAACCATGCCGCTGATTCGGCCAAAGGCGCTGAGGGCATCCGGCACCTGGCTGCACAGCGCCAGCCGCTTGGGCACCAGCAGATTTTCTGCCGTGGTGATGCCGGAGCGAACCACATCCGCCCCGGCCAGGGGCAGGGCCGCCTGGAGCAGCCGCTGCCGTACCGGGAAGGAGGCGCTCCTTTTGGGATGCTCCCGCAGCCGGAGCCAGACCAAAAGCACAAGGGTCAAACAGGCGCTGACGCTGCTGCCCAGTACCACGCTGATGCAGGAACGCTCCGCGTCCTGTCCGGCCCAGAAGAGCAGCGCCAGCATGGTGATGACCATGGAGCACAGCTGCTCCGCCACCTCCACCAGGGCCAGAGTTCCAATCCGGTTGGCGGCGGTGAAATACCCGCTCATCACACCGCTGAGGCAGATGGCGGGCAGAAAGGCGGCGAAGATTTTCAGCGCCGGGATGGTTTGCCTGTTTCCAATCCAGCTTCCCGCCAGCATGGGCGCGCCGAAATACAAAATAGCCGCCACGGCGCAGCTGCACAGGATGCTGTAGAGAAAGCAGGCGGACAGCATGCGGCTGACATTTTGGGGCCGGTTTTTCCCCAGCTCCTCGGCGGTTAAATACATGGTGGCGGTGCGGATGCCGCCGATACCGGCCACCATGGCAAGATTCCCTACGGACATGACCAGCTGCAGCAGCCCGATTCCGGCGGCGCCAATGAGCCGGGAAAGATACACATGGAAGGATGTCCCCACAGCCCGCAGCAGAAGATTCACCCCGGTGAGCATCAGGGCGCGATAAAAAATGGGTTTGGTACCCCGCAAGAAAAATCCCCCCTTGTCCGCATTCTATGCGTCAAGAGGGGAGGGTATGATTTCATTCCTGGGTGGGGGAAAACTGGGTGCAGAAGAACGTCAGCGGGCAGCTGCCGCAGTTGGGATTCCGGGCGGTGCAGATATCCCGCCCAAAGAGCACGATTCGGTGGCAGAAGTCGGAGCTTTCCTCCGGCGGGAGGATTTTCCGCAGCTGCTGCTCCACCTTTTCCGGCTCCTTGCCGGTGCTCAGTCCCAGACGGCCGCAGATGCGGATGCAGTGGGTATCGCACACCACGCTGCCGGGCACACCGTAGATGTCCCCCAGCAGCAGATTGGCGGTTTTCCGTCCCACGCCGGGCAGCCGCAGCAGCTCCTCCATGGTGCCGGGGACCTTGCCGCCAAAGTCGGAAAGGAGCATCTGGCAGGCCAGGACGATGTCCCTTGCCTTGTGCTTGTAAAAGCCGCAGGAGCGGACATAGTTCTCCACATCGGCGATGTCCGCATTTGCCATGGCCTCCAGGGTGGGATAGGCGGCAAAGAGCGCCGGTGTGACCTGGTTGACCCGGGCGTCGGTGCACTGGGCGGACAGCCGAACGGAAATCATCAGCTCATAGTCCTTTTCGTATTGCAGGGCGCAGACGGCGTCGGGGTATCGCTGCTTTAAAATGTCTATGATGGCGGCAACTTTCTCTTTCATTTTCTTCCTCTGTCTTTCCTTGGGGTGAAATGATTATTCGTTGGATTGGGGTATGGAACCGGGGAATTGAGCGGTCAGGGCGGAAATTTCATAGGCTGTCCGCTCCTGGGGGCCATCCTCGGTGAGCTTGGTGTAGATTCGGCTTTGCAGGCGGCCGTTCAGCACCAGCGGGTCACCCACAGCACATCGGGAGGCCTCAGCCGCCACCTTTCCCCAAAGGATACAGGGCAGATAGTCCGCCCGGTGAAAGGGCCTGGGCACCGCCAGCATCACATCGCAGATTTCCCGCCCCAGCGGGGTCCGGCGGTAGGTTGGCTCCCGGCAAACAACGGCATCCAATTCCACGGTGTTGATGGGCTCGCCGTCCTCCGCCAGAATGGAGGAGGCAAAGACAAAAACCGACAGATGCCGTTTCCCATTGTCTCGCAGATTGTGAGAGCGCACCTGCCCGGTGACGGTGAGCATTTCTCCGCCGGACAGGTCCACGGCGCTCAGGATGGTTTCCTCGGTGATCACGGGCAGCGTGTCAATGGCGCCGGAGAGTCGGGGCACCTCCAGGAAGAAGCGGAAAAACCGCTTTCCGTGGTTTTCGTGGGAAAACTCCGGAAGTGAGACCAGGCTTCCCCGCAGGGTGATTTGATTTCGGTTTGCAACAGGTTCCATACGACCACCTCAAATTTCAGAAGTATGGAACATTCTATGCGCCCCGGCGGGCAAAAGACGAAGCCGAGCTCAAAACATTTTTCGCCACCACAGCGCCAAGTTGGTGTTTGGCGAGCTTGTTGATTTGAAAATGTTTCAACGTATGCGTAGGGAACGGATTTATCCGTTCCGAAAGGTTCATGAACCACCAGGGTTCGACGAATCGTAAAATGATGATTTTTGCGTAGGGAACGCATTCATGCGTTCCGCGTCGGTAACGGTTTTATCGGGGCATGTTGAATGGAAAAATGTTGAGAAAACAGGAACCTGTTACCAACCAACGAACCATTGATGTTGACTGACGTTTCGGAACGGATAAATCCGTTCCCTACGAAACATACTGACAAATTCCAATTTATCGGGGCAGTACCGGTCGAGGGGCCCAGGAGTTGTGGGTTAATTGCCCAAGGTTCGTAACGAATTGGCCGCGGGGCTTCCCCGCCAAATTCCAATTTACCGATGCCTTGCTTTCCTTTATTCTTTCTCCCAGCCGGCGCAGCAGGAAACGGCCTTTCGCCAGCCGGAGAGCATTTTCTCCCGCTCCTGCTGGCTGATGTCCGGGGTAAAGGAACGGTCCACCGTCCAATTGCGCTGAATTTCCTCCTGATTTTTCCAGTAGCCCACTGCCAGGCCTGCCAGGTAGGCGGCGCCCAAGGCGGTGGTTTCCACGCAGACGGGACGGCACACCGGTGCAGCTGTGATGTTGGCCTGGGTCTGCATCAGAAGATTGTTGGCGCTGGCGCCGCCATCCACCTTGAGGTTGGACAGCCGGAGCCCGCCGTCGGACTCCATGGCGGAGAGCACATCCGAAACCTGGTAGGCGATGGAATCCAGGGTGGCCCGGATGATGTGGTATTTGTTTACCCCTCGGGTCAGGCCCACAATGGCACCCCGGGCATAGGCATCCCAATAGGGCGCGCCCAGCCCCGTAAAGGCGGGGACGATGTAGCAGCCGTTGGTATCGGGCACCCGGCGAGCCAGGTACTCCGAGTCGGCGGCGGAGTCAATGAGCCGCAGCTCGTCCCGCAGCCATTGAATCGCCGCGCCCGCCACGAAAATGGAACCCTCCAGGGCGTAGCACACCTGGCCGTTTAAGCCCCAGGCAATCGTCGTAACCAGGCCGTTTTTGGAGAAAATCGGCGTACTGCCTGTGTTCATTAGCAGAAAGGCACCAGTGCCGTAGGTGCATTTGGCGTCCCCGGGCTGGAAGCAGGCCTGTCCGAACAGGGCGGACTGCTGGTCGCCTGCCGCGCCGGAGATGGGGATGGGAGCGCCGAAGAACTGGGGCTCCGTCTGGCCGTAGCAGCAGCTGGAGGGCATGGGGGTGGGCAGCATGGAGGCGGGGATTTCCAGTCGGCTGAGAATTTCCGGATCCCAGCATAGGCTGTGGATATTAAAGAGCATGGTGCGGGAGGCGTTGGAGTAGTCCGTCACATGGACCCGGCCTCCGGTGAGCTTCCAGATGAGCCAGGTCTCCACGGTGCCGAAGAGCAGCTCCCCCCGATCGGCCTGTTCTTTGGCACCGGGGACGTTTTGCAGAATCCAGCGAATCTTGGTGCCGGAGAAATAGGGGTCGATGACCAGGCCAGTTTTCTGCCGGATGGTGTCGGTGAGCCCCTCGCTGCGGAGCGTTTCACAGAATTCGGCAGTCCGGCGGCATTGCCAGACGATCGCGTTGCAGACGGGCGCCCCGGTGCGCCGATTCCACACCACCGTGGTTTCCCGCTGGTTGGTGATGCCGATGGCGGCGATGTTCTCCGCAGTGGCGCCGATGTTTGCCAGGGCCTGCCGGGCGACCAGAAGCATGGTGTCGAAAATCTCATCCGCGTTGTGCTCCACCCAGCCGGGCTGGGGGAAGAGCTGGGTGAATTCCTTTTGGGCCATGGAGCAGATTTCACCCTTTTTGTTAAAAAGGATGCACCGGTTGGAGGTGGTGCCGGAATCCAGAGCCATGATGAATTTTTCCATGGTGTGTTCCTTTCCTCCGTTACTCAATGTGAACATGGTTGTTGATGTGATCCTGGCAGTAGCAGTAATAGCCCTTGCACCGGGAGCAGTAGCGGAATTCCAATTCGGGATTGGTCACATCCGTGCGGCCGCAGACGGTGCAGCGGTGGTTGTAGTCCTGCTTTTTCTGCTCCTGCTGGGGGGCGGTCCGGAAGTGGACCACCTTGGGCCCCTGGGGAGCGGACTTTTTCCGGAAGAGACTGCGAAGCTTGAACCGCCATTTCACAGGCAGCAGGTTCAGCACGTCGGCGCCGAAGAACAGGAAATAGTTTGCCAGGGCAATGATGGGGAAGAAATTGGTGGGGAAAGAATTCTGGAAAATGCCCAGTGCCACCAGCACCAGATCGATCAGGGCAAAGATCCAGGCCTTGATGGGAATAATCATATACAGCAGGAAGGTGGCATCGGGGAACATGGTGGCATAGCTGAGGAACAGGCTCAGGTTCAGATAGTATACATCCGCCCGGCAATTGGGGAAGAACATGCAGAACACATCCATCATAACCACGCCGGAGAGGTAAAACAGATTGAATTTCAGGGTGCCCCAGCGGCGCTCGATGACCGTGCCCAGGGAGTAGTAGCACAGCAGGCTGATGATTACCAGCAGGATGCTCAGTCCGCCGGTCATACCTGCGTGCATGGTCAGCGGGTAGGTGACCAGCCGCCAGACCTGCCCCCGGAGAATCAGGGTGCGGTCGAAGCAGAGCAGATAGTAGAGGTAGTAGTTCTGGGAAATCAGGCTCAGCAGGTACACCACCGCGTTGCCGGAGCAGATATAAAGCATCAGATTTCGGATGCCCTTGTTCTGGTTGCGAAGGCAGAAGCGTTCAAAGGATCTGCGTAAATTCTTCAATGGACTCAACTCCTAAAAAATGAATTGTAATCATTTTACCACAGTTCAGGGAAAAGTCCATATCGGATTTGTGAACAATGGAGGAAAGTTTCGTGGCTACTTGACATTTTGAAAACATGCGCTATAATATCACTGCAAAATCAAAAACTGCATACAAGCCTTATCAAGAGTGGTGGAGGGAACGGCCCGATGAAACCCAGCAACCTGTTTTTCAAGGTGCTAAATCCGGCGGCAACGAAAGATGAGGATTCGATATAGACGCACATCGAATCTTCGGTGTGCGCTTTTTGTTTTGCCCAAACGCTTGATGTATAGACAGAAAGGATCAAACAGAATGGAAAAACGTTTTTTTACCTCTGAATGTGTCACCAACGGCCACCCCGACAAGGTGGCGGACTCCATTTCCGATGCCATTTTGGATGCCTGCCTGGCCCAGGACCCGGATTCCCGTGTGGCCTGCGAGACCATGGTCACCACCGACTTTTGCCTGATCTGCGGCGAAATCACCACCAAGGCCGTGGTGGACTATCCCAGTGTCGCCCGGGAGGCCATACGCAAAATCGGCTACATCTACGACGGCGACGGCTTTAACGCGGAAACCGTGGAAATCCAGTGCCGCATCCACACCCAGTCCGCCGACATCGCCATGGGCACCAACGACCAGGTGGGCGGCGCGGGAGACCAGGGCATGATGTTCGGCGGCGCCTGCACCCAGACCCCGGAGCTGATGCCCATGCCCATCGCCCTGTCCCGGGCCCTGAGCAACCGGCTGACTGAGTGCATCCACTCCAACGACCTGCTTCGGCCTGACGGAAAGACCCAGGTCACTGTGGAGTTTGATGAGCAGGGCAATGTGGTTGGGGTGGATACCGTGGTGGTTTCCGTGATGCACACCGAGGATTTCGCCATGGACCAGCTGCGTAAGTTTATCACCCAGGGGGTCATTGCCCCGGTTCTGGAAAAGTACGGCTTCCGGCTGGAGGATGTGAAGCACATCTTCATCAACCCCACCGGCAATTTCGTCATCGGCGGTCCCAACGGTGACACCGGCCTCACCGGTCGGAAGATCATTGTGGATACCTACGGCGGCTTTTTCTCCCACGGCGGCGGCGCTTTTTCCGGCAAGGACCCCACCAAGGTGGACCGCAGCGGCGCTTACCTGGCCCGGTATATGGCCAAGAATCTGGTGGCCGCCGGACTGGCCACCAAGGTGCAGGTGCAGCTGGCCTATGCCATCGGCGTGGCGGAGCCCGTGTCGCTTCGGGTGGACTGCTTCGGCACCGGCCGCATTCCCGAGGACAAAATGACGGAGCTGCTCCGGGAGCTGGTGGACATGACCCCCGCTGGTATCATTCGCCGCTTTGACCTGCGGCGGCCCATCTACTCCGCCACCGCTGCCAAGGGGCATTTCGGCGTGGAGGACCGGCCCTGGGAGCGCACCGACCTTGTCGATAAGCTGAAGGAGCTGGCCGGAATCTGATACAAAAGGCATATCGGTTTCACGCGGCAAATTGGAATTTGGCGGGATGCTTCGTAGGGAACGGATTTATCCGTTCCAGAACGTCGGCTAACCTCCGTGGTTCGTTGGTTGGTAACGGGTTCCATTTTTTACAACAAATATCCATTTCACATACCTCGATAAAAATGGTGCCGAGGCGGAATGCATGAATGCATTCCCTACGCAAAAACTGTCGTTTTATGAGTTGGCGAACCCTGGTGGTTGTTGAACCTTGCGGAACGGATGAATCCGTTCCCTACGAAAAGAACCAACATTTCTTCTTTCAACATACCACCGCAACGCGTTACCGGAGCGGAATGCATAAATGCATTCCCTACGAAACACATCTTAAATTAAAATTCCAATTTGGCAACAAGCTGAGTCAAGCCAATGATCTAACATAAGAAAAGGGAGATGCCGACTATCATCGGCGTCTCCCTTTTTGTTACAGCAGGACCGGCTGGAGCTGCCTTCCCTCCATGGCGGCTTCCACCGCGGCGGGAATCAGCTCAAAATGGGCAACCAGGGATGTGGGCTTCTTTTCCGGGTCATCCTGGCCATAGGGAACAAAATAGCAGTTCTTTCGTGCCATCAGCCGGCCGATGTTCTCCGCCGCACCCGCCAGACCGTCGTTGGTGGAAACGGCGATCACCACCGGACGGGCGTTTCGCAGATGGCTTTTCACCGCCATGGTCACCGGAGTGTCCGCAATGCTGTGGCTGAGCTTTGCCAGGGTATTGCCGGTGCAGGGGGCTACCACCAGAACATCCAGCAGCTTCTTGGGTCCGATGGGCTCCGCGCCGGCAATGGTCACAATGGGCTCCCTGCCGCAAATGGCCCGGGCCCGGGCGAGAAAATCCGATGCCTTTCCAAACCGGCTGTCCGTGGATGCGGAGACCTGGGAGAAAATGGGAATCAATTGATGGCTTTCCGCCAGGCGCTCCATCACCGGAAACACCTTTCCATAGGTGCAGAAAGAACCGCACAGCGCAAATCCGATATTCATGCTTCTTCCTCCTCCAGCAGCCGGAGAATGGTATCCCCAATCAGCTGTCCGGCACTTTCCGGGGCCAGAATGCCCGGCAGCCCCTTGGCCGCAACGGTGTCCTCCGCCTCAATTCCGGGGAGGGACGCCAGGTCGATTTTTAAGCAGTTCGGGCACTGCTGGGACAATTCCTTTGGAATCATCATGGCAGGGGCGGTGTTGAACAGAATGCGGAAATGCTGGATTTGCTTTGGAAGCTCCTGGGGGGAGAGGGCGTGGAGCCCAAAGGAGACCGCCTCCGCCCGGTGGCGGGGACTGCGGGAGAGAACGGTCACCCTGCTCCCGTGGGCCTTCAGCAGAAAGGCAAGGTGCTTCCCAATTCGGCCCCAGCCCACAATCAGCACCGGGGTCTTTCGGAAGGTAAAGGGAATCCGCTCTGCTGCCACCCGGAGGGCACACTCCGCGGTGATGGCGGCATTCTCAAACTGGTATGTATCGTCTGCCAGTAAATCCATGGATTTGTATTTCCCGGTCACCACCGGAGGAAGATTGCCCCCGATCAGCGTGATTTTCTCCGGAAGCAGCGATAGGAGCTGGGCAAAGTCCCCGCCGCTTCGCAGCTTGCCGGAGGGTGAAAAGCTGGGAATATCCAGAAGCAGGTGGGTTGCTTCCGGGGTGATGTGGTCCGCCACAGGCAGCCCCGCTTGCCGGAGGGCCTTGGCCGCGGCCAGGCATCCGGGGGTGCAGCCTGCGGGATAAATCAGAATATTCTTCATGGTCATCACTCCTGTGTTCCAGCATATGAGGCTGGGACCGGGGTTGTGCCTGGGGGAAAGAGATTGATTTTTCTTGATTTTTTGACGGCATCCTGTATAATAATCACAAAAGGAGATAAGGAGGGAGCCTCTTGCAAAGACTCGGTTTTATTCATGATATGCTGGACGTAAAGGTGCTGATTCTTTTTGTCATGTCCAGAGCAAGCTATCCTGCCTCCAGTCAGCAGATTTATGAGCTGTGTTATCAGGATGACTGTGTGAGCTATTTCGATGTGTGCACGGCCATTCCCCAAATGGTCCAGTCCGGGCATCTGGTGGAAAAGGAGCCGGATCTGTATGAAATCACCGAAAAGGGAAAGGCGGACGGCGCCCTGACCCAGGATTCCATCGCCTATACCGTCCGCTGCCGGGCGGAGAACGCGGTGAACCGCTTCAACCGGCAGCTGCGCCGAAGCAGCTTTGTGAAGACCCAGGTGATTCCAAGGGAATCGGGAGACTGCTCTGTGATCATGGCCCTGGATGACGAAACGGGCAACCTGATGACCCTGGAGTTGGTCGCCCCCAATCAGCGGCAGGCGGTTCGGCTGGGCAAGCTGTTTGAGAAGAAAGCGGAGATCATCTATAATATGACCATGGCAGAACTTTTGGACGATGAGGATGAAATTGACTCCTGACCCCTTGTCGATTCCGCTGACCCGTGGTATAGTTAAACTACACCGGACAAACCGGTATATAGAAAGGAGCTGCCGCATATGAAATTCCAGTACAGTGAAAAGAAAGTGAAGCTGCCCGAAAAGGTTCACGCCTACGCGGAAAAAAAGGTGACCAAGCTGGCGCGCTACTTTGAGGAGGATGCGGAAGCACTCATTGTATTCTCTGTGGAGAAGAACCGGAACAAAGCAGAGCTCACCGTTCACGGTGCGGGCACCTGGTTCCGGGCTTCTGAAAGCACTTCGGATATGTTCGCCTCCATCGATGCCGCCGTTGCCACCATCGAGGGGCAGATTCGCAAGAACAAGACCCGCCTGGCCCGTCGGCTACGGCAGGATGCTTTCGTCCGGAGCGTGCAGGAGGAAACCTCCTTTGCCCCCGAACCGGCGGAGGATGACCTGAGCATCACCCGTGTCAAGCAGTTCTATTTCCGGCCCATGACCCGGGAAGAGGCTGTGCTCCAGATGAACCTGCTGGACCACAATTTCTTCGCCTTCCGGGATGAAGACAACGGAGGCTCATTCGCCGTGGTTTACAAGCGGAACGACGGCGGCTATGGCCTGCTTGATGATGCCGAATAAAAAGCAGAACTGCTTCTGAATGGAATCTCAAAATACGTCGGGACCTCTCCACTGCGGAGGGGTCCCGTTTTTTGTTTCAGAATATCATCGTCGGCGTACCTCACAATCTTTCCGCCTTGCTTTTTGAAAATCATCCTCGGAAACCTTTGCGAACTTTTATCAAAGACTTGTATCAGAAATGATTGAGGTATTTACTCCGGGTATTTTTCTGCCAGAAAACGACATGACACTCTCCCGCAGACTTGAGGAAGGCCTTGGTCCTCGTGCCGTTCTCCACAGACAATGGCAGCCGCCGGTTTTTCAACTGGCGGTTGGAGATGTTCACCGGATATTTCGATTGATTCAAGCTTGATCATGATAGGAAGACAGCAGATACCCGGTTCAGGTATCTGCTGTCTTGGTGCCGGTGACCGGACTCGAACCGGTACGCTGTCGCCAGCGGTGGATTTTGAGTCCACTACGTCTACCATTCCATCACACCGGCTTTTACCGGAGTAGTATATCACAATCCCGGGGAAAATGCAAGAGCAAATATTTCCGGAATGGGTGGGGCGGGGGAGGGGGCGTCTTAATAAAAACAAAAGAATTGCCGGACAGGTATTGCTTGACAGATGGAAAACACTGGTCTATAATGGGGAATAATGCCTACTCAAGAAAACAACAATGGAGGTTACGCCATGAAGAAAGGATTATTTGCCGTGCTGGTTTTGGTTTTGGTTGCTGCCTTTGCCGCCAGCGCGATCTATCTGGCCACCTATTTTACCGACAGCGCCAAACGCCAGATGGAGGATGATGAACGGGCCAACAAGGTGATGGAGCAGCGCCAGGAATACATCGAGAGCACCGTGGACACCGACCCCACGGAGACTTCCTTTAACCCCTACGGCATCCCCGGCGTCAATGGCTTCGAGGACGAGTACTACACCCCCGATGTGATCAACGAGCCGGAAAACGTTCCCGAGCGCCCCGTACTGGAGAGTGGAAGCGATTTCCTCCCCTGGTACCAGGAGCTGCACAGCGAGAACCCGGATATGGTGGGCTGGCTGCAGATTGAGAACTCCAAGATCAACTATCCCGTGATGCAGACCACGGTGGACAACGCCAACTACTACCTGTACCGGGATTTCGACAAGAACGAGTCCGTCCGGGGCTGCATCTATGCCCGGGAGGAATGCGACGTGTTCAAGCCCAGCGACAACATCACCCTCTTCGGCCACAACATGAAGGACGGCAGCATGTTCGCCTACCTGGGCAACTACTACAACAAGTCCGCCTGGGAGGAAAATCCCCTGATTTTCTTCGACACCCTGAATGAATCCCATGTTTACAAGATCTTTGCCGTGTTTAAGACCTCCGGCACCGATGGCGTGGGCTTCGCCTATCACCTGATGTCGGATGCCAAGGACGAGCAGGAGTTCAACGAGTTCGTTTCCACCTGCAAAAAACTGGCCTTCTACGACACCGGCATTACCCCGGTCTATGGCGACAAGCTGCTGTGCCTCTCCACCTGCGAGTACACCATCGACAATGGCCGCTTCGTGGTTGCCGCGGTTCGGATTACCTGATTTGATGATGGATGAAACTGGGGGCTGTCTCACGCAGGTGGGGCGGCCCCCAAAAACGTTCACATTTCCTCTATTTACTTTTCATCGATAGAATGATATAATACACGTGTTCGTGCCCGATTGGGCCGGTTTTTTCCATTTTTCAGAACCATTTCCAGATATGGAAGGGAGGAGACTGCTTGCGTCGGTTTATTGAAGAATTAAAGGACTTTACTAAAAAAGGCGACTGGGTTCTGCTGATCCTATGCTTGATCACCTCCGGCTTCGGCGGCATCTGCGTGGCCAGCGCCACCAACGCCGCGAAATTTGGCAGCAACACCAAGTACATTCTGATTCAGCTGGTTGCCACCATGCTGGGAATCATGATGTTTGCCATTGTGTCCTCCATCGATGTGGACTTTATGTCGGAGCACCGGGGGCTGCTGGTTGCTTTCAACATCTTCATGCTTTTGCTGCTGATTCCCTTTGGCGATGACCACAGCACCGGCAACAGGAGTTGGCTCACCATTCCTCTGGTTCCCGTGAGCATTCAGCCCGCCGAGATCTGTAAAATCGCCTACATCATCATCATGGCGTCGGTGATGTCATCCCACCAAAACAACATTTCCAGCATCCCCTCCGTCATGCACATGGTGTTCCACCTGGCCATCGTGGTGGGACTGAACATGGTGCTGTCCGGTGACGCCGGCGTGTCCTTGATTTTCGTGTTCATCTTCATCGGCATGGCCTTCGCCGGAGGCGTGAGCCTGTGGTGGTTCCTCCTGGCCATCGGCGCCATTGCGGCGGCGGTGCCCCTGGTCTGGCCCTATTTGGGTACCTACCAGCAGGAGCGAATCATGGTGCTGATCGACCCGGAGTTCGACAAGATGGGCATCGGCGCCCGGTATCACAGCAAAATCAATCTTCAGTCCCTCACCGGCGGCGGCCTGACGGGGCAGGGGCTGTTCAACGGCACCCGAACCCAGGACGGCAACCTCTTCGCCCAGCACACGGACTATATCTTCTCCTCCATCGGCGAGGAGCTGGGCTTCTTCGGCTGTGTGGCGGTGATGCTTTTGGAGCTGGCCATCATTGCCCGGTGCATCCAGGTGGGTGCCCGGTGCCCGGACTACATGCGCCGGCTGATCTGCTTCGGCGCCGCCTCCGCCATGATGTTCCAGGTGCTCATCAACACCGGCATGTGCATCGGTGTTATGCCCGTTATCGGCCTGACCCTGCCGCTGATCAGCTACGGCGGCTCCTCCGTGGTTACCATCTACGCCATGCTTGGCCTGGTCTCCGGCGCCTATGCGCGACCACAATCCATGAGCCACGAGCGGTATATCCAACCCTACCGGGACTATCGCAGATAAGAAGATCCCCCCATCAGTTTGATGGGGGGAATCGTTTCTCTTAGGCGGTGGCCAGGGACTGACGGCGGGTGAAGAACTGCAGCGCCACGACGATGAGGGCCAGGGCGACGCCGCCCAGGTCTGTCACGGTGCCGGGGAAAATCAGCATCAGTCCGCCCACCAATGCCAGCAGCCGCTGATACCAGGGCATATGGGCCATCAGGTAGCCCTCCAAAGAGGCGGAGAGGCAGCAGATGCCAATGAAGGCGGTGACGCAGATGAGGATGACTTCCAGAACGTTGGTGTCAATCAGCAGCATGGCAGGGCTCATGGCAAAGGCATAGGGGACGATGAAGGCGCCGATGGCCAGCTTGGTGGCGGTGACGGCGGTTTTCATGGGACTTGCTTTGGCAATGGCGGCTCCGGCGTAGGCGGCCAGGGCCACGGGAGGCGTCAGGTCGGCCACGATGCCGAAATAGAACACGAAGAAGTGGGCTGCCACCGTGGGGACGCCCATCTGCACCAGAATGGGGGCGCAGGTGGCGGCCATGATGCAGTAGGTAGCGGTGGTGGGAACGCCCATGCCCAGCACAATGCAGCAGACCATGGTCAGCAGCAGTGCCAGCAGCACGGAGCCCCCAGCCAGGGCAACCACGCCGCTGATGATCTTGCTGGCAAGGCCCGTGATGGTGATGGTGCCCGCGATGATGCCCGCAATGCCGCAGGCGGCGGCAACGGTGATGGCACCCTGACCGCCGGCAGCCAGAGCCTCCAGCAGACGCTTAGGGGTAATTCGGCTGTCCTTATTGAACAGGGAGACCAGGATGCAGGCCAGAATGGAAATGGCCGCGGCATACTGGATGGAGCGGGCGCTGGTAACCACCAGGTAAATCAGCAGGAACAGGGGGAACAGCAGATAGCTCTTTTTCAGCAGGGGCAGCAGCTTGGGCAGGTCCTCTCTTTTCAGACCCTTAAGCCCCAGCTTCTTGGCTTCCAGATGGACGGAGATGAAGATGCCGGTGAAGTACAGCACTGCTGGGAGAATGGCCCGCAGGACGATTTTGCTGTAGGGCTCCTGGACATATTCCGCCATTAAGAAGGCGGCGGCGCCCATGATCGGCGGCATGATCTGTCCGCCGGTGGAGGCGGCAGCCTCGGTGGCAGCGGCGAATTCCGACTTGTAGCCGGTTTTCTTCATCAAAGGGATGGTCACGGAGCCGGAGCCCACGGTGTTGGCCACGGAGGAGCCGGACACAATGCCCATCAGGGCGCTGGCCACCACGGCCACCTTGGCGGGACCGCCGGAGAAGCTGCCCACGATGGTATTGGCGATTTGGATGAAGTACTCGGCAATGCCGGTGCGCTCCAAAAAGGCACCGAAGATGATGAACACCACAATGAACTTGGAGCAGACGTTAATGGGAGTGGAGAAGATGCCCTCCTTGCTGTAGAACAGCTGCCGCACGGCGGAGCTGACCCGGCGCAGGAAGGAGGGGTTGGGCAGTCCCACGGCCAGGGCATAGACCAGGAAAGCGGTGGCCACCAGCAAAATGGGAAGACCTACGCTTCTGCGGCAGATTTCCGCCAGGGACAGAATGCCCACAATGCCGATAACGATCTGATAGGGCTGGAACATGATGCCCTGATGAATGATGGTTTTGGCATTGAAGGTATAGTACAGGAAAGAGCCGGTGCCCAGAATCATCAGAATGATATCATACCAGGGAATGTGGTTCACCTGCTGGTGGCCTTTCTTCGCCGGGTACACCAGATACCCCAGAAACACGATAAACGCCACAAAGGAGGTCAGCCGCACTTCGTCCAGCCAGCTGGCAAACAGGGTGACATACAGGCAGAACAGGGAAAAGGAAGCCAGAATGCAGCTGACAACGATTTTGGGCTTTCCCTCCCAGACCCGGGTGTTGGATTCTTTGTCGTATTTTTTCATTACGGCTTCCAAATCGTCGCTGGGAGCGGCGGGATTGGCCGTTTTTTTCTGAAAGAGTTTCATGTATCCTCCTTTACGTCAGGCAGGCAAAAACGGCTTCGGTGGAAACACCGAAGCCGTTTGTTGTGGCGGATGATTACTGTGCTTCCACGGTTACGCCCTGCTCGGCATAGTATTTGGCAGCGCCCTTGTGGAAAGGAGCGGTCATGCCGCTGGTGGCGTTTTCAATGCTCAGTTCAGCGCCCTTGCCGTGCTCCTTGGCGATGTCGGCGGCGTTGTCGAAGATGGCCTTGGTGATGTTGTAAACATCCTCCTCGCTGGCGTTGGCATCCACGATCAGGGTGGCCTTGACGGTGACGGTGTTCACGTCCTCAGTCTGGCCGTTGTAGGTGCCGGCGGGGATGGTGTAGACGGTGTAGAAAGGAGAAGCCTCCATCATGGCCTTGGCCACATCGCCGTCGATGGGAACCAGGTAGGCGGAGTTGGTGGCGCACAGCTCGCTGATGGCGGGGGTGGGAGCGCCGGCCACGATGAATGCGGCGTCAATCTTGCCGTCCTTCAGGGCGTCGGTGCTCTCGGCGAAGCTCTGGTACTGGGGCTTGATGTCGTCCACGGTCAGGCCGGCAGCGGAGAGCACGTCCACAGCGTTGAAGTACACGCCGGAGCTGGGGGCGCCGATAGAAACGGACTTGCCCTTCAGATCGGCGACGGACTTGATCTCGGGATTCATGGTGATCAGCTGGACGGCCTCGGCGTACAGACCGGCGATGACCCGGAAGGAATCAACCTTGCCGGTGGCTTCGAAGGAGCGGGTGCCCTCCCAGCCGTAGGACATGACGTCGGACTGAACGGTACCCAGGCTGTAGTCGCCCACCTGGATGCCCTGGATGTTGGCCTTGGAGCCGTCGGTGGAGACAACGGTCACATCCACGTTGGCCTTTTCTTTCATGTACCGGCCCAGGATGGTGCCGTAGGCGTAGTAGGTGCCGGCGGAGCCGCCGGTGCCCATGGTCATTCTGGTGGCAGCCTTGGGGGCTTCGGTAACGGCCTCGGTGACAGCCTCGGTCGTGGCTTCCATGGTTGCCTCGGTGGTGGCTGCTTTGGTGGGCTCCGTGGTCTTGGACTCGGAGCTGCAGGCTGCCAGGGACAGCAGCATGATCACACTCAGCGCCAGAGCGAAAATTCTCTTCATTGTGTTTCCTCCTGTTTTTGTAAAAGATTACAGGTCCTATTATATAATAATGTATGAATAATTGCAAGGCGAAAAATGCAGAATGGCGCGCTGCGATTGTTTGACTCCACTTGCAGAAATTCATATTTCGGTGATAATTCCGCCATAATTGCAGGAAATGGAAGAGTTTTGAAAGTTATCCTGCAAATTCAATCAAGAGAAATGTGCAATCTGCACAAGGAAAAAGCCGGAAATGAGAAGAAATTATACATGATAATCCGGCAGAAATATGTTCAAAATCTGCCATGGGAGGAAGCTCCACCGGCAAAAACAACAAAATGGTTCGATGAGCAGCATAAACTTGCAAAAAGAACATCTGTTTTTAAAACACGGACAATTTTCGGACGTTTCGCATAGGCGTAATAGGCAGGTTAATTGGGATTTGACGAGATGTTTCGTAGGGAACGGATTTATCCGTTCCGTCCGGTAACGTTTTTATGGGATGCACGTTGGATGGAAAAATGTTGAAAAAAGAACCCGTTACCATCCAACGAACTACGGATTTTCATCCGCCTTTCGGAACGGATGAATCCGTTCCCTACACAAAACACAACATTTTCTCGATTCAATACTCCCAGTGATTTACGAACAGGGCGGAACGCATGAATGCGTTCCCTACGAACACATACTGACAAATTCCAATTCTCAGATCATTCCATATGCTATTTCACCAAAAGAATGTCCATAGACTGTTCATATTTTGGCAACAGAAGCCTGGGTTTTTCCTTGCTTTTCGGAGCAAATGGGAGTATACTGTCAAAGAACAAAGAAAAGAGGGAGGAGTCATGGTAAAAATCCATTGATTCCTCCTTTTTTCAAAAAAAGAAAGGATGATTTTTCCAATGGCAAAACCTGAGAAAAACACCGATGCCGTCTATGATGCCAGCACCCTGGGTACTCCCAAGCAGCTGGTTCTGGGCGTGCAGCACCTGTTCGCCATGTTTGGTGCCACTGTGCTGGTTCCTGTCATCACCGGCTTGGATGTGGCCAACGCGCTGCTGTTCGCGGGTCTGGGCACGCTGCTGTTCCACCTGCTCACCGGTCGGAAGGTTCCCGCATTCCTGGGCTCCTCCTTTGCCTTCCTGGGCGGCTATGCGGCTATCAGCGGCATGAGCGAGAGCTACGGCTTCAACACCCTGCCCTATGCCTGCTTCGGCGTGGCCTGCGCGGGTCTGGTGTACCTGGTGGTGTCCGCCCTGTTCAAGGTCTTCGGCGCCAAAAAGGTCATGCGTTATTTCCCGCCCATCGTCACCGGCCCCATCATCATCTGCATCGGCCTGACCCTGGCTTCCTCCGCCATCAACAACTGCTCCGCTAACTGGTGGATTGCATTGGTTGCCATTCTCATTGTGGTGGTGGCAAACATCTGGGGCAAGGGCATGGTGAAGATCATTCCCATCCTGCTGGGTGTGGTCGGCTCCTATGTGTTTGCTATGATTGTGGATGCCGATTCCCGGGCGAATTTCACCAAGCTGGTTGGCGAGGCTGCCTGGATCGGCCTGCCTATCAGCTGGGACAAGACCGCCCTGTCCATCTTCGGCAAGAATTTTGACGGCGGCCTGCTGATCACCGCCATCATCACCATCATGCCCATCTCCCTGGCGACCATGATGGAGCATGTGGGCGACATCTGCGCCATTTCCTCCACCGTGGGCAAGAACTTCGTGGAGGACCCCGGCCTGCACCGCACCCTGCTGGGCGACGGCCTGGCTACCGTGGTGGCCTCCCTCTTCGGCGCTCCCGCCAATACCACCTACGGTGAGAACACCGGCGTGCTGGCGCTTTCCAAGGTTTACGATCCCAAGGTGGTCCGGCTGGCTGCCTACTTCGCTGTGATCCTGTCTTTCTGCCCCAAGTTCGCCGCTGTGATTCGCGCCATGCCCGCCGCCACCATGGGCGGTGTCAGCCTGGTGCTCTACGGCATGATCTCCGCTGTGGGTGTGCGGAACGTGGTGGAGAACCGGGTGGACTTCACCAAGAGCCGCAACGTGCTGATTGCCGCCATGATCATGGGTCTGGCCATCGGTGTGAGCACCAGCGCTGCCGGTGCCATCAGCTTCACCCTGGGCTCCGTGAACATCAGCTTCTCCGGCCTGGCCGTGGCTGCTCTGGTGGGCATCGTGATGAACGCCGTGCTCCCCGGCAAGGACTATGAGTTCGGCGCCAATGAGCAGGGCGATACCGCCGTGGTCAACATGGGCTCCCGGGCAACCAAGAAATAAATTAAAATCACAAAGCCCTCCGCGCAGGTTTGCGCGGAGGGCTTTTTCTATTCTCTGACGAGCTTAGCTGGTTAAAAATGGTTGCATAATCGTCCTCTCATTTTCATGGTAAATTGGAGGTTGTAGAGATATTTCGTAGGGAACGGATTTATCCGTTCCGAAACGTTGGTGAACATCCTCGGCTCGTTGGATGGTAGCGGGTTACCATTTTCAACATTTTTCCATTCAACATACTCCAACAAAAACGTTACCCAGGCGGAACGGATAAATCCGTTCCCTACGAACACGTTGGAAGGTGTCCCATTCAACATACTGTCGGAATTTTTATTGGGGCGGTACCGGTCGAGGGGCCCAGGAGTTGTGGGTTGATTGCCCAAGGTTCGTAACGATTTGGCCGCGGGGCCTCCCCGCCAAATTCCAATTTGACGGCTGGTCACGCAGGGAGCGTTGGCTGGCGGCTTATTAAAAAATGGGCTGCCCCGAAATGCACGGGGCGGCCCGGATGATGGATTCTTATGCCAGATAGATGGCCTTGCAGCCCAGCATGGTCATGTAGCAATCCAGCTTGCTCACCAGCTCCATGGGGGCGTGCATGTTGAGGACGGGCACACCGGCGTCCACGGTGACGATATTCCGGTTTGCCATGTACGCAGCCACGGTGCCGCCGCCGCCCTGGTCCACCTTGCCCAGGGTCGCGATCTGCCACATGACGCCATTGTCCTCAAAGGTCTTGCGGACATGGAGCATGGCCTCGGCAGAGGCGTCGGAGGCGCCGCCCTTGCCCCGGGAACCGGTGTACTTGCAGATGCTGATGCCATAGTTCAGCATGGAGTTGTTCCGACGGTCGCAGGTCTCGGGGAAATTGGGGTCGTAGGCGTTGGAAACGTCGGCGGACAGGCAGAAGGAGTTGGCGAAGCAGTGGCTCAGCTTCACTCCCTGGCCGTCGCAGAGGATTTCCATGAAGTATTCAAAGGCGTGGCTCTGCATGCCGCTGATGCCCACGGAGCCAATCTCTTCCTTATCCGCCAGAATGCAAACGGCGGTGTGGGTGGGAACGGTGTCCATGTTGAAGATGGGCTCCAGCTCCGCATAGGCGCACACCCGGTCGTCGTGGCCGTAGGCACCCAGCAGGCTCCGGTCCAGACCCACCTCCCGGCACTTGCCGGCGGGGACGATGGTCAGCTCGGCGCTGCGGAAGTCGTCCTCCACAATGCCGTACTTTTCGTTCAGCAGCTTCATCACATTCAGCTTCACCAGGTCGGCGCCCTCCCCCTGGATGGGTTCGGTGCCCAGGATCACATTCAGCTGCTCACCGGAGATCACCTCGGAAGCGCCCTTTTTCATCTGGTCCGCCGCCAGGTGAATCAGCAGATCGGAGACCATGACGATGGGGTCATTCTCATCCTCGCCAATGGTCACAGTGACGGAGGAGCCGTCCTTTTTGCACACCACGCCGTGAATGGCCAGGGGCACACAGGTCCACTGGTACTTCTTGATGCCGCCGTAGTAGTGGGTTTTGAAGTAGGCGATTTCGGAATCCTCATACAGGGGCTGGGGCTTTACGTCCATCCGGGGGGAATCCACATGGGCGGCGCAGATGTTGGCGCCCTTGCTGAGGGGCTCCTTGCCGATGACGGCAATCATGAAGCTCTTGCCCCGGTTGTTCAGGTAGATTTTGTCCCCGGGCTTCACGTCCATCCCGGGGACGGCGGGGACGAAGCCGTGATTTTCTGCCATCTCGGTGGCCCAGGCGGTTGCCTCTCGCTCGGTTTTGCAGGCATCCATAAAGGCCCGGTAGCGCAGGGCATAGCCTTCCATCTCCGCCCGCTGCTCATCGGTCAGCTTGCTGTAGCCATTCTTGGGCGCGCTGAGAATGGATTCGCGCAGTTCTTCTGTGGTCATCTGTTTATTTCTCCTTTGCGTATAGATTGTGTGTTCGATTTTGCACGGAAAATTGGAATATAGTGGGCAGATTTGCATGGGACATGTTCTAACATGTGCGTAGGGAACGGATTTATCCGTTCCGAAACGTCGTTGAACATCTGTGGTTCGTTGGATGGTAACGGGTCAATTTTTATCATTTTTCCATTCAACATACTCCAATAAAAACGTAACCCAGGCGGAACGCATGAATGCGTTCCCCACGCAAAATTCATCGTTTTACGATTTGTCGAACCTTGGTGATTCATAAACCTTTCGGAATGCATGAATGCATTCCCTACGAAACATCTCGACACATTCCAATTCACTTATTTTCGGCACAGTATGTGGATCACGTTACATTATACCTTGTGCATCCAAAAATGCAACGGATTTTTTCAGGAAATCGGCGGCGGAGGCGTTGTTTTCCAGGATGTAATCACAGCGCTGTCGGAACCAGTCCTCGTCGTGCTGGGCATCGATCCGGCTGCGGGCATAGTCTTCCGAAATCCCGTCCCTTGCCATGAGCCGGGCGACCCGGGCCTCCAGGGGAGCGGTGACGGCAACGGTGATGTCGCAGAGGGTATCCAGTCCGCTTTCAAACAGGCCGATGGCGTCGATGGCGGCCAGGGGAGGGGAGGCCTCCAGCTGCCGAAGCACCTCCTGCCGGACGGCCCGGTGGGTGATTCCGTTCAGCGCTTCCAAAGCGGCGGGGTCCGCAAAGACGATTTTGCCCAGCGCTTTCCGGTCCAGGAAATCTTGTGGGAAAGCCTGGGGGAACCGATTTTTGATGGCGGCAAGCATCTGCCGGTCAGCTTCCAGCAGCCGGTGGTAGATTTCGTCGCAGTCCAGCACCAGACCGCCCCGCTGCCGAATCAGCTGCAGCAGGGTGGTTTTCCCGCAGCCGGTGCCGCCGGTGATGCCGAGGATCATGATTCTTCCTCCGGATTCACAATGTGGAAGGCGGCGGCCTTTTTCAGCCGGTTCTGCACCGCATAGGCCACGCCGCCCCCCACCGGGCAGCGGGCATATACCTGATGGATGGATGGGTCGTCCAGCTCCCGCAGGGCGGCGAAGAGGCCGGCGCTTAAGGTGTTCACATCCGCCTCGCTGCCGTAGGCCAGGGGATTGCAGCCGACGTAAAGGGGCAGCTCCTCGGCAAAACACAGCACCCGGTCCCCGGGGACAAAATGCCGGTGGATGTAGGCAGCGGCCTGCTCCCGGCTTCCGGAGACGATCACCACCGGCTCCTCCGGGGCGTAGTGGCGGTATTTCATCCCCGGGGCCTTTACCACGGCATCTTTGTCAATCTGGGCGGTGACGGCCTTGTCAATCACCAGGTCTCCCAGCACCTCGATGAGCTGCTCCGGGGTGATTCCGCCGGGCCGCAGCAGCCGGGGCCGGCTCTCCGTCAAATCCACAATGGTGGATTCCACCCCAACCCGGCAGGGGCCGCCGTCCACGATTGCTTGGATTCTCCCATCGTGGTCATGGAGCACGTGCTGGGCGGTGGTGGTGGAGGGCTTGCCGGAAAGGTTGGCGGAGGGGGCGGCGATGGGCACCCCGGAGAGCCGGATGATTTCCCGGGTGGTATCGTTATCCGGGCAGCGAACGGCCACGGTGGAGAGCCCTCCGGTGGTGCGCCTGGGCACAATGTCCCGGGCGGGGAGCACCATGGTCAGAGGCCCGGGCCAGAATTTCTCCGCCAGGGTATAGGAGGCATTCGGGATGGAATGGCAGAATTTCTCCATTTCCGTTGGCTCTGCCACGTGGAGGATCAGGGGATTGTCCTGGGGACGCCCCTTGGCCTCAAAAATCCGGGCCACCGCCTGTTCATCCAGGCCATTGGCCCCCAGGCCGTAAACCGTCTCCGTGGGGATGGCCACCAGGCCGCCCTGCCGGATGATCTTCGCGGCGATTTCCGGCGTGGCAGGGTCGGAGCCGGGGAGAAGCAGCGTTTTCATGGTATCAAACCCTTTCCGAGAAAAATGCCAATCAGCGCAGCTGCCGAAAGAACAGCTGCGCTGAATGGAATCTGAAATCAGAAATTACACGGTGGGCTGGTTGGCAGCCTCGATGATCTTCACGAACTTCTCGGGAACCAGGGAAGCGCCGCCGATGAGGCCGCCGTCGATGTCCGGCTGGGCCAGCAGCTCGAAGGCGTTCTTCTCGTTCATGGAGCCGCCGTAGAGAATGGAGATGGCCCGGGCGTTCTTGGAGGAATAGAGCTTCCGCACCACGGCGCGGATGTTCTCACAGACTTCCTCAGCCTGCTCGGGGGTGGCGGTGCGGCCGGTGCCGATGGCCCAGATGGGCTCGTAGGCAATGATGACCTTGCGAATCTTCTCTTCGGGCACGCCCTTCAGGCCCAGCTTGATCTGCATGGCGATCCACTCGTCGGTGATGCCGGCTTCCCGCTGCTCCAGGGTCTCGCCGCAGCACATGATGGGCACCAGACCGGCTTCCAGAGCGGCCAGCACCTTGGCATTGACGTCGGCATCGGTCTCGCCCATGGCCCGACGCTCGGAGTGGCCGATGATCACGTACTTGCAGCCGGCGTCAACCAGCATGTTGGTGGCGATTTCACCGGTGTAGGCGCCGGAGGGGTTGGGGTTGCAGTTCTCGGCACCGATGCCCACCCGGGTCTCCCGCATGGCGCGGACGGCAGCGGGGATGCACACGGCGGGAACACACAGGGCCACATCACACCAGCGGCCTCTGGGCATAATGGCCTTCAGCTGGGTCATGAACTCCTTGGTCTCGGAGGGGGTCTTGTTCATCTTCCAGTTACCGGCGATCACGGTCTTACGGTACTTTCTGTTCATTTCTAAATTTCTCCTCTTTGATGATATGTGGAATAATTATTTATCCTGCAGGCAGGCAATGCCGGGCAGCTCCAGGCCTTCCAGGAACTCCAGGGAAGCGCCGCCGCCGGTGGAAATGTGGGTGATCTTGTCGGCAAAGCCCAGCTGCTCGCAGGCAGCCGCAGAGTCGCCGCCGCCCACAATGGTCACGGCCTCGGAATCGGCCAGCGCCTGAGCAACGGCAATGGTGCCCTTGGCCAGGGTGGGGTTCTCGAACACGCCCATGGGGCCGTTCCACACAACGGTCTTGGCGGACTTGGCAGCGTCGGCGAAGAGCGCGCGGGTCTTCTCGCCGATGTCCAGGCCCATCTTGCCGTCGGGGATGGCATCGGCGGCCACGGTCTCCACAGCGATGTCACCGTCGATGGGGTCGGGGAAAGAGTCGGCCACAACGGTATCGATGGGCAGCAGGAGCTTCACGCCCTTGGCCTCGGCCTTGGCCATCATTTCCTTGCAGTAGTCGATCTTCTCGGAATCCAGCAGGGAGGAGCCGATGCTGTAGCCCTTGGCGGCCAGGAAGGTGTAGGCCATGCCGCCGCCGATGATCAGGGTGTCCACCTTTTCCAGCAGGTTATTGATGACATTCAGCTTGTCGGAAACCTTGGCGCCGCCCAGGATGGCGACGAAAGGACGCTCGGGGTTGGCCAGGGCCTTGCCCATGATGGAAACTTCCTTGTTCACCAGGAAGCCGGAGACGGCGGGCAGGTAGTCAGCCACACCGGCGGTGGAGGAGTGGGCCCGGTGAGCGGTGCCGAAGGCATCGTTGACGAAGATGTCGGCCAGGCTGGCCAGGGCCTTGCTCAGCTCGGGATCGTTCTTGGTCTCGCCCTTCATAAAGCGGGTGTTCTCCAGCATCATCACGTCGCCGTCTTTCAGGGCGGCGGCCTTGGCCTGGGAATCGGCACCTGCCACGTCGGCGGCCATGATGACTTCCTTGCCCAGCAGCTCGCTGATCCGCTCGGCCACCACCTTCAGGCTCAGCTCGGGCTTCCACTCACCCTTGGGCTTGCCCATGTGGGAGCAGAGGATGACCTTGGCACCGTGGTTCACCAGGTACTCAATGGTGGGCATGGCGGCAACAATGCGCTTGTCGGAAGTGATCTTGCCGTTCTTGGTGGGGACGTTGAAATCGCAGCGGCACAGCACCCGCTTGCCGGATACGTCAATATCCTCAATGGACTTCTTGTTGTAATTCATGACAATTCCTCCATAAGTAATTTGTTAGAGGGTATCCCTCATTTTTCCAAAATCCTTTAAATTGGGGAAAGAGAGCTGCCGCAGGGCCTCATAGGTGGTGATGGCCACGGCGTTGCTCAGATTCAGGCTCCTTGCCTGCTCTCGCATGGGGATTCGGACGCAGCTTTCCCGGTGCGATTCCAGAAAGCTTTCGGGCAGGCCCTTGGTTTCCTTGCCGAAAAACAGGTAGCAGCCGTCGTGGTATTCCGCCTCCGTGTAGCACCGGGGCGCTTTGGTGGAGAGGCACCACATCTCCTGCACCTGATTTTTGGAGAAGAAATCCTCCAGGTTCTGATAATCCAGCACCTCTACCAGGTGCCAGTAGTCCAGCCCGGCCCGTTTCACCGCTTTTTCGGAGATATCGAATCCCAGAGGGCGGATGAGATGCAGGCGGCTTCCGGTGGCGGCACAGGTCCTGGCGATGTTGCCGCAATTCTGGGGGATTTCAGGCTCAACCAGAACAATATTCAGCATGAAATTCACCTCCCGGCGGCACACGGCCCGGGGGCACGCGCAAATCCGTACAATCCATATTGTATGTCAAAAGCCGGATAAAATCAATCCCAAAACAAGCATTTTTTTCGGTTTTTATAGTATTCACATAAAAAAGGATGGTGCCTGCCGAAATTTGTGAAAAAAATACATTGACAGGAAAACGGAAAAAATCCGCCACACCCATCTGAGTGTGGCGGGAAGAAAGGGGATATCAGCCGGCGGCCATTTTCAGCTCGCCGTTGTTATAGAACCAGCTGCCGCCGTTGGCGGTGAGTTCCTCTCCGTTGGTCAGGGTGACCACAAGGGTCAGGTCCAGCTGGTAGTCGTCGTCCATCTTCGGCATGGTGAAGCTGATGTTCGACAGGCTGGATTCATAGCTGCCCTTGCCCTCGCCCTGGGGCAGGGTGACATCCTGGGTTTCCACGGTCTCGCCGTTTAGAGAGAAGACCAACTGGGCTTTCTGGAAGCCGATTTCCGTACCGGCGGTGGTGAGCTGAGGAAGCTGCACGCTGGCCCAGCCGGCGGTGACGGTGAATTTGCCGTCGGCATCCTTAAAGTCGGAGATGTAGAGGTTGCAGTAGGCATCCAGGCTGCGCTTCATGTACACCAGGGAATCGTAGGCATCGCTGAGGGTATAGTGCTCTCCGACGCCCTGGGGCGGGAAGAGGACGCACTCGTATTCGTAGCCGTCGGCGGCTTCCAAATCCACGGAGGCGGTGTAGTAGCTGCCGTTCCAGGTGCAGGAGACGTTTTCAACCTCCTTGCCCTCCAGACGGACTACGAAAGAGGCACCCTGGCCTTTCTCGTAGGTTCTGGGCTGGGCGTTGAGGGTGACGGTGGCGCCGTTGCTGCTGCTCCAGACGGAGGCGTTCAGTTCCCAGGACTGGAGGCTGCCCTCGGTTTCCACCTGGGCCAGAGAGCCGGAGGCGGCGGGAGCAGTTTGGACGGGTTGTGTGGGATCGGTGGTGACCTGGTTGGTGGCGGGTGACTTGGAGCAGCCGGAGAGAACGGCGGCAGCCAGGCAAAGGGCCAGCACCCGGGCAATCAGGGCAGATTTCTTTCTGTTGGACATGGCATTTTCCTCCTGATGTTCCAAATCTGTGGCAAAAACCACGAAAAACAAAACGCTTTCTTCAGTGAATCCATTATAAAGCATCTGTATGAAATTTGCAACTTAAAAAACCTTTAATTTTCACCTTGCACGGTGACAGCACCGCAGGGAGAAATTGAGATTTACCGAGTTGAGGGAGTCCGACTTGAAAAAATAATGAATAATGAAGAATGAAGTCGCTTCGCTAATGAATAATGAAGAATTGTGGTATTTTCTTCGAAAATTTTATAAAATAGTCCGCTTCGCGGACACCATAATTATTCATTCTTCATCATTCATCTTTCATTATTCATTTATTCTCCTGCAAAAGCTGCAGAGCGATAAATACTAATTCGTTGTTTCGGAAAAAGAACCGGGGCTGTTTGGCACAGCCCCGGGGGGATATTTCAATCAATCCTCGTTTGCCTTGGCGTCGGCGATGATCTTTGCCTGGTTGGCCTTGGGCACTTCCTCGTAGCGCTCGAATTTCAGGGAGAAAGAGCCTCTTGCCTGGGTCATGGCCCGCAGGTCGATGGCGTAGCTGCCCATTTCGGCCATGGGAACCTCGGCCTCCACAATGGTGTTGCCGTCGCCGGCGGGGTTCATGCCCATGACGCGGCCCCGGCGCTTGTTCAGGTCGCCGATGACGTCGCCCATGTAGCTGTCGGGAATGGTGACGGCCAGGGAGCCGATGGGCTCCAGCAGAGTGGGCATGGCGTTGGGCATGGCCTCCTTAAAGGCCAGGATGGCGGCCATCTTAAAGGCCATTTCGTTGGAGTCCACGGGGTGATAGGAGCCATCGTACAGCACGGCCTTCAAGCCCACCATGGGGTAACCCGCCAGGGGGCCTTTCTGAACGGCTTCCTGGATGCCCTTTTCAACGGCAGGATAGAAGTTTCTGGGCACGGAGCCGCCGAACACCTCTTCCGCGAAGATCATATCGTCCTGCTCGTCCTGGGGCTCGAAGCGGATCCACACATCACCGAACTGGCCGGAGCCGCCGGTCTGCTTCTTGTGACGGCCGTGGGCCTCCACCTTTTTCTTGATCCGCTCCCGGTAGGCAACCTTGGCCGGGCTGAGGACGGCATCCACGCCGAAGCGGGTCTTCAGCTTGGAAACCAGCACATCCAGCTGCTGATCGCCGGCACCGGAGATGATCAGCTGCTTGGTTTCGGGGTTCATATAGGTGGTGAAGGAGGGATCTTCCTCGTTCAGCCGGTTCAGGCCGGTGCCCACCTTTTCCTCCTGGCCCCGGACCTTGGGGGCGATGGCCATGGAGTAGCAGGGCTCGGCGTAAGGAATCTGCTTCAGGCTGACCACCTTTCTGGGGTCGCAAAGGGTATCGCCGGTTTTCACCTTGTCCATCTTGCCGATGGCGCCGATGTCGCCGCAGCTGAGCACCTTGACCTCGGTGCTCTTCTTGCCGCACATGGAGTAGAGCCTGCCCAGCTTCTCGGTCTCACCGGTGCGGGAGTTGACCAAAGTGGTATCGGAGGTGATCTCACCGGAGAGCACCTTGACAAAGGAATACTTGCCGAACTGGTCGGAAACGGTCTTCCAGACGAAAGCGGAGGGAACGCCGCCGGGGGACACCACGAATTCCTCCACCTTGCCGTCGGCGGTGGTGGCCTTGTGGTAGTTGCCCTCCACGGGGTTGGGCAGCAGCTCGATGATGTGGTCCATCAGCATCAGAGAGCCCAGGCAGGTGACACCGGAGCCGCAGAGCACGGGGAAGAGGCTCAGCTCCTCCACGCCCTGATGCAGGCCGGTCATCATTTCCCGGTAGGTGAAGTCGTCCCCCTCGAAGAACCGGTCCATGAGGGCCTCGTCGGTTTCGGCCACGGCCTCTTTCAGGGCATCGTTGAATTCTTCGATGACGGAGAGCTTGTCTTCGGGGACCTGAATCTCCACTCTCTTCAGCTTCTGCATCTCGTAGGCCCGCTTGTTCAGCACATCGATGATGCCGGTGACCTTCTTGTCGGCGCCCCAGATGGGCACGATGACCGGGGCAATCTTGTTGCCGTAGCGCTCCCGCAGGGCTTCGAAGGTGGCGTTGTAGTCGGAGTTGTCCTCGTCCACCTTGGAGATGTAGACGAACCGGGGCATGTTCCGCTCTTCGCAGTATTTCCAGGCCTTTTCAAAGCCCACGGTGATGCCGTCTTTGGCGGAGAGCACCAGGATGGCGGCGTCGGCAGCGCGGAGGGCCTCCATCACGGCACCGGAGAAATCGAAGCCGCCGGGGGTATCCAGCAGGTTAATTTTGGTGTTGTGATATTCCAGAGGAATCACGGAGGTGGAAATGGAAATGTTGCGGCGAATTTCCTCGGGATCATAATCGCTAACGGTGTTGCCGTCGGCATTCTTGCCGATACGGTCGATGGCACCGGTCATGTAAAGCAGACTCTCTGCAAGAGCGGACTTGCCGCTTCCGCTGTGACCCAGCAGGCAGACATTGCGAATGGCGTTGACAGTGTACATAGTTGAAAAACTCCTTTCGGGGCGGTGTGCCTTGCAGACACCCGAATAGGGACATTATACACGAACGCCGGACGGATTTCAATGCCTATTTTCGTCAAAATGCAAAATTGTGTATTTTAGCCTAGGGACATTTGCTTTTCTGTGCATATCCAACAAAAAATGCGCCCCTGATTTGGTGATTCAGCAGCGCCTGAATTGAAAGATTGAAATTTGTCCGCATGCTTCGTAGGGAATGCATTTATGCATTCCAAAAGGTAACATTTTTTGGCGGTACATTGAATGGGAAAATGTTGATACTTTTCGTAGGGAACGGATTTATCCGTTCCGCAATGTTGGATAACCTCCATGGTGCGTTGGATGGAATGTTTTCGCAAAAAACGCAACATTTTTCCATTCCACCGGCTGCCTTAAAGGACGTTACCGGGCGGAACGGATAAATCCGTTCCCTACGCAAAACACAACGTTTTTCGATTCTATAACCCCTGATGATTTACGGCCAAGGCGGAACGCATGAATGCGTTGGTCTACGAACACATACTGACGAATTCCGATTTGCGTCCCATTGAATGTAAAAATCCCCCAGGCGGGGGCCTGGGGGATGATGGGGAAGATTAAACCACTCTGGTCCACTCGGTTGCCAGCAAGCTGGGAACCATCCAAACCAGCTGGTAGAGGATGACCCGGGCGGGGCTCAAAAGCTCCGTGGCACCCAGATAGGACAGGCACAGCATGATGATGATGCCGATGAAGCCGCCTGCGATGCCGATGATGCTGCCCACCCGGCAGGCGGTCCGCAGGGACATGGCTCCGGTGATGGCATAGGCGGTGGACACCAGATCGTCCCGGGTGACCAGGGCCAGCACATCCGCCTCCGGGTCCGCCTTTTGAGCGGCCAGCGCTGCCCGGTCCTCCTGGGGAGGCAGGATCAGACGCCGGGTACGGATGGAGAATTTATCCCGGATGAAGCTGTCGGTCATCATAAAGTCACCGGCCAGCAGCAGGGTTTTCAGCTTCCGGCAGCCGCACAGGGAAACCAGTCCGGCAGAGGCGGAGCGCATCTTGGCGTAGGAAATGGCAATCACCGCCGCCAGCTGGCCGTCGATGGAGACGTAAACCGCCTGGTTGACCATGGTGCCCTGGGGGATGTCCACCCCCATCTCCTGCAAAAATTCCAAGCTGCCCATCAGCACGGGCTCGCCGTTCACCTCGCCGCCGATGCCGCCCCGGCCATAGTCCTGGAAACCAACCACCGGATACTCGGAGCCGCTGCGGCTGACCAGGAGATTGCGGAACAGGGGAACCAGCCCTCCTCCGGCAGCGAAAATCAGGGAGGCGGCGTAGGACACCACCTGGGCGCTGGGCCGGTCGGAATAGAACTTGATGCCGTTGAGCTTGGTGGAGCCCCGGGGGAAGAGGTCCTTATCCCGCAGGGGGATCACCGCCTTGCCGCAGAGCTTTTTCACGCCCTGCCAGCCGCAGATCACCGCGCCCACCATATGCAGCCGCCGCTCCAGCAGGGCAGCGGGCCGGGTGAGGGCCAGAAAGTAGCCGGTGGGAACGGAGACCAACAGGGAGGTGGAGAAAATCTTCACGGCCATGCTGGTGCCATGGAGCAGGTAGGTGAGCACCGCGATGCCGATGCAGGCAAGCAGCGCCACAAAGGCATAAACCCGCTGGACGATCTCCGGCCCGGAGACCCGGCTGTAGGTTTCCATAAAATCCTCCACGTCGCCCTGACCCCGGAGGATGCCCGCCCGCTTCTCATAGAACTGGGGCTCCTTCACCAGGCTGGTCAGGCTGGTGGCCTTCCGCATGGTGTCCAGCTGGGCCATTTCCGTGGTGCGCCTGTGGTACTCGGCCAGCATGGCGGCGGACATTTCCAGCACGAAAGCGGCGCAGTAGGGAACCCGCTGCTCGTCCAGGCAGAACCAGGCGTCCGCCAGGCAGGCGATAAAGGTAATAGCCAGGGTGGTATTCAGGGAGTAGCGCAGATGGAACAGATCGCTGATGCCGTCCATCATCAGGCCGCAGCCCAGCAGGCCGGAGACCATCAGTGCCAGCGCCTGACTGAAAATCATAAGCTTGTTCCGGCTGGCGGGCACCATATCCTTGGAATAGAGAATGATGGCGATGCCGCACAGCAGCAGAATGATAAAATTGAGGATCATGGCAACCTGGAGCCGCCCCACACCCTGCTCACTGAGGGAGTAGTACCGCTTCTCCGGACCGGCCACCAGCTTCCGCTTCAATTCCCGGAGCTTGGCGCTGCGGTCTAAGGGGATGGTTCTGGGCCCCTCGTTGGGCAGGGCCTCTTCCTCCGGCAGGGGCTGCTCCGGCTGGGGCGCTTCCTCTGCCATGACAGGCTCCGGCTCCTCCTGGGTAAAGGGAGATCCTTCCGCAAACAGCGGGGGCACTTCCTCCTGGGCGGCGGGGGCAGCTTCCTCAGCCCCGAAATCCTCTGTGGGCACAAAGCTGCCCAGGGGATCGGTGCTGCTGAGGGGGTCCGGGCTGCTTGAGGGCTCCTGGGCCACCTGGGAGAATGCCAGTTGGGCAAACTCCAATGCGTCCGCCGTTACCGGCTCCTCCGGGAGGGGGAACTCCAAGGTGGTGATCTGCTCCGCTTCTATCTCCACAGAGGGCTCTGGGAGTACCGGGGCACTTTCCTCCTCCGGTGCAGCCTCGGTGAAAGTGGGGGCCGCTTCGCTATCCTCCGCGGCTGTCTCCGGGGCGGCGGCATCCATGGCGTCATTTTCCAGGGTAGCCTCCTGGAGCTGACGGAGGATGTCGTCCATGCTGAAATCCAGCGTATCCTTTTCTTGATCCATATCAAATCCTCCTGGTTAGCCGAGGCGCTGCCGCAGGGCTTCGTAGAGCAGAATGGAGGCGGCAGCGGAGGCGTTGAGGGAGCTGATTTTCCCCCTCATGGGAATGTGTACCATAACGTCGCAGCTTTTCCGCACCAGCTGGCTCATGCCCACACCCTCGTTGCCGATGACAATGGCGGTGGGGCCGGTGAGGTCGGCTTGATACATGGGGATGGACCCCTCGGCAGCGGTGCCGAAGACCCATACGCCCTTTTCCTTTAATTCCGCGATGGCGGCGCTGATGTTGGTCACCCGGGCCACCTTCATATATTCCACCGCACCGGCGGAGGCCTTGGCCACGGTGGCAGTGAGCCCCACGCTGCGCCGCTTGGGGATGATCACCCCGTGGGCTCCGGCGCACTCGGCGCTGCGGAGAATGGCCCCTAAATTGTGGGGGTCGGACAGCTCGTCGCAGATGACGATCAGGGGAGTCTCTCCCCGGTCGGCGGCCTCCTGCAAAATATCGTCAATGGAATAGTAGCTGTGGGCGGCGGCCAGGGCAATCACACCCTGATGGGCCCGGGTAAAGGACATGGCGTCCAGCTTCCGCCGGTCCACCGGCACGATCACCGCTCCGGCCTGCTTGGCCTCGGCGGCCAGACGCTGCAAAGCCCGGTCAATCTCCCCGTCGGCAATGAAAACCTTGTCCACGGTGCGGCCGCTTTTCAGCGCCTCCTGCAGGGCGTTTCTGCCCTCCAGCTGGCCCTCTGTTTCCTCGATAGCAGCAGGGGCGGCGCCGCGGCGTTTCTTTTCGTTCATGTTGGAATCCTCCGTTGTGCACACAAAGCCAGTATGCACAATATATTTATCAGGTTATCCTTTTTCATAAGTGTATTGACAGGTTGGAATTTGCAGAGGCAATTCGTTCCCTACGCACACGTTGAAACATTTTCAATTCAACGAACCCTACAAATATCAATTTCACAATCAGCTTATGGAGGCAGATAACCTAATATATTTATAATCTCAAGCATTATATCAGATTTTGTACAGATTTACAACAGTTTTTTTGTTCCAGGGTCGGGATGCTAATTTTTGCGCCTCGGTCCGGATATTTACAGAAAATTTACTGAAAAAAATAGAATCATTCATTGCCGAAATCGGAAAAATGTGTTATGATGGCTCCACGTGAAAAAAGCGAATAAAGCCCTGGGAGGCGATAAGCATATGAGTTCTGAATCCAAGGACCCCAAAAACAGTAAAAATCCCATGGACAATATGCCAAAGGGAAGTATCTGGACCGCGCTCATCATCACGTTGGCGCTGGTGCTGCTGATCAGCTGGATCTACGGCTCCGTTTCCGGCAGCCAGTATACGGAAACCAGCGTCAGCGATTTCCTGGACGCCATGGAATCCAACCAGCTGGCCGAGGTGGAATTCCGGTATGACCGGATCGTGTATCTGACCAAGGAAGAGGCCGCCAAGGACCCCGCCCGGCAGAAGGCCTGCTACACCGGCCTGCCCAGCGGCGGCGACACCCTGGAGCTGTCTCAGAAGCTTCACGACATGGGCGTGACGGTGACCAGAGAAATCACCGAGGACAATTCCGTGGTGATGATGATCCTGTCCTATTGCATCACCTTTGCCATTTTGTTCGTGTTTATGCGGATGATCACCAAGCGCATGAGCGGTGAGGGGATGATGGGCGGCTTCGGCAAGAGCAAGGCCAAAATGTATATGGAAAAGCAGACCGGCGTCACCTTTAAGGATGTGGCCGGGCAGGACGAGGCCAAGGAATCCCTGGTGGAGATCATCGATTTCCTCCACAATCCCCAGAAGTATACCGACATCGGCGCCAAGCTCCCCAAGGGCGCGCTGTTGGTGGGCTCCCCCGGCACCGGCAAGACCCTGCTTGCCAAGGCTGTGGCAGGGGAGGCGGGGGTGCCGTTCTTCTCCATCTCCGGCTCCGACTTTGTGGAGATGTTCGTGGGCATGGGCGCCAGCCGGGTGCGGGACCTGTTCCAGCAGGCGGCCAAGGTGGCTCCCTGCATCATCTTTATAGATGAGATCGACGCCGTGGGCCGCTCCCGGGACAACCGGTATGGCAGCAACTCCGAGCAGGAGCAGACCCTGAACCAGCTGCTCAATGAGATCGACGGCTTCGAGCCCTCCAAGGGCATCGTGTGCCTGGCGGCCACCAACCGTCCGGAGATTCTGGACAAGGCCCTGCTGCGGCCCGGTCGGTTTGACCGGCGGATCATTGTGGACCGGCCCAACCTCCAGGGGCGGCTGGATACCCTCAAGGTGCACACCCGGAAGATCAAGCTCAGCGAGGATGTGGATTTGAAGAAAATCGCCCAGGCCACTGCCGGCGCCGTGGGCGCGGACCTGGCCAACCTGGTGAACGAGGCAGCCCTGCGGGCGGTGCGTCTGGGGCGGCAGACGGTGAATCAGGAGGATTTGATGGCCTCCTTTGAAACCGTCATCGCCGGTACCGAGAAGAAGAACACCGTCATGACCGATACGGAAAAGCGGCTGGTGTCCTATCATGAGGTGGGCCACGCCCTGATTGCCGCGTTGGAGAAGCATTCCCAGCCGGTTTCCAAGATCACCATCGTGCCCCATACCTCCGGCGCTCTGGGCTATACCATGCAGATGCCCGAGGAGGAGAAATTCCTGAACACCGCCGAAGAGCTCCGGGGCGAGCTGCGTACCCTGGTGGGCGGCCGGGCGGCGGAGCAGCTGGTGTTCGGGGTGCAGACCACCGGCGCTGCCAACGATCTGCAGCGGGCCACCAGTCTGGCGAGAAACATGATCAGCCAGTACGGCATGGGCAAAAAGCTGGGGCTCATGACCACCGCCTCGGTGGAGCATCAGTACCTGGACGGCCAGGCCTATATGGACTGCGCCCAGTCCACCGCCTCTGTGGTGGATCAGGAGGTCAAGGAGCTGCTGGAGGAAAGCTACGCCCAGGCGGTGCAGCTGCTGACGGAGCACCGGGAACTGCTGGATGAAGTGGCCCAGTTCCTGCTGATGAAGGAGACCATCACCGGCGAGGAGCTGATGCGCTTCGTCAATGCAGAAAACCAGCCCCAGCTGCCCCGGCCGGAAGAGACAGAGCAGCAGGATGACGTGTAAATCAATTGGGATTTGGCGGGGCCTCCCCACTAAATCCCAATTTTCTTGTTTTTTCATCCCATTCTAAAAAAAGACTTGCGCTTTCCATTAAAATATGGTAGGATAACCAAAACGGAAAGGAGTCGGTGCTGTGATGGTATCAGGTTGTGATTGCTGCTGTGATCGGGCGGCGCTGCCATGGCATCCGGCTGCTCTCCCAGAGCCGCTTTGCGCCTGTAAATGTGCGCGGGGCGGCTTTTTGCGCTTTTTAAGGAGAGGGAGGCTTTATTATGAAATTGAGAAGCAGAATTCTGGCAGTCCTGATGGCGCTGCTGCTGGCAGTGGGCATGCCGCTGACGGCTTTGGCGGAGACATATGACCTGAATGAGGGCAGTGTCACAATTGATGCAAACGAGACTGGACAGACCGTGACCCAGAACGAAGTCAGCAATCAGGATTCCAATCCCGTGATTACCAGCGGCGGCGATAAAACTTCCAACACCATTACCGTGAATACCAACGGCGGGAATGCGAATGTGACGCTGGACAATGTGAACATCAATAGCGACGGAGCGGCCATGGAAGTCAACCGGGGGGAAGGCACCACGGTGACGGTGGAGCTAGACGGAACGAATACCCTGCAAAGCGGAGAAGATTACGCCGGTTTGCAGACCTCCGGTGAGGGCGCGTTGGTGATTCAGGACGCAAACGGCAAAGAAGGCTCTTTGACAGCCAACGGCGGCTTTTTGGGCGCAGGCATCGGCGGCGGCATTGGCCGCGCAGGCAGTGACATCACCATCAGCGGCGGCGATGTAACGGCCAAAGGCGGCGAGCGCGGCGCAGGCATCGGCGGCGGCGGGGACGGTGAAGGCAGTGACATCACCATCAGCGGCGGCAGTGTAACGGCCATCGGCGGCGATTATGGCGGCGCAGGCATCGGCGGCGGCTATGGTGGCGCAGGCAGTGACATCACCATCAGCGGCGGCAAGGTAACGGCACAAGGCGGCGATTATGGCGCAGGCATCGGCGGCGGCGAATCTGGTATAGGCAGTGACATCACCATCAGCGGCGGCAATGTAACGGCCATCGGCGGCGATAATGGCGGCGCAGGCATCGGCGGCGGTACGGAAGGAGAAGGCACCGGTATCACCATCAGCAGCGGCGATGTAGAGGCCAACGGCGGCTCTTGGGGCGCAGGCATCGGCGGCGGCAGGGAAGGTGAAGGCAGTGACATCACCATCAGCGGCGGCAATGTAGCGGCCAACGGCGGCGGGCAAGGCGCAGGCATCGGCGGCGGTATGGAAGGGAAAGGCACCGGCATCACCATCAGCGGCGGCAAGGTAACGGCCAACGGCGGAATTGTCGGCGCAGGCATCGGCGGCGGCAGGGAAGGTGAAGGCAGTGACATCACCATCAGCGGCGGCAAGGTAACGGCCCAAGGCGGCTTTTGGGACAAAATCATCGGCGGCGGCGCAGGCATCGGCGGCGGTTATGAGGGTGAAGGCACCGGCATCACCATCAGCGGCGGCGATGTAGAGGCCAACGGCGGCTTTTTGGGCGCAGGCATCGGCGGCGGCATTGACCGCGCAGGCAGTGACATCACCATCAGCGGCGGCGATGTAGAGGCCAACGGCGGCGATTATGGCGCAGGCATCGGCGGCGGCTTTTACGGCGCAGGCAGTGACATCATCATCAGCGGCGGCAAGGTAACGGCCAACGGCGGCCATTGGGGCGCAGGCATCGGCGGCGGTTATTGGGGTAAGGGCAGCGGCATCACCATCAAAAACAATGCGGTGGTGACAGCAGAGGGCAAGGACAACGCGGCCAATATTGGCAATGGACACTCTGAAGAATTTACGGAAAAGCAGCCGGACAATGTGGATGTCAGCGGCCTGTACATCACCGGCAGCGTCAACGGTGTCCCCGGCACGATAGATCCGAACGCAGTCCCCGGGGCATTCGACGGCTTCGACGAGACGGCTTTCTGGAAAGAGGTGGTCCGGAAGATTCAGGCTGCCAATCCGGGGGATACCGTTTCCATTGACGCTGGCGGTCTGTTCACCATTCCCTGCTGGGTGATTGACGCCGTGGTGGAGCAGGGCGTGACCTTGGTCATTGCGTGGATGGGCGGCGAGGACATCATCATCGACCACCAGCCCGACACCGGCAGCCAAAAAATCTGGGTGTTCTCTTTCACCACCCTCCCTCAGCTGCTGGCAAAATAACAACATATCAAAAGGATGAAACCGGAACCCCCGGTTTCATCCTTTTTTACCGGCTTTCATCCGCCAAATCCCAAGTTGCCAGTCTGCGATGCGGATTTCTCGTATCCTGCAGCAAAATCCCATTCTCCACCAATTCCTGAATAAACAAAGCTCCCCGGGGCGGATGCCTCGGGGAAAATCAAAGAGGAAAAAGGAAGAAAGCTTCTGCTCCCTGCCGGTTGGCGGGGAATTTTTTATCCTAAGGAGAAGAATTCCGCCGGGTCCATGGGCTGATCCTGACAGCTGACACTGAAATGGACATGGCTTCCCATGACGGATTCCACCAGGGCGGTGTCACCGGCATAGCCGATGGCCTGGCCCAGAGTCACCTCGTCGCCGGGCGCTACGCAGAGCTCCTCATCCAGGCTGGAATAGCGGGTGGTGTAGCCCCCGTCGTGGCGGATGACCACGGTGTAGCCCAGGGTGTCGTCCTCATAGGTGGTGTAAACCGTGCCATCGGCAGCGGCGCACACCGGGGTTCCCGCCTCGGCGGCGTAGTCCACCCCGTTGTGAACCCGCCAGTCCCGGGTGGTTTCGTTGTAGCTCAGGCAGTCCATGGCGTAGGCCCCGATGGGGTCGCCGGGCACGGGCAGGGCGGTTTTCAGAGCGGGACGCTCTACTGGTGCCTGGGCCGCCTGGGATGGCTGGGCGATCCCCTCCGTCGCTGTGGATGGGGAAGTGGCGGCTTTGGCTGTGCCGGGTGCGGCGGCGGAGGAGGCCTGGGAGGGCTGGGTTGTTTGTGTACTCCCAGCCAGGTTCTCCACCATGGGCTCCTGAACGGCCGCCTGCTGTGCCTGCTGCCCGGACTGCCGGGTGAGATAAACCGTCAGCCCCCCGGCCACAACCACCAGCGCCAGAATCAGCGCTACATATTTTCCATTTGTTTTCTTGTTGCTCAAGTTCAAGCACCTCCGAGGCAGAGTATAGACAGAAAGTGGTTTTTCTAAACAGAAAAGGGAAAATATGTTTTGTGCTTATCGGTTTAACTCAGCAAATTGTTGTTTGACGCACTGTGCGACTTTCGTAGGGACACCCCTCCGGGGTGTCTGTTACCATCTCCGTATCGGACACCCGGGGACGGGTGTCCCTACGGGGTGTCCGTTACCACCTCCGTAGGGGAGGATATTATCCTCCCGTGCAGTTGGCTGATGCGCTTCAAACAACAATTTGTCGCGTTGCTGAGCAAAGCCGATAAGCACAATATGTTTTGCGCCTGCCAGCTTGACTCAGCAAAATTGGAATTTGTCGAGGTGATTCGTAGGGAACGGATTTATCCGTTCCGAAGCCCCCGATGATCACCGCAGTTCGTTGAATGGCATTTTGGGGAACATATTACTGGCATTTCACCATTTATCCAACCGGTTTTGAAACAATACGCAAGCGGAATGCATAAATGCATTCCCTACGCAAAGTCTGGCGTGTTACCATTGGACGAACCTGAGTGTTTATCGGAACGGGCGGAACGGATAAATCCGTT
>JAQYLT010000051.1 GCA_028719885.1 Bacillota bacterium
CCTTATTGCTTTTGCGTGCCCGTTCAATCTCACTGATTTGTTCTTCGCTAAATTTATATCTGGAAGCCATATTTATCACCCAGATATACTATACCACATCGTTGCAAATATTTAAACTGTTTTATTAAGATTTAGTATCAGCGGGGAGGATTCCGTTCTCGCCTCCAACTGTCTTTTCATGAATGCCGAACACCTTTGGGATGGACGGCCCGGTGATATCCGCATCCAGCACAGCTGTCTGGCAGCCCTTTCGCTGAGCCAAAACCGCCAGCATAGAGGTGACAAGAGATTTTCCCACACCTCCCTTGCCGCTGACCACACCGATCACCTTTCTCACCGAGGAGTTCTGATTCAGTTTCTCGACCATGCTCTTGGGTGCAGTCCGTTCGCTGCATTCGCTGCCGCATTCAGAGCAGTTATGCGAGCAATCTTCACGCATGGCAGCTGCCCCCATTTCCGTCACAGCCGTGCTTATCCTCATGGCAGGCATGATCCCCACAGGCATGTTCATGCGTATGGTGATCACAATGTACATTCGGGTCGTAAGTCAGTTTATCCGCTAAGTATGCGCTGACAGCATCGTCTGCCTGTCCGGTTACTCCACCGAAGAACTGGATTCCAGATTCTTGCAGAGCGGTCTGGGCACCGCCTCCGATCCCACCGCAGATCAGAACATCTACATTTGCCTGTGCCAAAAATCCGGACAATGCCCCGTGACCCTGACCATTGGTGTCCACCACCTGGCTGCCGACGATCTTTCCGTTTTCCACATCATAGAGTTTGAACTGCTCTGTGTGACCAAAATGCTGGAAGACCATGTCATTATGATAAGTTACTGCTATTCTCATATGCGTTACTTCCTTTTGTTGTTTCATCTGTGTGCTGACTGTTTTGCAATCGCTTTGCTTTATTTTTGACATATGTCGAAAATATTGTATTACGAACAGCATTGAAACACAAGTCACTAGGAAATTTATGAGTTTCTATGAATTCTACAGCTCGGCATAGCAACGGGTACCGAAAGCAGCTTCAATCGGTAAGTGATTGGGGTAAAGCGTCCTGATATTTTAACGACCGACAATAGCTATAAAACATAGGAGCTGTCGTACAAACTGCAATGGTATCCGCAACAGGCTCAGCAAGAAAAACACCCATGGTGGGGTTCGGCCATACCAGCGGAAGCACGAAAATCAGTGGGATCAGCAGAATGACCTTTCGCCAAACGGTCAAGAAAATTGCTTTTGGTGCCTGGTCCAGCGCCACAAAGCTGTACTGGCAGGCTACCTGAATGCCGTAGATCAGCAGCATGGCCAGGTAGATACGCATACTCCATGCGGTATAGCGGATCAGGTCGGTATCACTCGTAAAGATGCGGGCCACAGCTCCAGGTGCCCCCATGCACAAAAGCCAGATCAAAAACGATCCGCTGACGGAGCACAGGAGCAGAAGACGAAATGTCTTTTTTACTCTCGGGATATTTCCGGAGCCGAGGTTATAGCTCAGAAGCGGCTGTGCACCCTGCACCAATCCAGGCAGGAGCAGCATGACAAACTGCATAACGCTGTTCAGAATACTCATGGAGGCAACCGCCATGTCACCGCCGTATTTTTGCAGCGAGGTATTGAAGCTGATGGCCACCAGATTTTCCGTCAGTTGCATCAGTGCCGGGGAAGTTCCCAGCAGAATGCAAGGACATAGGATGCGTCCATTAGGTCGGATGTTTTCCCACTTCAACCGAAGTACACGATTCCCCGTACATAGATAGCAAACCACTAAACAGGCAGACACACCCAGGGAAATGACTGTCGCAAGAGCCGCACCCACAACCCCCATCTGAAAGCCGTTGATCAGCAGGGCATCCAAAAGGATATTGGTCACAGCGCCGATAGCAACGTTGCGCATACTGACGAAGGTTTTCCCCTGCGCGGTGATAAATGCGTTCAACTCCAAGGTAAGCTGTGTGAATACGGTACCGAGGCAATAGATATTCATATAATCTGTGGCAAACCCAATGGTATCCACACTTGCACCGAATAACAGCAAAATGGGCCGCCCGAATGCCAGCATGACAGCGGTAATCAGAACCGAAAGCAAAAGCAGCATCCAGGTACAGCTTCCCATCACCTTTTCCGCGTCTTCTTTTTCATCTTTTCCGAGAAAGATAGAAGCCTTCGGCGCGCCGCCCATGCTGACCAATGCGGCAAAGGCAGAAATTGCCAGAATCACCGGTGTGGTAACACCAACTCCGGCAAGCGCCTGTTTTCCCACCTCAGGGATATGACCGATGAACATTTTGTCTACGAGGTTGTACAGAATATTGATGAGTTGCGCTGCGACAGCCGGAACTGCAAGTTTCAAAAAGGCTTTGGGAACCAGCATGCTGGCCAAAATATTGTCTTGATCTTTCAATTTGTGACTCCTTCTTCAGGAAAGGATACACTTACACCATACCCTCCCGGTGATCGCATTTCTGGCACTGGATCATAGCTGTGCCAGTGTCTTCCTTGTAAAAAACGCCTGCCCATTTACAGATGCTCTGCAGAATGGGAACAACGGACTTGCCTTTTTCCGACAGGGAATATTCCACTCTGGGCGGGATCTCATCGTAGGATTTCCGAAGGACGATCCCGTTTGCGATCAGTTCCTTCAGAGTCGATGCCAGAACGGCATCCGTAATATTCCCCATTTCCTTCCGAAGCTCGCTGTAGCGGAGTGTCCCCAGCGTAGCCAGTACGCAGATGATCCGGGAGTTCCACTTTCCGCCGAACAGTTCCATTCCGTATTCCAGCGGGCAGCGAATGTCTTTGTCCAGTTTTCTCTGATATGCCATAGTTTTTTCATCCTTTCACGATCACGGCATCGGATGGCTGTGAATGCCGTTTCCATGATTCTATCGCGAAAGCTCTAAAATAGCAAGTAACTATACAAATTATAGTTTAACCTGCTGTGGTCCTGTCAACCGGGGCGCATGCCTGTGGCAGAGAGATACACAAGTCCCACAGCCGACGCACTTTGCCGCATCTACCCTGCTGACCCATCCGGGAAGCATATGGATCGCCTTTACCGGACAGGCAGCGATACATGCGCCGCATCCAACGCATTTATCCGGGTCGATCCGCGCTTTCCCGTTATTTCCTCGTGTAAATTCCATAAAAAGGATACTCCCAAACCGCACACACGGATACGCGGGCAGCGCATCCGTGTGTGTTGGGTTTTACAGAACTTTCTTGTTCTCCGCGCCGGGAGTGGTGACGATCACCTTTTCCGGCGTGATGATCAGAGCGCCCTTTGCGGTGGCGGCGCCGTTGAACATCTGCTCCACCATGGCCTTGAAGGTGTCCACGATCTTGCCCTCGGTGACGTACTGGGCCGTGCCCTTGATCTGATAGCCCTCCAGGTTCTGCGGGTCATAGACGGAAATGGAGATTTTGCCGCCGTTTGCCTGAATGTTCTTCAGGGTGGTCTCCAGGAATACGTCGCCCACGGCCAGCTTGCCATCCTCAGTCACGCTCTTAAACGCGACAGGAACCACATTGGGTTCTCCATCCGCACAGGTAGCCAAGTCCCACATACTCGCATTCAGCAGCTTCATTACATTTTCGTTCAGCATAAGAAAACCTCCAAAATTGTATTTGCTTGTTTCAGCATATGCATTATAGAAAATCAACTCATGATCAGCAAGATATTAGCAAGTTTATGAGTCGCTCATAAATTCCATAGTGATAATGCAGGGGCGTCCTCTTTGGGAGAACGCCCCTGTACTTATGAAATATTCAGCAATTCCATGTAGATTTTCAGGTCCACATCCTTGAACACATTGAAGATCACGTTGATATCGCTGCCTGTTCGTTTCCGGTAGGCGGCAACACTCTCAACGGCGATCTCGGCGGCTCTCCTGTTGGGAAAATGAAATTCTCCGGTGGAAATGCAGCAGAAGGCAATGCTTGTCACCCCATTTTTTTCGGCAAGCTCCAAGCAGGATCGGTAGCAATCCGCCAACAGTTCTTCCTCCTCATGTGTCACTCTCCCGCGAACGATTGGACCAACGGTGTGTATAACGTATTTGCAGGGGAGATTATATGCCCTCGTGATTTTTGCGCTCCCAGTGGGCTCTTCATGACCTTGCAAACGCATGATTTCCGCGCATTCTTCCCGAAGCTGAAGTCCTGCGGCGGAATGAATGGCATTATCAATACAGCCATGGCATGGGACAAAACAGCCCAGCATCTGGGCGTTTGCCGCATTTACGATGGCATCCACATTCAGCCGGGTAATGTCGCCCTGCCAAAGAAAACTATGGGGATCCTTGGAGGCTGGTGTCATTTCTGCGATGGAAACCGTTCCCTTTTCACGCAATTCTTCCTGCAAAAGCGCGTCCTGTATGCGGAGAAATGAGGCGCTCAGTTCTTTATCGGGAAACCGAAGATTCATCAGGCTGCGAAGCAATCTCCGCTGGTTTTTCGGATCCCTGGGAAATTGTGCCGCAAGAAAACGGTATTGCGGTTCCTCTTCCAGAAGGTAATCTATCAGCCTTTGTATTCTTTCTGCTTGTTCCATTTATCCCTTCCCCCTTCTCTTTCATCGGTTGGATTGCAGTTTTGCCCATTATATCCTCAGAGTTCACAGAAAGCAATGCGCTATCAAATTTAATAGCAACTAATCAATTCGCTGATATATTGAACCGGCACGGCGCCAGGTTTATAGTACCAATAGAAATTCGACAGACAAAACCAGGAGGAAAAAACATGAGTTACCGCCCAATCACAGAAGGCACCACCGGAAAGTATGATGCCGAACTGAAAAGGCTCGGAAGCGCCCTCCGGGCAGCGGATGCCGTCATAGTCGGCGCCGGCTCTGGACTGTCAACATCGGCAGGCTACAATTTCGGCGGGGAGCGGCTGAAGAAACACTTCGGCGATTTTGTAGAGAAATACGGAATTCGCGATATGTATTCCGGTTGTTTTGCAAATTTTGAATCCAACGAAGAACGTTGGGCTTACTGGTCCCGCTGGGCCTGGATCAACCGGTATGAACCAATCCCAAAAGACACACATCAAAAACTTCTGAGGCTTCTTCAGGGAAAAGACTACTTTGTCCTGACCACAAACATTGACCATACATTCCAGGGAGCCGGATTTCCAAAGGACCGGCTGTGCTATACGCAGGGAGATTTTGGCCTGTTTCAGTGTTCGAAGCCATGCCATGCGGTTACCTATGACAATCAAGAGGTCTTGCGTCAGATGGTCACGCAGGAAAACAATATGCGCGTTCCCACGGAGCTGATCCCCCATTGTCCCAAGTGCGGCGCAGAGATGGATTTCAACCTGTTCTGGGACGATACGTTTGTCCGGGATGAAGGCTGGCATATCGCCCATGAACGCTATACGAAGTATCTGCAGGAACACCAGACCGAAAAGATCCTTTATCTGGAACTGGGCGTCGGCTTCACTTCTCCGGGTGTCATCAAAATCCCATTCTGGAATATGGTCATGCAGAATCCGGATGCCGTTTTCGCCAGCGTCAATCTGACACTGCCCTGTTATCCGGAGACGATCGGAAGCCGCTCCATTGTAATTCAGGAGGATATTGACAAAGTCATATCGGACTTGCTGGCTGATGGGTGCGAACATCCCATTAAGGATCCCAAGTAAAAGAAAATGCCCTGTGTATCCCCAATAAATCACCAAATACTGCTTGGTCTGCTTCCTCTTTTTGTGTGAAGGTGCACAATAATGACCAAATCTGGTGAAAATATCATGGTTTTTTTGTATTAAAGAAACAAGACAGGAAAATGCATTCAATTATCTATTGGCACGAAACTTTTCTCTGAAAAGTATCCTCTCCTGAAACATCCCCTATTTTGACATTCTTTTTACATTCTTCTATAATTTTGTACAAGAACAAGTCAGATTTTGCGGTGAAACTGGAAATAACCACCAAGCACATTCTGCTGACGGCTGTATACGGGCCCGCAGGCGCAGCAGGGCACAGTTTCGTATCCTCCGCATAATTTCGCTTGTGTAAACGTCAATTCATATCTACAAATCAAGAGAAAGGATGAAATCGTCCCATTTGAAGAATTCCTTAGGGAATTCTCGGATATTGAGTTCCGTGCTGTAGTTGTTTACGGAACGCAGTTGTTCTCCATTATCGCTCCCACACCCATGTCTCGGGTTGAAGAAATGGGATATTATCAATGGTAACCATCTACCACCCAAATAACGAAGCACACCAGCCCGCAGGTTGGTGTGTTTTGCTGTTTGGGTGGCCTGCGGGGAGCCATTCTGGCGGGGGGCACCCCCTTGAAGAAGCCGTCGGCAGACCTCAAAAGTTTTGATGCGTAGTGTCAAAACGGGCTTTGAGCCCTTCTGCCGTTTCCAGCAGAAATACAATTATCTCTTCTATATTAAGGGAAAACCAAAATATAAAGAGGTAGATTGTTATGAAAATTGCTGCAAGTATGAGCGTGGGCAGACTAGCTCCAAAACACTCCCTAAACGTTGACAATATTCGGGCAATATCCAAAAATGTGACTCCAAAATTGATTCGGGATGATGTGGTGATAATTGACCGCCTGAGAGGGCGGGACGGCAAATACATGGCCATAGAAGAATATCCAGCGCACAAAAAAACACCCGGCTGCGGTGGCTGTGAAACCGTAGCCGGGTATTAATATGTATCATCTGAATCTGGAAGCAGCAAGGCCTTTTTTACGATTCCTCCAGCTTTAAGTCATTCTCGCCGATCCAGCCGATTTTTCGCAGCAGCATTCCAAAGCACCAGCTTAGAAGTCCGGGCAGGAGCAGGCACAGCAGGAGCATTGCCAGATAATCCATGCCGGTGATGGCGGCTTTGGCTCCGGTGGCCACGTCATTGACCCATCCGGCGTACACTCCGATGGGGCCCACCATGCCGCAGGTACCCATGCCGGAGGCTACCCCTCCTGAGGGGTCGTTCATCTGGAAATGAAACAGGCAGGTGGCCAGGGGGCCTGTGATGGCAGAGGCCAGGATGGGTGGAATCCAGATTTTCGGATTTTTGACAATGTTGCCCATTTGCAGCATGGAGGTTCCCAGGCCCTGGCTGACCAAGCCGCCCCAGCGGTTTTCCCGGAAGGACATCACGGCAAAGCCCACCATCTGGGCGCAGCAGCCGGCCACCGCAGCCCCACCGGCCAGGCCTGTCAATCCCAGGGCGGCGCAGATGGCAGCGGAGGAAATGGGGAGCGTCAGAGCGATGCCCACCGACACGGACACCAGAATGCCCATCCAGAAAGGCTGCAAAATCGTCGCCCACTCCACAAAGGCCCCCAGGGAGGAAGCGGCACTGCCAATGGCCGGGGCAATCAGCGCCGACAGGGCCACTCCCGTGAGAATGGTCACCAGGGGCGTGACCAGAATGTCCACCTTTGTCTCCTTGGACACTGCTTTTCCCACCTCTGCTGCCGCAATGGCAATCAGCAGCACCGCCAGAGGGCCGCCCGCCCCCGCCCCACCGGACAGGGTGACGGACCCCAGCTGATTGGCCGCGTAGCCCACGGTTGCCAGGGAGAACAGCACCAGCTGCGGCGCCTGGAGGGCATAGCCGATGGCGACGGCCATAGCCGGGCCGCTCATGGCCGCGGCATAGCCCCCAAGCTCCACCAAAAAGGGAATGTGCAGCTGCTGCCCCAGGGTTTTTACGATGGTTCCAATCAAAAGGGAGCAAAACAGTCCCTGGGCCATGGCGCCCATGGCGTCGATTCCATACCGCCGGGCAGAGAATACAATGTTTTTCCGTTTCAGAAATGCGTTCATGAGCGCGTTCCTCTTTCCTACTGTCTTGTCAGTTGACTTTACATATTATAATCAAAACCAGCTTTCTGTCAAGAATGATTTGACAAGGGTATGGAATTATGGTACAAAAAAGAAAAGAATGCTGGGAGGCGGTGCTTTTTATGACCGGTGAGGAACGCAGGAATCGAATTCTTCAGATGCTCCAAACACAAACGGCTCCCCTGTCCGGTACGGCGCTGGCAGAGTGCTTCCATGTCAGCCGCCAGGTGATTGTCCAGGACATTGCCCTGATGCGGGCAGAGAACCACCCCATTCTCTCCACAAACCGAGGCTATCTATACCGCCGGAGGGAGGCAGCCGTCCCCGTTCCCAAGCGGGTCTTCTTCGTGCGCCACACAACCGGGCAGGTTCTGGAGGAATTTGAGACCATACTGGAGCTGGGCGGGAAGATACTGGATGTGGTGGTGGAGCACGAGCTGTACGGTCAGATTCGGGTGGATCTGCTGATTGAAACCAAACAGGATGCTCAGGAGTTTTATGCCAAGCTCCTGAAATCCCACGACAAAGCCCTGAAAGTCCTCACCGACGACTGCCATTACCACACCGTCGCCGCCCCCACAAAGACGCTCCTGGACCTTATCGAGCAGGCGCTTCAGCAAAAAGGTTTTTTGCAGAAAGGGAATCACCTTGACACAAAAGACGGATAAAGATTCATTATGGTCATCGGCTTTATGCAGCTTTATTGTGCTTTTGTTAACGAACGATTCGTAGGGAATGCATTTATGCATTCCACGTCGGCAACGTTTTTACCGAGGTATGTTGAATGGATAATTGTTGGGAAAAAATTGGAACCCGTAACCATCCAACGAACTACGGTGTTCACCGACGTTTCGGAACGGATAAATCCGTTCCCTACGCACACGCCGGAAAGTATACCATTCAACGTACCGCCCAAAAATCGTTACCTATCGGAATGCATAAATGCATTCCCTACGAAAATTCGGTAAACGCTTCTTATGCTGCTTTAAGCCGATATCGTATCAGTTGCCCGGACAAGGACCAACAAATAAAAACTATTTTGAGCTGATTGCGTACATGAACCCTGCAAATCAGAATTTAAGTTATCGGTTTTATCACTCCCATCTTGTGAAATTTCCTTTGCTTTGCTATAATGAAAAAATCGAAAGGAGGATATTATGCAATGATGAAAACATTCCGTTATGACGATGTGCCCGTGCTGGAGACGACCTCCGGCAAGCTGAAAGGCTATTTCTACGACGGCGCATATATTTTCAAGGGCGTTCCCTATGCCCACGCCGACCGGTTCCAGATGCCCGTCCCCTCCAAGTGGGAGGGGGTCAAGGACGCCACCTCCTATGGCTTCGTGTGCCCGCTGATGGAGCAGGACACCCCCAGCGCGGAGCTGATGGTGCCCCATCGCTACTGGCCCATGGACGAGCACTGCCAGAACCTGAACATCTGGACAAAGGCCTTGGATAAAAACGCCAAAAAGCCCGTCATCGTGTGGCTCCACGGCGGCGGATACTTCGCCGGTTCTTCCATTGAGCAGGTGGCCTACGACGGCTACAATATGTGCATGGAGGGCGACACCGTAGTGGTCTCCATCAACCACCGGCTGAATATTCTGGGGTATCTTGACCTGTCTCCCTTTGGCGAGAAGTATAAGAATTCCGGCAACGCCGGCCACGCGGATATGGTGGCGGCACTGAAGTGGGTCCATGACAATATCGCCCTCTTCGGCGGCGACCCGGACAATGTGACCATCTTCGGCCAGTCCGGCGGCGGCATGAAGGTGGCGGACCTGATGCAGATTCCCGCGGCGGACGGCCTGTTCCACAAGGGGCTGATTATGAGCGGTGTGGCCGACGAGAATATGCTGCCCTCCTGCGTGGGCACCGGCGAAAAGATCGTGGAGGCCATGCTTACCGAGCTGGGGCTGACCACTGCCGATGCAGCCAAGCTGGAAACCCTGCCCTATCCCGAGCTGGTGAAGACCTATACCAAGGTCATGCCCGCCGTGGCCATGACCGGAGCCTATGTGGGGGGCGGCCCCCAGGTCAATGATTGGTTCCTGGGCAGCCCCCTGCAGTTCGGCATGCGGGAGCGCGCCCGTGAGATTCCCCTGATGATCGGTTCCGTGTTCGGCGAATTTGCCTTTGCCCTTGCCACGTTCGACAAAACTGCCCTTACCCAGGCGGAAATGGAAGCAATCGTCAGCAAGGTCTACGGCGAGCACACCAAGGACATTCTGGCCGCTTTTGCCAAGGCATACCCCGGCAAGAATCCCACGGATGTGCTGAACATCGACCGGGTGATGCGCGCTCCCTCCAAGAAGCTGGCGGCCATGCACGCCAAGGGAGGAAAAGCGGGAACTTACCTGTACGATTTCACCCTGGAGTTCCCCATGATGCACAAGATCGCCTGGCACTGCTCCGACATTCCTTTCTTCTTCCACAACACGGACAAGGTGGAGGTATGCTCCATCCCTGGGGTGACGGAAAAGCTGGAAGAGCAGATTTTCGGCGCTTTCATGAGCTTCGCCCGAACCGGCGTGCCCAGCCAGGAGCAGCTGCCCGCCTGGCCGGAGGTTACGGAAACGGAAGAGCCTACCATGATCTTTGACCGGGAGTGCCAGGTGCGCGACCACTTTGACGATGAACTGCTGAAGCTGGTTGACAGCATCCTGCCGCCCTTTAACCTGATGGAAACGATGGAAAGTCAGAATGTTCAGCACTGAATGAATGAATCCCGCAAAGCACACCGGGCCAAAACCGGTGTGCTTTGCTATGGATATGGAAAGCATCAGCATGAAGCCAGAATGGTGCTTGACAATTCCGGCTCCATGGGCTATCATTACAACAATGTTTTATAACAATGTTGCGAAAAGAGGGAAGAAGATGCCACTGGTCAGAATTGAGATTCTCAAGGGGAAAAGCCAGGAATACAAAAAGGCGCTGCTGGACGCGGTGCACGATGCTCTGGAAGCTGCCATCGGCATTCCGGATTGGGATCGATTTCAGCGGCTCTATGAGCTGGAGCCGGAATGCTTTGAACGGGCTCCCGGGAAAACCGACTGCTTCACCATCATCGAAATCACCATGTTTCCGGGCCGCTCCAAAGCCCAAAAAGCGAGAATTTATGAAGAAATCACCAGGCAGCTGTGCACACGCCTGGGCATCGCCAATACGGATGTGTTCCTTGTGATTCAGGAGCCGCCCGACGAAAACTGGGGCCTGGCCGGAAAGCAGAGAGAGGTTACATATGAAGATGGAAAAATTGACAATTGACGGCATCCCGGCGGTTATCTGGGGAGAACCCTCTCAAAAGGCGTATCTATATGTCCATGGGAAGCTGTCGTCTAAGGATGCGGCGGCAGTCTTCGCTCAGATCGCCCAGGAAAAGGGCTTTCAGGTATTGAGCTTTGACCTGCCCCAGCATGGCGACCGGGCGGAGACATCAGAGCGATGCGACATCTGGAACGGCACCCGGGATTTAAAGCGGATGTGTGACGCCGCCTTCGCCCGCTGGCAGCAGGTCAGTCTCTTCGGGTGCAGCCTGGGTGCCTATTTCAGCCTTCACGTTTGCGGGGACTATCCTTTTAAAAACTGCCTCTTTCAGTCCCCTGTTGTGGACATGGCATACTTAATCCGGCAGATGATGGCCTGGTTCCATGTGACGGAGGAACGGCTGGAACGGGAGGGGGAGGTGGACACGCCCATCGATATTCTGAGCTGGGACTATTTTCAGTATGTGCTGGCCCATCCCATCACCCGCTGGGACATTCCCACCGCCATCCTCTACGGCGGCAAGGACAATCTGCAGTCCCGGCAGGTGATGCAGGACTTTGCAAACAGGTTCAGCTGTCGTCTGAGCATCTCGGAATTCAGCGAGCATCCCTTTATGCAGCCCCAGGATTATTTGATTGTGGAGGATTGGATGCGCCGCAGCATTTGAAAAGGAGGATGCTATGAACATTACACTGGTAAAGCTCACCCCTCAATACCGTCGGCAGCTCAATGACATGATGGAGCAGTGGCTGTCCGCAGAGCAGGATTTCTCTCCCTATGCGATTCGCCGGAACGATTACCGGGACTTTGACTACTATTTGGAACATCTGGAAACCAAGCAGGAGCAGGATGGCCGGGTGCCGGATTCCACCTATTTCTGTCTGGATTTGGACCGGAATATTTTTGTGGGCGCGGTGAACATCCGCCATTATCTCAATGAGAATTTGCTCTTCTCCGGCGGCCACATCGGCGACGGCATCCGGCCCAGCGAGAGAAGAAAGGGCTATGCCACCGCCATGATTCGGCTGGCCCTGGAGGAATGCCGGGAAATGGGCATCCATCGGGTGCTGATGACCTGCGACAAGGATAACATCGGCTCTGCCAAATCCATTGTGAAAAACGGCGGCATTCTGGAAAATGAAATCGTCAATGAGGACGGGGTGACGGAGCATCCAGATAAATTGAAATTTGGCGGGATGATTCGTAGGGAACGGATTTAGACCTTCCGCCCGTTCCGATAAACACCCAGGTTCGTCCAATGGTAACGCGCCAGACTTTGTGCAGGGGATGCATTTATGCATTCCGCTTGCGTATTGTTTCAAAACCGGTTGGATAAATGGTGAAACGCCAATCACATGCTCCCCCAAATACCATTTAACGAACCGCGGTGATCATCAGGGGTTTCGGAACGGATAAATCCGTTCCCTACGCACACGTTGGAACATATCCCGTCGGACGAACCCGCCAAATTCCAATTTTTCTATCTGCAAAATATTTTTCATTATTTTACAAAAAACACTTGACCTTCCACTTGCTGGAGGGTGTATGGTAACGGCACGGTGAACCGAAAACGGTTAGAAAAGGAGAAGAACATATGCTGAGAATCAACCATTTCACCAAAACCTATGGAGATAAAAAGGCCGTGGACGATCTGACCCTCCACATTCAGCCCGGTGAAATCTATGGCTTCATCGGCCACAATGGCGCGGGCAAAACCACCACCCTGAAAAGTGTGGCGGGCATCATGCAGTTTGACAGCGGCGAGATTCTGGTGGACGGGGTGTCCATGAAGGCGGACCCCCTTGCCTGCAAGAAGAAAATCGCCTACATCCCCGATAACCCGGACCTGTACGATTTTATGACGGGCATCCAGTACCTGAATTTTGTGGGGGATGTGTTTGCCGTCCCTGCCCAGGTCCGCAGCCAGCGCATCCGGGAGCTGGCGGAGACCTTTGAGCTCACCGGCGATCTGAACCAGTCCATTGGCTCCTACTCCCACGGCATGAAGCAGAAGCTGGCCATCATCTCGGCCTGGCTCCATGAGCCGGAGCTGATTTTGATGGATGAGCCCTTTGTGGGCCTGGACCCCAAGGCCGCCCACATTCTCAAGGAGATGATGCGCCAGGTGTGCAGCCGGGGCGGCGCCATTTTCTTCTCCACTCATGTGCTGGAGGTGGCGGAAAAGCTCTGCCACAAGGTTGCCATCATCAAGGGCGGCAGACTGATTCGATCCGGCACCATGGAGGAGGTCAAGGGTGACACCAGTCTGGAATCTGTATTCCTGGAGCTGGAGGGATAACCATGCTGAAAACCCTGATCAAAAAGCAATATCAGGAGTGCTTCCGCTCCTATTTTGTCAATCCGAAAACCGGCAAAAGACGGACAAAGGGCGGCATCATCGGCATGTTTGTGTTCTTCACTGCCGTTATGCTGTTTCTCGCCGGAATGTTCTTCGGCCTGGCCTTCCTTTTGGGCGACGGCCTGATCGGTGCCGGAATGCAGTGGCTGTATTTTGTGCTCATGGGCATTCTTTCCGTGCTGATGGGCGCCTTTGGCAGTGTGTTCAATACCTATGCGGCGCTGTATCTGTCCAAGGACAATGAAATGCTCCTGGCCATGCCCATTCCCCCCTCCCAAATCCTGCTCACCCGCATGTCTCTGGTCTATGGAATGAGCCTGATGTACAGCGGCATTGTGTGGATTCCGGCGCTGATCTATGCCTGGATTTTCGCCACGGTGTCGGTGCAGGCAGTGGTGTTCCAGGTGCTGCTCATCTTCCTCATTGCCCTGTTCGTCACGGTGATTACCTGCGTGCTGGGCTGGGTGGTGGCTCTGATTGCCTCCCGGGTGAAGAACAGGAGCTTTGTCATCGTGGTGATTTCTCTGGTGCTCTTTGCCGGCTACTACTATGTGTGCCTGAACATGATGAGCATCCTCCAAAAGCTGCTGATGAACGCCGAAGCCCTGGGCGAGGGCATCCGGGTCTGGGCCAATGTGTTCTATCAGCTGGGAAAGGCCGCGGCGGGTGACGGCAAAGCCATGCTGATTTTCTCCGGCATCACCCTGATTCTTTACGGCATCTGCTTTTTCCTGCTGTCCAGAAGCTTCCTGCACATTGCCACCAGAAGCCACAGCGAGAGCAAAAAGGCGGGAAAGCTTTCCATCAAGTCCAAGGGTGCTTCCTCTGCGCTGCTCACCAGGGAGCTGCGGCGCTTTGCCAGCAGTCCCACCTATATGCTCAACTGCGGACTGGGCATTGTGATTCTGCCGGTGATGGCCATTTTCGCCCTGGTGAAGCGGGAAGTTCTGGACGCTGTGCTTACCGGCATGGGGGAGAAGCTTCCCTGGATCGGAACCCTGCTGCCCATGGCGGTGGTGGTGATTGTGTGTATGTGTTCGGGTCTGAACGCCGTATCCACCCCCTCGATTTCTCTGGAGGGAAAGTATCTGTGGATTCTCCATACCCTGCCGGTGAGCGGAAAAATGGTGCTGAGGGCCAAGCTCCGGCTGCACCTGTGGCTGAACCTGCCCGCTGCTTTGTTCGCAGCAGTGGTGCTGGGTATCTGCCTGAAGCTGGAAGCGGTGACCATCCTGCTCTGCTGCCTGTTTATCCTGGCTTTTCTCTGGCTCACCGGTGCTTTCGGGCTGATGCTGGGGGTGCTGCGGCCCAACTTCCAGTGGACTTCGGAAGCCATGCCCATCAAGCAGAGCCTGAATGTGATGATCTCCATTTTGCTGGGCTTTGCCCTGCCCATTCTGGCGGCGCTGGGCTGCTACTGGACCAGAAACCTGCTCTCTGCGGAAGCGTACCTGGGTTTTGTTGCTTTGCTGCAGGCCGCTGCTGCCCTGGGGCTGACCTGGTGGCTGAATACCAAGGGCGGCGCCAAATTTGAAACGCTGTGATTCCCTGCTTGACAGAATTCAAAAAAGAGGGTATAATCTTCTGCGTAATTGAATAGGACAGTTCGTGACCATCCTGTCGGTAAACAAAACTAGGGAATGTTCAAAAAAGATGGCCGCATTTTTGCGGCCATTTTCTTTTGCTGCGGTCACGAATCTGTGACCGCATTTTTTGTTAGGAGCGAGATTATGAAAAACACCCGATTCATCACCCATTCCGCCATCTTCGCCGCCCTCTACGCGGCGCTGACCTACGCCCAGTACCTGCTCTGGCCCCAGTCCACCTCCATGGCCATTCAGGTCCGCATCAGTGAGGCGCTGTGCGTGTTCGCGTTCTTTACTCCCGCTGCCATCCCCGGACTGACCCTGGGCTGCCTGCTGTTCAACCTGACCTTTGCGGGCACCCTGCCGATGGACTGGCTGGTGGGCACCCTGGCCACTCTGATTGCGGTGGAGGGAATGTGGCTCACCCGGAAGGTAACCCTCAAGGGCTACCCTCTGCTGGGTATGCTGCTGCCCGCCGTGACCAACGCCATCCTGGTGGGCTGGGAGCTGACCTTCTACATCGGCGAGGCAAGCTTCTGGTATAATGCCCTCTTCGTCGCCATCGGCGAGCTCATCGCCCTGCTGGCGGTGGGCAGCATTGTGTTCTATGGGGTAAAAGCCAGAGGACTGGATCAGAAGCTGTTTGCGTGATCCGGCTTGCAGTGCACGGACAAATTGGTGTTTGTCGAGGTGATTCGTAGGGAACGGATGAATCCGTTCCGAAAGGTCAATTAATATCCATGGTTCGTTGGATGGTAACGGGTTCCTGGTTTCTCAACATTTTTCCGTTCAACATGCCCCGATAAAACCGTTACCGACGCAGAACGCATGAATGCGTTCCCTACGCAAAAATCATCATTTTACGATTCGTCATACTCTGGTGGTTCATGAACCTTTCGGAACGGATGAATCCGTTCCCTACGCACACGTTGAAACATTTCCCATCCAACGAACCCTGCAAACACCAATTTATCTACTTACAGGCGATATACACATCCATGGTGTCCCCATTGGTTTCAAAGCAGGGAATCACATCCTGCTCCGTATGCTCCAATCCGTTCAGGCGCATATAGTCCATCAGAGTCCGGTAGGCATGGGGAATGGTGACGAAAGGATTGTCAAAGGGTCTCTCAATGTGGATGGCGGCGTAGCGGTGCGCGGGCTGCTCCAGAATGTCCATCCCCTTGGGATTGATTCCCTCCGGCAAAATCCAGGCGGCGGCGTAGCCGTGCATGTGGTATACATTGATCTGCTCCTGGGAGAGGCAGGGGAAATCCCAGCCAATCACCCGGGGCTCCGTCACCCCGTACTGCCGGGCAATGGAAGATACCCGGCCAATGGCATCTTCCTCTGGTGTGGGGCTGATGACCACATGACGCACATACCGGAACCCCGGCACCATCTCCACACGCAGATTGGAATAGGCGCTGTCGCATTCGTCCAGCTCCTCCCGGAACAGATTATCCAGGCTGCAGCTGAAAATCCGGCAAAGCTCCAAGGCCTTGGCCATCTCCGGCTGGGCGGCGTCCATTTCCCATTTGGATATGGTCTGGCGGCTCACGTTCAGCCGTTCCGCCAGGGCTTCCTGGGTCATGTTTCCACTGAGGCGGCGCAGATACTGTAGATTTCTTCCAAAGCTCATGGTCAGTCTCCTTTTCTGTGTTATCAGCGCTGTAATGGCATTGTACCACATGGAAATCCCCTTTTCCACCGCCTGATGGATGCATTTTCTGAAATTACCGCAACCTCAGGTTGCAAATGCCCCTCTCCAAAAATCGGAGAGGGGCATTTTTTAGGCTTATTTAAAATACTTCACAGCGTTTTCAAACAGCTTGATGTCATACTCGCCGGGAACGTTGCGGTAGAGGTTATTGCCGATACGCTCGCTGTGGCCCATCTTGCCCAGGACCCGGCCGTCGGGGGAGGTGATGCCCTCGATGGCGAACAGGGAGCCGTTGGGGTTGAACTCGGTGTCCATGGTGGGCTTGCCCTCCAGATCAACGTACTGGGTGGCAATCTGACCGTTCTGGGCCAGCTGCTGAATCAGCGCTTCACTGGCAAAGAACCGGCCCTCGCCGTGGGAAATGGGCACGGAGCAGATGGTGCCGACTTCCGTACCGGCCAGCCAGGGGGACTTGTTGGAGCAGATGCGGGTGCGGACCACCTTGGACTGGTGGCGGCCGATGATGTTGTAGGTCAGGGTGGGGCAGGTGTCGTCGGTGTCGCGGATCTCACCGTAGGGCACCAGACCCAGCTTAATCAGCGCCTGGAAGCCATTGCAGATGCCCAGCATCAGTCCGTCCCGGTTTTCCAGCAGGGCAGTGACCTGCTCACGGATGGCGGGGTTGCGGAAGAAAGCGGTGATAAACTTGGCGGAGCCGTCGGGCTCGTCGCCGCCGGAGAAGCCGCCGGGGAGGAAGATCATCTGGGCCTGGGCGGCCTTCTTGGCGAATTCCTCCACACTGCGCTGGACATCGGCGGCGGTGAGGTTGCGAATCACGGCAATTTCCGCGTCGGCACCGGCATCCATCATGGCCCGGGCGGAGTCGTATTCGCAGTTGGTGCCGGGGAACACGGGAATCAGAACCTTGGGCCGTGCCACTTTCACAGCGGGGGCGGGGCGGCTCTGGGCCTCAAACCGGAAAGCGGGAATGTCCACATCCCCCTCGGTCACCTTGGTGGGGTACACCTGAGAAAGGGTGGCCTCATTCAGGTCCCGCAATTCTTCAATGGTGGCCCGGTCGCTGCCCAGGTCAATCACCGGCGCCTCGGTGGTGTAGCCGATCTTGGAGGCGCAGTCCATCCAGATGTCCTCGGTGAGCTCCGCAATCAGGCAGCAGGCGCCCTGGGTGTACCAGTCGCTGAAGCCATTTTCCACATGGAAGCCGATGTTGTTGCCGAAGCTCATCTTCATCACGGCCTCGGCAGCGCCGTTCTCCACCGCCCAGGCGGAGAGCACCTTGCCCTGGTCATGGAGCTTCAGGAAGGCATCCCAGCTGGCCTTGACCGCGTCGGCGTTGTCGGCAGCGGGGGCAAAGAGGTAGACAGGATGGTTAGCACCCTTGAATTCGGGGGAGAGCACCCTGCCGGCATCCACGGGAGCGATGGCAAAGGAGATCACCGTGGGGGGCACGTCCAGGTCCAGGAAGGAGCCGGACATGGAATCCTTACCGCCGATGGCGGCGGCATTCAATTCCAGCTGGGCATCCAGCGCGCCCAGCAGTGCGGCAAAGGGCTTGCCCCAGCGGGCGGGCTCGTTGCGGAGCTTTTCAAAGAACTCCTGCAGGGTCAGGTAGGCCTTGCGGTAGTCCGCACCCGCAGCCACCAGCTTGGCCATGGAGCTGTAAACCGCGTCATGGGCGCCGGTGTAGGGGTCGATGCACATCCGGTCCGGGTCGCAGCCCCAGGCCATCACGCTGGCTTGGCTGGTCTTCTGACCGGGCAGCACCGGGAACAGGGCGGCCATGGCCTGTGCGGGGGTGGTCTGGGTCTTGCCGCCGAAAGGCATGAGCACGGAGCCCGCGCCGATGGAGCCGTCGAAGCGCTCCACAAGGCCTCTGCGGCTGGCGGTTTTCAGGCTGGAAGCCATCTCCCGCAGGGAGGTGTACAGATTCTGATCCAGAGCGGTCAGGTCCTTCTTTCCAACGGTGACCTCCGCATGCTTCACGGCGCCGTTGGTATCCAGGAAGGCGCGGCTGAGGTTTGCGATCTCCTTGCCCTTCCACTGCATGACCATCCGCTCTTCCTGGGTGACCACGGCCACCCGATAAGCTTCCAGGTTCTCTGCCTGGGCAGCTTCAATGAACTTTTCCGCATCCTCCGGGGCCACCACCACGGCCATACGCTCCTGGGATTCGGAGATGGCCAGCTCGGTGCCGTCCAGACCCTCGTATTTCTTGCGTACCGCGTCCAGGTCGATCCGCAGACCGGCAGCCAGCTCGCCGATGGCCACGGAAACGCCGCCGGCGCCGAAGTCGTTGCAGCGCTTGATGAGACGGGTGACCTCGCCGTTGCGGAACAGGCGCTGAATCTTCCGTTCCTCGGGGGCGTTGCCCTTTTGAACCTCGGAGGCCATGGTCTGCAGGGACTTCATGTTGTGGCTCTTGGAGGAGCCGGTGGCGCCGCCGATGCCGTCCCGGCCGGTGCGGCCGCCCAGCAGAATCACCACATCCCCGGGAGCGGGGACTTCCCGGCGCACATTCACCGTGGGAGCGGCGGCAACCACCGCGCCGCACTCCAACCGCTTGGCAATGTAGCCCTCGTGGTACAGCTCTGCCACATGGCCGGTGGCCAGGCCGATTTGGTTGCCGTAGGAGGAGTAGCCCGCTGCGGCGGTGGTGGCCAGCTTCCGCTGGGGCAGCTTGCCCTTGATGGTGTCTTTCAGGCTCACCCGGGGATCGCCGCCGCCGGTGACCCGCATAGCCTGGTGCACATAGGCACGGCCGGACAGGGGGTCCCGGATGCAGCCGCCGATGCAGGTGGCCGCACCGCCAAAGGGCTCAATTTCCGTGGGATGGTTGTGCGTCTCATTCTTGAACATCAGCAGCCAGTCCTCTTCCTTGCCGTCGATGACGGTGGGAACGTGGATGGAGCAGGCGTTGATTTCCTCGCTCTCGTCCAGCTCAGGCAGCTGACCCCGCTTTTTCAGCGTTTTCGCGCCGATGGTGGCAATGTCCATCAGGGTCTGGGGGCGCTTCGCGGCTTTCTGCTTGCCGTAAACCTCCACCCGGGCGTCCAGATACCGCTGATAGGCGGCCTTCACGGCAGGGTCGGCAATTTTGACCTTGTCGATGTGGGTGGAGAAGGTGGTGTGGCGGCAGTGGTCGGACCAGTAGGTGTCCACTACCCGCACCTCGGTGATGGTGGGGTCCCGGTGCTCTTCGTCCCGGAAATAGGCCTGGAGGAATTTCAGATCGTCCAGGTCCATGGCCAGGCCCAGCTTGTCCAGGAGCTTACCCAGGGCGGCATCGGTCATTTTGATAAAGCCCTTTACCGTGTCCACGGTTTCGGGAGCCGCGTGCTGGATGGCCAGGGTTTCCGGCTTTTCCAGGGAGGCCTCTCTGGCTTCCACGGCGTTGATGACGTAGTGCTTGATGGCCTCCACGTCTTTCTTGGTCAGCTTGCCGTAGAGGGCGTAGACCTTGGCACTGCGGACGGTGGGCCGCTCCCCCTGGCTCTGGAGCTGGATGCACTGGGCGGCGGAGTCAGCCCGCTGGTCGAACTGGCCGGGCAGGGGCTCCACGGCGAACACCACATTGGCGTCGCTCAAATCGGCCTGGTCGGACACATTGTCCAGCTGGGGCTCGGAAAAGACGGTGGTGCGGGCGTAGTTGAAGAGCTTCTCGTCAATGCCCTCCACATCATAGCGGTTCAGAATCCGAACATTTTCCAGCTTTTGAATGCCCAGAAAGGAGCGGCAGTCGGAGAGCAGACCCGCCGCCTCCGGAGCCAGGCCCGGCTTTTTCTCAACAAATACACGGTAAACCATATGTATATTCCTCCAAACAGGTTTATTTCAGTGCCTGCAATGCCCGCTGGCCAATGTCACTTCTGCGGTAGGCGTTCTGGAATTGCACACCGTCAGAAATCCGATAGGCTTCCCAGATGGCCTCTTCCAGGGTGTCGGCCACGGCGGTGGTGCCGGTGACCCGTCCGCCGGAGGTAACGAGCTTCCCGTTTTCCAGCTTGGCCCCTGCCACGTAGGTGTGGGCGGAGGCTTCCGGTGTCATTGTGATCTCAAAGCCCTTTTTGTAGCTGGTGGGATAGCCCTGGGATGCCCAGATCACGCAGCAGGCGTGCTTGTCGGCGAACTTGACCTCTGTCTGGGCCAGAGTGCCGCCCGTGGTAGCTTGCATGATGGTGAGCAGGTCGCTTTCCAGCAGGGGCAGCACCACCTGGGTCTCCGGGTCGCCGAAGCGGCAGTTGTATTCAATCACCTTGGGACCATTGGGGGTGAGCATCAGGCCGAAGTACAGGCAGCCGGTAAAGCTGCGGCCCTCGGCATTCATGGCATCGATGGTGGGCAGGAAGATCTCTTTCATGCACCGCCCTGCAATTTCCGGGGTGTAGTAGGGGTTGGGGGCCACGGTGCCCATGCCGCCGGTGTTCAGACCGGTGTCGCCGTCTCCGGCCCGCTTGTGGTCCATGGAGGACACCATGGGCTTCACGGTTTTGCCATCGGTAAAGGCCAGCACGGAGACCTCCGGGCCTTCGAGGAATTCCTCAATGACGATGTGCTCGCCGCTCTTGCCGAAAATCTTATCGGCCATCATGGACCTCACCGCGTCCATGGCCTCCTGGCGGGTATTCGCGATGATCACGCCCTTGCCCAGCGCCAGACCGTCGGCCTTGATGACGGTGGGGATGGGAGCATCCTCCAGATACTTGAGGGCTGCGTCCATGTTGTCGAAGACCTCATAGGCGGCGGTGGGGATGCCGTACTTCTTCATGAGATTTTTGGAGAAGACCTTGCTGCCTTCGATGATGGCGGCGTTGGCTCTGGGGCCAAAGCAGGGAATGCCGATTTCATTCAGGGCATCCACCGCGCCCAACACCAGGGGATCGTCCGGCGCCACCACGGCGTAGTCGATGTGGTTTTCCTTGGCAAAATTTACGATTCCGGGAATATCCGTGGCACTGATGCCCACGCAGGTGGCATCTGCCGCGATGCCGCCGTTGCCGGGCAGGGCATAGATTTCCTCAACGGATTTGTTTTCTTTCAGTTTTTTGATGATGGCGTGCTCCCGGCCGCCGCCGCCGACAACTAACAGTTTCAAAGAATACACCCCTTTTTAAGATATAAGATACAAGATATGAGATATAAGATATGAGGGCTTATGTCATGCCGCTGCCGACCAGCCATCGACATCTGAGCGGTAGGATGAATGGAAAAAACCTACGTTCGCTTCGTAGGGCGGGGGCTTGCCCCCGCCGCAACTTTACGGTTTCCACCCTGTACCATTCAACGAAACCTTGCGCGAATCGGACCCTTTCGGCGGGGGCAAGCCACCCGCCCTACGAAACGGCGAAATA
>JAQYLT010000052.1 GCA_028719885.1 Bacillota bacterium
GATGGATATAGTATTGGCGGGATTAAGAAGTATCTGGAAGAAAAGGGAATTTTGACTTCCAGAGGAAGAAGCACCTGGTCGAAGCGTACCATCGAAACCATACTGGCCAATGAGAAATATGTCGGTGATGTCATTCTCTATCTCCAAATGGAAGCAGGAATACGCCGACCTCAAAGAGCAGAGAGATACCGACTACACCAAACTGAAATTTGAAATGTAGTGCAATAGCCCTTGTAATAATATGTCGAATATGCTATAATGTCAAAAAATGCGCTTATTAATATATGCTTGGAAGGGAGGGCATCTATATGAAGACAGCAGAGACAATCAATATCGTTTGTTCTGAGCTGGGAACCACAAAAGCGGAGCTTGCTAAGAGAATGGGAATGTTACCATCTTCTTTATATAGAAAGCTTGCCCGGGAGAGTATGACTTTTGAAGAATTCCAGAAATGCCTGGATGTACTGGGTGTCACAATCACCTTTGATCTGCAATATCCGGACGGCAAAGTCCGAAGCTCACAGGCAAATTATGAGCGGCTCCTTAAAAAAATAGATCTGCTGGAAAAGGAGCTGGAAGCGGCAAGAAAAGCTGCGGAATTCCACAAAAGATCCTTGCAGGATTTGCGTACAGAACTGAACAGCGCGGTGGGATATACCGAGCTGGGCGGCAGACACGGCTCCAAAGCGGAGGAATATCTGCAGAAGATTCAGTTGGTTCTGACCAGTATGGAATCCACCATCGCCTACGCCCTTGGAGAACCGCTGGACGACGAGCCGGAGGCAGAGAATCCGGAGGACATCCAGGCATTAAAGGGCAAGCGGGTGCTCCTTGTGGATGACAACGCGCTGAATCGTGAGATTATGCGGGAAGTTCTCGTGGGTCATGGCCTGATCGTGGAGGAAGGCGTCAACGGAAGCGAAGCGGTTGCCGCCGTGAAAGCCAACGAGCCGGGTTACTATCATTTTATATTGATGGATATTGAGATGCCGGTGATGGACGGTTATGAGGCAACCGTAAAGATCCGAAAGCTCCCGAACCGAATCCGGGCAAACATTCCCATTATCGCCCTTACGGCAAACGCAGTTGCTAAGAATCGGAAACGGGCGGCTGTAATCGGGATGGATGATTTCCTTGTAAAGCCCACAAATTCCGCCCGCCTGCTGAGAAGTTTGGCAAAATTCCAATGACGACTGCATCCTGTATACAGCATTTTGAGTCGTCAGCAGGCTGATTTGCAGTTGCTGTGGCTCTGAATAAAAAGAACCAACGTAGAAGGAGAAATAAAATGAAAAGATTTGTCGCTTTATTGCTTGTTGTTGTTATGGCAGCAGCTCTTTTTGCCGGCTGTACCGGTCAGAAAAAGGACGATAGAATTTCCATCAGCCTGTACGCGTGGGACAGATCCATGTTTAAGGAACTGACCCCCTGGCTGGAGGAGAAGTTCCCTGAGATTAACTTCACCTTTATCCAGAGCTTCAACACCATGGAATACTACAAGGATCTGATGGCACGCGGAGAGGCTATGCCGGATATCATCACCTGCCGCCGGTTCTCCCTGAACGACGCGGCACCCCTGACTGAGTATCTGATGGATCTGAGCAAATCCGAAGTAGCCGGCACCTTCTACTCCAGCTATCTGGAGGTCAATCGGGAAAGCAGCGGCGCCATCCGTTGGCTGCCTATGTGCGCCGAGGTGGACAGCATTATGGCCAACAAGGATTTGTTCGACCAGTATAACATCCCCCTGCCCACCAATTATTCCGAGTTCGTAGCAGCTATCGATGCCTTCGAAGCCGTTGGCATCAAGGGCTTCCAGACCGACTGGATTTATGACTATTCCTGTCTGGAGACTATGCAGGGCTGCGCCATTCCTGAGTTGATGAGTCTGGAAGGCACCCGGTGGCGTATGGAATACGAAAGTGAAACAGAGGATAACCAGGTTGGTTTGGACGACACCGTCTGGCCCAAGGTCTTTGAAAAGTACGAGCAGTTTCTGAAGGATGTCCGCTTCCAGCCCGGCGATGAGGAGCTGACGTTTTCCGTTACAATGGAACCGTATTATCAGGGAATGACCGCTATGATCCGCAACACAGCGGCTCTGGCGGACAACATTACGGTGGAGAGGGGTATGAACAGTGTGATTCTGCCCTATTTTGGGCAGACCAGCGAGGACAACTGGCTGCTGACCTATCCTATGTGTCAGGTTGCCGTCTCCAAGCAGGTGGAGGAGGATGAAGCCAAGCGGGAAGCTGTGATGGAGGTTCTGATGGCTATGTTCAGCGAGGAAGGCCAGAAGCACGTTGCCGCCGGCACCTCGGTACTGTCCTACAACAAGGAAGTGAACATCACCCCCACCGACTCCCTGCGGTATGTGCAGGACTGCATCAACAGCAACCACCTGTATATGCGTCTGGCCTCCACCGAGGTGTTCGGCATCTCTCAGGACGTAGGTCACAAGATGATGACCGGCGAGTATGACGCCAAGGCCGCTTACGACGCCTTCAACCAGCAGATCACCCACTATGCCGATCCGGACGCTGTGGAAGTGATGTTCACCCAGAAGACCGCCTATTCCAATGAATTTACTGAGCACGGCAGCGCCGCGGCCTCCTCCCTGATGAACACCATCCGCTCCTCCATGGAGGTGGACCTGGCCATCGGCTATTCCCCCACGGTCAGCACCTCCATCTACGCCGGGGACTACACCCTGCAGCAGGCCAAGTGGGTGCTGACCGCCCGGAACTCCATCTATCAGGGGGAATACACCGGCGAGGAAGTCTGGCGGTTCATGGACTGGCTGGTGAATGTGAAGGAGGACGGCTCCAACCCCATCCAGCACCGCAATCTGATGCCCGTCACCAGCGGTATGGAGTACACCGTTACCGAGTATGAGCGAGGCAAGTTCCGTCTGGAGGAAGTGACCGTGAACGGTCAGCCTCTGGACAAAAACTGCACCTACACCCTGCTGCTGGTGGGTGCGGACACCTTCCTAGAGCACGAGACCTTCTGCAACTGTCCTATGCCCGAGGATCTGAAGGCGAAGCGCGAGGCCTATCTGGTAAGTGATTTCTCCAGTCAGGAATGTATGCAGGAGGCGCTGGAGAAGACCGGGCAGTTCCTGGCTCCGTCGGAGTATGTGACCATTCTTCAGGGTAAATAAGAAACCAGAATAATTTCGAAAGGAGGGCTGTGCCGTGAAAAAACGTTGGATCGCTTTGCTGCTGGTGCTTGTATTGGTAGCAGGGGTAATCCGGGCGGGTTCTGCCTACTTTAACTTTGTGGCGCAGACAATTTTTGACGAGAGCACCGCCCACCTGACGGAGATTTTTCATCAAGCAAACCAGCAATTATATAATCTGGTTTCCGTCAACTGGAGCCGGATGCGGATGTGGGCGCCCTATATTGAAAAAACGCAGAGCGACGAGGAAATTGTCGCCTATGTGAACCAGGCCCGTGAGGAAAGCCATTTCACCAACTTCTATTTCATCTCCCGGGACGGCAAATACATCACGCTGTCAGAGGGCAGGGGTTATCTGGATCTGCGGGAGCAGCTTCCCAACCTGATACTGGATGATCAGCCCATCGTCGTCAACTCCGTTGTCCCGGACAAGCCGGAGATTATGGTGTTTGCCATTCCCACCGAGCGGGGCAGCTTCCGGGGCTTTGATTACGAGGCCATCGCCATTACCTATAACAATTCGGATATAGTGGAGGCATTGAAGATCTCAGCTTTTAACGGTCAAGCCAGCACCTATGCGGTTCTGCCCGACGGACGCATTGCCGTGGACAACAGCAGCGAGGCTATGGACAGCGTCCACAATCTCTTTGTTCTGCTGGAGGAATCGAAAAGTCTGACCGACGATCAGATCACTGCCTTACAGCAGGATTTCCTGTCCGGCAATTCCGGTTCGCTGCTGTTCAAAATCAACGGCGTCTCCAATTATCTGGTGTATGAGTCCGCCAATTTTCAAAACTGGACTGTTGTGGGTATTGTGCCGGCCGATGTGGTCAACTCCAGTATGAACGAGCTTCAGACCACCACGATAACCGTGGTCTCGGCAATTACCATTGCTATGGCTGTTATGCTTCTGCTGCTGGTGATTATACAAAACCGGCAGAAGCTGAAGCAGAAAGATAAAGCGCTGCTTGCCCGTGACGAGCTGTTCTCCAAGCTGTCCGTCAATGTGGATGATGTTTTCCTGATGGTGGACGCGAAGGATCTCCGTGTGGAATATGTAAGCCCCAACATTGAGAAGCTGGTGGGTATTTCGGAGCAGCAGGTCTTCTACGACATCCACGAGATCGAACATCTGCTCCAGACAAATGAATCGGAGCACATTCTGGATCAGTTGTCCGATATTCTGCCCGGCGAACAGCGTCTGTGGGATCGGGAATATATTCATCAAATAACCGGCGAAGAGCTGTGGTTCCGGGTAGCCGCGTTCTGTACGGATATACAGGGAGAGGCGAAATACATTCTGGATTTATCCGACCGCACCAAGGACAAGAAGATCAATCAGAAGCTTGCGGATGCCGTCCATACCGCGGAAAACGCCAACGCCGCAAAAAGCATCTTCCTGAGCAATATGTCCCACGACATCCGGACACCCATGAACGCCATCATCGGCTTTACCAACATTGCGCTGAAGCAGAATCCCAAGCCCGAGGTCAAAGCCTGTCTGGATAAGATCAGTGACAGCTCTGAGCATTTGCTTGCGCTGATCAATGATGTGCTGGATATCAGCCGGATCGAAAGTGGTAAGGTTCAATACACACCCACACCGGTTGATATTGCTGAAGTATCGGAATCTGTGCTTACCATCATGTACGGCTACCTGTCCAATCGTGATATCACCTTCCAAACCGAATTGGGGCAGCCGCAAATGCGCTATGTACTGACCGATGCCGTTCGGGTTCGTGAGGTGCTTGTAAACATTCTTGGCAATGCTGTGAAGTTTACAAACGATGGGGGCACCGTCATCTATGCGGTCAGTTACCATCCCGGAGAAGATGAGCACTTCATCCGGGTGCGATATCGGATTTCCGACACCGGTATTGGTATGTCTGAAGAATTTGTTGATTACATCTTTGACGAGTTTTCTCAGGAGGAGCATGGTGCACGGACGCAGTATAAGGGTACCGGTTTAGGTATGGCCATCACAAAGCGGTATGTAGACCTGATGGGTGGAACGATTAGCGTGGAGAGCAAGAAGGGCGTTGGTTCAACCTTTACGGTTGAGCTGCCTATGGAGATCGCGGATTCCTGTGAAGGAAAGAAGACCGATTTTGCTGTTGGCAAAGTGGACTTACATGGGTTGAAGGTTCTCTTGGCCGAAGACAATGACCTGAATGCAGAGATAGCAATTGTTCAGCTGGAAGAACAGGGAATGCATATTACCAGGGCTGTCGATGGTGAAGAAGCAGTCAGATGCTTTGCTGAAAATCTACAAGGTACATTTGATATCATTCTTATGGATGTTATGATGCCGAAGATGAATGGTTATGAAGCAACAAAAGCCATCCGAAGTATACAAAATCGTCCGGATGCCGTTGTCATCCCGATCATCGCCATGACAGCCAACGCCTTTGCCGAGGATGTGCAGGCGTCTTTGGATGCAGGAATGAATGGGCACTTGTCAAAGCCCATTGTGATGGACGAGGTAATCGAAACCATTGCACGGAATTTGGACAGGTGAGTTGCATTAGCACATACATAGATGGAAGCATTTTCCTGTTTGATGCTTGACAAGTGACTTATAATAAGAGAAAAGAGATATTGCATCCCCAGCGTTGTAATATCTCTTTTTTTGTGAACAAAAAGACTGCTCTGCATCTTTTCCAAAAATGAAGAGTAGCATGATCCAATGCCCGGATGGAGGGGGTGCAAAAGGGGGTGCAATCGTTTCCTTGTATCAAAATGGTGGTTACGATGAATGCAAAGTAGGCTGTTATCTGTACTCCAAAATCCTTTATTTTCAATGATTTTTACATTCTTATATACAGTTAGCCTAATCTGAGTTATAATGAGAACAGCCTATACGGGTGTACTCTATAACGATAACGCAGGAGGGCATTATGG